>CALJRU010000034.1 GCA_937976375.1 uncultured Peptococcaceae bacterium | reverse complement strand
CAGACGGTCGCGTTGAGAAGCAGACGGTCGCGTTGAGAAGCAGACGGTCGCGTTGAGAAGCAGATGGTCGCGTTGAGAAGCGGACGGTCGCGTTGAGAAGTGGATGGTCGCGCTGAGAAGTGGATGGTCGCGCTGAAAGAAGAAAGCTACATTAATAAAAAAATCCCAGTGCATACAACACATTGTATACACTGGGAAAATTTTTAGATCTTTTCACAGCAGACGGTAGATGCCTTTGCCGATTTTTTTGATTTGGCCTTCCTGGGTGAAGCGGTTGAGGATGCGCTGGAGCTGGCGGGGGCTGCAGTGGAGGTGAAAGGCGGTTTTTTCGACGCCTTTGAGGATGCCGTCGGGGCAGCGGTAGCGCATGTAGGAGAGGACGCGGTCGGACAGAGAACTGGGAGCGGCGTCCAGCTCGGTGATGAGGGCCATTTTCTTGGCCAGGCTGGCGCCGATGAGCTCTAGAAAGGCGTTGTTGGTGAGGAGGGTGTCGCGGTTTTCGTCGAGGGAGAGGGTGAGGCAGCGCAGCGGTGTGCTGGCTTCGGTGTAGATGTTGCCGCCGTTGCTTTCGAAAAGCTCCATGTCGCCGAGAATATAATCCTTGCCGCCGCTGGACAGCGCATAGCGGGCGCCGTTGCTGCGAATGATATAGATGGCGAGGCTGCCCTGCACGACGACCTGGAACCATGTTCCCGGCAGAAATGGTGCAGTGACCAGTTCGCCTTTGTCGTACTGCACGAGAAAAAGTGGCACGTCAAGATTCTGCAGCACTTCGCCATAGCGGCTTTGATGCAGAGCGTCGGCGATGGCTTTTTGATCGTAGATTTTTTGCATGATACCCTCCAAACAAGACAAATGTCCGGTTATTTCCTTTCATTGTACGGTATAATCGCTCTGCTTACAAGAGAGGAGATCAAACATGCCATCTGTATTTGAAGAAAAGAAATTGTCAAAAGCCATTTTTCGTGTGGGTCTGCCGGCGATGCTCGGTCAGCTGACCACACTCATTTATAACATGGCCGATACCTTTTTCGTGTCGCTGACAAAGACGCCAGCCATGATTGCCGCCGTGACGCTGTGCGCGCCAATTTTGCTCATCATCATGTCCATCGCCTGCATCTTTGGCATGGGCGGCAGCAGTGTGATTGCCCGTCTATTGGGAGAAGGCAAGCCGCAAAAGGCCGAGCAAACCATGAACTTCTGCCTCTATGCCATGGTTCTGGCAGGGGTGGTGGTCTTGGCGGCAGGGCTTGTGCTTATGACGCCGCTGGCACGCCTGGCTGGTGCCGATGCGGAAAACATGGGCTATACCTGCGATTATCTGCTGTACATTTTCCTTGGTGCGCCGTTCATCATGCTGGCCAATGGGTTTGTGCACCTGTTTCGCTCTGTGGGGTTGATCAAACAAGGCACCGTGGGCCTGGTTTTGGGGAACGCCATCAACATCGTGCTGGATTTTGTTTTTATCAACCTGCTGCAATGGGGCACCGCCGGCGCAGCGCTGGCAACATCGCTGGGCTTTGCCTGCGCAACGGTGTATTACCTTGTCTGCATGGTGCAGGAAGCGCGCCGCGGCAGCGACCTGATGCCGCTGTCCCTGCGCCAGTTCCATCCTCATGCTGAGATGGTACGCAGTGTGGTGAGTATTGGCATTCCAGGCTCGCTGATCACCATTCTCATGAGCGCTGCCAATATTGTCCTTAACAACTACATTGCCATCTATGGGTCCGATGCTGTGGCGGCCTATGGCATCGCCTACAAAATCGACAGCGTGCCGATCATGCTTCTGGTGGGTCTGTCGCAAGGGGTCACACCGCTCATCGGCTACTATTATGGCGCCGAGGAGCGACCACGCATGTTTGCAACGGTGCGCCTTTCGATTCTCTATGGCATTGTGCTGGGAGCTGTTTTTACGGCGATTTTCCTGGCTTTCGGGGTGCAGCTGTCGGCCATTTTCCTGCATGAAGCAGCCCTCATTCAGCAGACGGCGTTCTTCCTGCGCATCCTGTGCCTGTCGGCGCCGCTGGTCAGCGTCATCAACATGGTTACCAGCTATTTCCAGGCGCTGGGCAAAGCCCTGCGCTCGCTCACCATCACCATCCTGCGCAATGTGGTGCTCTTTATTCCAGCGGTCGTTGTTTTGAACCACTACTGGCAGCTCTCCGGCGTCATTGCCGCGCAGCCATTGGTGGAAGCCATTTTGACAGTGATCTGCATCGTCCTTTATCTGCACGAAAAGCAGCTGGAACAGCATGCTGAAAAGGCACAGTGCAAACAGCAGCAAAAAAGCCCACGATTGCAGCACTCCTAAACCCACACAAGTTCACGTCGTTTCCCTCTCGGCGTGAGCTTTTTTTATGCGCACGTTTGCCAGCGCGCGCAGGATGGCGTATACTGGAAAGTAAGAACTTGTGCCTCATGATCGGCACTTATTAAGGAGGCTGCATGATGAATAAAAGCGACATCACACGCGACGCCTATATGCTCAAAGGCCCGCTGGCAAAGAAAGGCTACGACTGGTGGTGGCATTCTTTCACCGCCCACCACGCCAAGACTGGCGAAGCAAAGAGCTTCTATATTGAATACTTCCTCTGCAATCCGGCCCACGCTCAGGCCGAGCCCGTGCTCGTCTGGAACGATCCCGCAGGGCGCAGCGCCGGACGCCGCCCGTCCTACTGCATGGTCAACGTTGGCTTCTGGGGCGACCCAAAGGGGCAGCTCCACCGGTTCTTTCCCTGGTCGCAAGTCCGCGTCAGCGACGGTGTGCCTTTCCACTTGACGGCCGGCGACTGCACCTGCTCCGAAACGCACATGAGCGGGCGCGTCACCGTCTCTGAAGCGGACGCCAAGGCGCACCCTGAATGGATGAGTGACGCTGGCACCATGGAATGGGACATTCGCATCGACAAGCAAGTGGCCTACAACGTTGGCTACGGCGCCTCATCCTTTTTCCGTCGGCTCAACGCATTTGAAATGTTCTGGCACGCCGAAGGCATGAAAACCGCCTTCGAAGGCTGGCTGCGCCTGAACGGCGAAGAGTACATCGTGCGCCCCGAAGACTGCTACGGCAACGCCGACAAAAACTGGGGTGGCGACTTCACCTCGCCATGGGTCTGGCTTTCTTCGAACGACCTCATCAGCAAAGCCACCGGCAAGCGCCTGCACAACAGCGTTTTCGAAATCGGCGGCGGCAATCCGAAGGCCTTCGGCATCGCCCTCGGCCGCAAACTCCTCGGCCAATTCTACTACGAAGGCCAGGACTACGAATTCAACTTCAGCAAATTCTGGACCGGCAGCCGCACCCACTTCGACTGCCGCGAAACCGACACCCACATCATCTGGCACGTCGTCCAAACCACCTTCCGTGCCAAAATGATCGTCGACATCACCTGCCGCAAAGCCGACATGCTCCTCATCAACTACGAATCCCCCGACGGCTATAAACGCCACACCCGCCTCTGGAACGGCGGCACCGGCCAAGGCACCGTCAAACTCTACCAGCGCCGCCACGGCCGCTGGCGCCTCATCGACCAAGTTTACGCCAACCACGTCGGCTGCGAATATGGCGAGTATGAGTGAGAGAAAATGTGTTTGACATAGAAAGGAGCAACTACCATGAACGGATTTTTTGGCGATGTGTTTGATTTTGATGGCAGTGGTGATCTGGACGCCATGGAATTGGCGGCAGATTATGCAATGTTTGCCCATGTGATGGACTACGAAGCCTTTGAAGAACGAGTGATCGCTCTTGCGCAGGCGGGCATCAGTCTTGTCGAATTTCGCTGGATGGACCGCGACGAGCAAATTCAATTTCTTGTGAATTCAAATCTGAACCCAGAGGCTTTTGTGGATTTGATGGAGTAATGCACGAAACCTGAAAAAGAATCCCCAGCTGCGGAAAACTTTTCGGCAGCCGGGGATTCTTTCTAGAAAGCATTTTCATTTGTGTTCATAAAGGAAAGTGATTATACTGAAAGGTAGAAAATACATTCAAACGGGTACCCCGTTACAGATAAAGGAGAGATGATGATGGCAGGTGTGCAGAAGGATCAGGAGCGTGAGGAACTGCATCGTGCGATTTGGGCGATTGCGGATGATTTGCGTGGGAGTGTGGATGGTTGGGATTTCAAGTCTTATGTGTTGGGCATGATGTTTTACCGCTACATGTCTGAAAATCTGGCGCATTATATCAACAAGGGCGAGTGGGAAGCGGGCTTTGCTGATTTTGATTATGCGGCGCTGTCGGATGAGGATGCGGAGCAGGCGCGGGCGGATATGGTCAGCACGCGCGGCTTTTTCATTCCGCCGTCGGAGCTGTTCTGCAATGTGCAGAAGCGTGCGGCCGACGATGAGAACCTGAACATGACATTGGAAGCAGTCTTTCGGCACATTGAAGAATCAGCCAGAGGCAGTGAAAGCGAGGACGACTTCGCCGGGCTGTTTGAGGATATTGATGTCAACAGCAACAAGCTCGGCGCCACCGTGGCCAAGCGCAATGCCAACCTTGTCAAGCTGATGAACGGGGTTGCCAACATGGCGCTGGGCGCTTATCAGGACAACTCCATTGACGCCTTTGGCGACGCTTACGAGTATTTGATGAGCATGTATGCGTCCAACGCCGGCAAAAGCGGCGGCGAATTTTTCACGCCGCAGGAAGTGTCGGAACTGCTCACGCGCATTGCCGTGGCCGGCAAAACCGCTGTCAACAAGGTGTACGACCCAGCGTGCGGCTCGGGCTCGCTCCTGCTCAAGGCGGCAAAAATCCTCGGCAAGGACAACGTGCGCCAGGGGTTCTACGGGCAGGAAATCAACCTCACCACCTACAACCTTTGCCGCATCAACATGTTTCTGCACGACATCGACTTTGACAAGTTCGACATTGCCCATGAGGACACCCTCACCAATCCGCAGCATTGGGACGACGAGCCTTTTGAGGTCATCGTTTCCAATCCGCCTTACTCTATCAAGTGGGAAGGCGACAACAACCCCGTGCTGATCAATGATCCCCGTTTTTCACCAGCCGGGGTGCTGGCACCAAAGTCCAAGGCCGACCTGGCATTCATCATGCATTCGCTGGCCTGGCTCGCCAGCAACGGCACCGCTGCCATCGTTTGCTTTCCGGGCGTGATGTATCGCGGCGGCGCCGAAAAGAAAATCCGCCAATACCTGATCGACAACAACTTCATCGACGCCATCATTCAGCTGCCAAGCAACCTCTTCTTTGGCACCTCCATAGCCACCTGCATCATGGTGCTTAAACGCAATAAGGCCGACAACACCACCCTCTTTGTGGATGCGTCGGCAGAATGTGTGAAAGTGACGAACAACAACAAGCTCACCGAGGACAACATCGCCCGTATTGTGGATGCCGTAACCAGCCGCAGCGAAGAAGCGCATTTTTCACGCGCGGTGGCTTATGAGGAGATCAAGGACAACGACTACAACCTCTCGGTCAGCACCTATGTAGAACCGGAAGATACCCGCGAAGTCATCGATATTGTCAAGCTGAACGCTGAGATCGAGCAAATTGTGGCGCGGGAACAGGTGCTGCGTGATGAAATCGCCAAGATCATCGCTGAGGTTGAGGGGTGAGGTTATGAGCAGATTGGAGGAATTGATTCAGGAGCTTTGTCCCAATGGGGTGGAGTATAAAAAGTTAGGAGAGGTATGTGATATTTTAGCAGGTGGTGATGCACCAAAAGGTGCCATGTCAAAAGAGAAGACAACATTATATAGCGTTCCTATTATTAGTAATGGCATTGGTGATAACGCTTTATATGGGTACACGGATAATGCTAAAATTACTACTCCAGCAGTCACTGTTGCAGCGAGAGGAACGATTGGTTATGCTGAATATAGAGATTATCCGTATTTTCCTATTATTCGTTTGTTATCTGTTGTTCCGAAAAATAACTTGGTAATTGATACTAAGTACTTGTATTTTTGTTTGCAAGGGAGGCAATATAATATTCCAATCGGAGGAATACCACAATTAACGGCACCAGAACTTAAGAAAATTAAAATCCCTGTTCCGCCGTTGGAAGTGCAGTGTGAAATTGTCCGGATTTTGGACAATTTCACAGAACTCACCACAGAACTCACCACAGAACTCACAGCTCGCAAAAAGCAGTATGAGTATTATCGGGATCAGCTGCTGAAATTTGGTGATGAGGTAGGGCGAACAAAATTAGCCGAAGTAGCAGAGATTTTTGATTCATTACATCAGACTCCGCATTATTCAGAAAAAGGTTATAGTATGGTTAGGGTGCAGGATGTCAAGGCAGGATATATAGACTTGGATTTTACGCGAAAAGTAAACGAAGAGGTATTTAATCAATTTGTAAAGAAATATCGGCCGCAAAGAAATGATATTGTTGTATCAAGAGTTGGGTCATATGGAAATTTTGCATTAATACCGAATGACTGTTGCTGTATCGGCCAAAATGTTGCAATAATTCATTCGAAAATTTTGCCTAAATTTTTATATTATGTTTTGAATTCTTCAAAAACAAAGCAATGGATTGATAAAAATGTTAAAGGCGCAAGTCAAAAATCTTTTAGCTTATCGGATATAAAGAAAATTCCTATTCCGAACATTGCTATCGAAGAACAACAACGCATTGTGGACATTCTCGATCGTTTTGACACGCTCTGCAACGATCTGACCGCTGGCTTGCCTGCCGAAATTGAGGCGCGGCAGAAGCAGTATGAGTATTATCGCGACAAGCTGCTGTTTTTTAAAGGATTGGAGGTATAAATTTTGCAAACATGGCAAACAGCAATTTTAACAGCGCTACTTTCCATTTTGACAGCAATTATCACTACAAAAGTGACAGCTTGGAACAGGCACAAAAATGAAGTGAAAAGGTGGCTTTTAGAAAAACGTGCAGAGACTTATTTTTCTTTTTACAGTCAAGTAGAATTGGTTCTACAAAATAGGGAAAAAATCTATGACAAAGCATATTTGAATTCCCTAAGTGTTCTAAAACCACAGATGAAATTGTTGTCATCTAAAAAGACGTTTAAAGCGTTTCAAGCTTATTATGAGTTTATACGAGCTACTGTGATTGATTATAAAAATTTTTGTGCTGAAAATGATCCTTGTTTTGATCCAAGTAGGATTGAAGAAATTGAATTGGAGAATGGAGAGAAATATGATGAACCGCACATATACTCATCGGATATAAAAATTTTTGAGTGGGAAGCGGAAAAGTACAAACAAGACAATTTACCAGATGCCAACATAATAAATGCATATATAGAACCATTGTATCAGGCGATGAGAAACGATTTAGGAAGCAATTTTTAACGATTAAGCAGAAGGGAGGGCGCGCATGAGCATGTATAACATTGTTCTTTCGACGGATGAGAGCACGGTGGTGGCGGAGTATGAGCCGCAGACGGAGCGGTCGGATGCGTATCAGAGCGAGGCGGCGTTGGAAGCAGCGCTGATCAAGATGCTTGGCGAGCAGGGCTATGAGTATGTGCCCATTCACCATGAAGAAGATCTGATCGCTAACCTGCGCCAGCAGCTGGAAACGCTGAACCATTATCGGTTTACGGACGATGAATGGAAACGGTTTTTCAAGGACAAGATTGCCAATGCCAACGAAAGCATTGTGGATAAGACGCGCAAGATTCAGGAAGACTATGTGCAGAATCTGACGCGCGACAACGGCGCCACGATGAACATTTCCCTGATCGATAAGAAAAACGTGCACAACAACCGTCTGCAGGTGATCAACCAATACGAAGAAGACGGCGGTAAATACGACACGCGCTACGATGTGACGATTTTGGTCAACGGGCTGCCGCTGGTGCATGTGGAACTGAAGCGGCGCGGCGTGGCACTGAAGGAAGCGTTTAATCAGATCAACCGTTATCAGCGCAACAGTTTTTGGGCGAGCAGCGGGCTGTACGAGTATGTGCAGCTGTTTGTAATTTCCAACGGCACGAACACCAAGTATTATTCCAACACGACGCGCGCCAGCCACATCAAAGAGCTGGATGGCAGCGGCAGGAAGCACAGCAAGAAAACGTCCAACAGCTTTGAGTTCACCTCGTACTGGGCGGATGGAAGCAATCGCGTGATTGCGGATTTGGTGGATTTCACAAGGACGTTTTTTGCCAAGCACACGCTGCTGAACATTTTGACCAAGTATTGCGTGTTCACAAGCGAGGAGCTGCTCTTGGTGATGCGCCCTTATCAGATTGTGGCGACGGAGCGCATCTTGAACCGCATTGAGGTGTCGACGAATTACAAGAAGATGGGCACGCTGGAAGCGGGCGGCTATATCTGGCACACGACCGGCAGCGGCAAAACGCTGACCTCGTTTAAGACGGCGCAGCTGGCGACCAATCTGCCGTACATCGACAAGGTGCTGTTTGTGGTTGACCGTAAGGATTTGGACTATCAGACGATCAAAGAATATGAGCGCTTTGAAAAGGGCTGCGCGTCGCCGAACAAAAACACGGCGGTGCTGCAGCGTCAGCTGGAAGACCGGGACGAAAAAGGTCGTTTTCATCCCTATAAAATCATTGTGACGACGATTCAAAAGCTGGATGTGTTCATCAGCAAGAATCCGTCGCATCCTGTGCGCGACAAGCATGTGGTGCTGATTTTTGACGAATGTCATCGCAGCCAGTTTGGCGACATGCACACGCGCATTGTCGGCGGGGTGATTAAAAAAGGGGAAAAGGCCATCAAGGTGCCGAAGTATTTCAAGCACTACCATATTTTCGGCTTTACAGGCACACCGATTTTTGCGGAAAACTCAGGCGCCGGGCGCAACCCGATGCTGAAAACCACGGCGCAGGCCTTTGGCGAGCAGCTGCACAGCTACACCATTGTGAACGCCATCAACGATGGCAATGTGCTGCCATTTCGCATTGACTATATCAACACGGTGAAGCAGAAGGAAGATGGCAAGGACAAGCAGGTTACCGCCATTGACACGGAGGAAGCGCTGGCGTCGCCGGCGCGCATTCAGGCGATTGTGACCTATATTCTGGATCACTTCGATCAAAAGACCATGCGTAATGCCTACTATAGCTTGAAGGGGCAGCGTGTGAATGGGTTCAATTCGATGTTTGCGGTGAGCTCGATTCCTGTGTGCAAGAAATATTATCTGGAACTGAAAAAACAACTGGCCGAGCGCCATCGCGATCTGACCGTGGCGATGATTTATTCCTTTGCGGCCAACGAAGCTGACAGCGCCAATGGCATTTTGGGCGATGAAAGCTTTGACACGGATAAGCTCGACCAAAGCTCCAGAGATTTTCTGGAGATGGCGATCGATGATTACAACAAGGCTTTTGCGACGAATTATGATACCACGAGCAAGGGCTTTCAGGATTATTACAAGGATTTGTCCAATCGGGTGAAGAACCGCGAGGTGGATCTGCTTTTGGTGGTGAATATGTTCCTGACTGGGTTTGATGCGACCACGCTCAACACCTTGTGGGTGGACAAGAACTTGAAGATGCATGGGCTGATTCAGGCCTTTTCGCGCACCAATCGCATTTTGAACTCGGTGAAGACCTATGGCAACATTGTGTGCTTCCGTGATCTGGAAAAAGAGACCAACGAAGCCATTGGGCTGTTTGGCGACGAGAACGCGAAGGGCGTTGTGGTGCTGAAAGCGTACGAGGATTATTATTACGGCTACACCGACGAAGACGGCAAGGAGCAGAAGGGCTACGAGCAGCGCATTGAAGAACTGCTGGCGCGTTATCCGCTGGGCGAGCAAATCATTGGCGAACAGAACAAGAAGGATTTTTTGGTGCTCTTTGGCAATATTCTGCGGCTGCGCAATATTTTGACGGCGTTCGACCGATTTGCTGGCAACGAGATTCTGCCGCCGATTGATTTTCAGGATTACACGGGGCTGTACCACGATGTGTACGAGGAGATGAAGCCAAAGCCAGGTGACAAGGACAGCATTTTGGACGATGTAGTCTTTGAACTGGAACTGGTCAAGCAGGTGGAGGTCAATATTGACTACATTCTGATGCTGGTGGCGAAATATCACGACAGCAACTGCGAGGACAAAGAGATTCTTGTGGCGATTGACAAGGCAATTCGGTCGAGTTTGCAGCTGCGCTCTAAGAAAGAGCTGATCGAGAATTTTGTGGATACCATCAATGTCAACAGCGATGTGCAGACCGATTGGCGCAAGTTTGTCCGCGAGCAGCGTGAGGTGGACATTCAAAAGATCATCATCGACGAACGGCTGAAGCCGGAAGAAACGAAGACGTTTGTTGAAAATGCGTTCCGTGACGGCGTGCTGAAAACCACTGGAACCGGCGTGGATAAAATTCTGCCGCCGGTGTCGCGTTTTGGCGGCGGTGGCTCGCGCGACAAGAAAAAGCAAACGGTCATCGAAAAATTGAAAACGTTCTTCGACAAATACTTTGGCCTCATCAGTCCAACCGAGCCGCTCATTGATGAGAAGGCTGAGTACGACGCCATGGGCAAGGTGGCCGACGGACACTGTGAATACGGGCAGTGACATGCTGCCCGTCAATCCACCATAGAAAGGAGCATGCCTGATGGCTTACACCAAGACGAGCAAATTTTTGAGCCTGATTCTGCGGCACAAGCCGGAGGTGATTGGGATCACGCTGGATGAACATGGCTGGGCGCGGGTGGATGAGGTGATCGCTGGGATTGCGAAGACGCGGCCGATGTCGATGGTGATATTGGAGGAGATTGTGGCGACGGACAGCAAGGGACGCTATGCGTTCAACGAGGATAAGACGCTGATTCGTGCCAACCAGGGGCATTCTGTGCATGTGGATGTGGAGCTGGAGGAAAAGGCGCCGCCGGCGGTGCTGTATCACGGCACAGGCGAGAAGTCTGTGGCGTCAATTGAGGCGCAGGGGCTTTTGCCGATGTCGCGGCTGTATGTGCATCTGTCGCTGGATGTGGCGACGGCGACGAAGGTGGGCCAGCGCCACGGCAAGCCGGTGGTGTTTCGCGTGGATGCCCAGGCGATGGCGGCGCAGGGGCATCGGTTCTATGTGTCGCGCAACGGTGTCTGGCTGACGAAGCATGTGCCGGCGGAATTTTTGCAAAGGCTGTGAGCGCTTTGCTGACCAATCAATAAGAAAAAAGCGATGCCTGCTGTGAGACGGTGTAGTGCCCCCAATAATTTGGACATTCGAATTATTGGGGGTATTTCTATTGTCAAAATTAACCCATCAACAAAAGCTGGAA
>CALJRU010000033.1 GCA_937976375.1 uncultured Peptococcaceae bacterium | reverse complement strand
GCAGCCACGCTGAAAGGCGTCAAAGACCCGGACGAATACGCCAAGACGGCCTGCGAAACCTGGCTGGATGTGCGCACCTTTGGGCAGGTTTTTGCCTTCAAGGACAACAAGGGCGTGTCCATCGGCGTGCGCGGGCCAGTGTCCATCCATCAGGCGGTGAGCGTCTCTCCGGTGGATGTTGAATCGATGCAAATCACCAAAAGTGTCAACGGCGAAAAAAGCGCCAAAGGCCAGCGCACCTCCGACACCATGGGCATGAAGCATTTTGTGCGCTTCGGTGTGTACTTGCTCAAAGGCTCCATCAATGTGCAGCTCGCGGAAAAGACAGGCTTCTCCCAGGAAGACGCCGACATCGTCAAAGAATGTCTGCGCACCTTGTTTGTCAACGATGCTTCCTCGGCGCGTCCAGAAGGCTCCATGGAAGTTCAGCGCCTGTATTGGTGGGAGCACAACTGCAAGGACGGCCAATACTCCTCTGCCAAGGTGCATCGTTCGGTGAAGGTGACGCCAAAAGAAGGGGTGCAGATTCCAGAACGCTTTGACGACTACAACGTGGAACTGGAACCACTGCCAGGACTCGAAGCGGAGATCATCGATGGCCTATGATGAGGCCGACTGGCTGCAGCTGTCCGGCTTGCAGCACTTTGTGTTCTGCCGCCGCCAATGGGCGCTGATCCATCTCGAACAGCAGTGGGCGGAAAACCTCCGCACCATGGACGGGCGCATTGTGCACCAGCGCGCGCATGACGCGGCACAACGCGAACGCCGCGGCGAGACGATCATCACCTGCGACATGCGCATTTTCTCTCGCGATTTGGGCCTTTCCGGCGCCTGCGACGTGGTGGAATTTCGACGCTCTGAAGCGGGTGTGCCTCTGGCTGGCGTGGAAGGCTGCTATCAGCCTTATCCTGTGGAATACAAAAAAGGCCGCCCAAGGAGCGACCATGCCAACGAGGTGCAGCTCTGCGCCCAGGCCATGTGCCTGGAAGAAATGCTGTGCTGCACGATTTCAGAAGGCGCGCTGTATTTCAGCGAGACCCGCCAGCGCGTGCCGGTGGCGTTGACGCAGGCCCTGCGGGAAGAAGTGGCCACAGCTGCCGCTGAGATGCACCAGCTGGCGCAGCGCCGACACACACCGAAGGTGAAACGCACCAAAGCCTGCAATGCCTGCTCGCTCAAAGAGGTGTGCCTGCCTGCTTTAATGAAGAAGCCATCGGTCAACGCCTATTACCAGGCGCATTTGGAGGGAGACGCATGAGACGATTGCTGAACACGCTCTTTGTGACCACAGAAAACGCCTATCTCACGCTGGATGGCGAAAACATCGTCGTCAAAGAAGGCGGCAAAGAGCTTGGACGCTTTTCTTTTATGAACCTTTCGGACATCATTTCATTTTCCTATGCCGGGGCGTCGTCGGCCCTGATGGGCGCCTGTGCCGAGCGCAAGATCGGCTTGTCCTTCTGTACACCAGGGGGACGCTTTCTGGCGCGGGTCAGCGGCGATGGCGCAGGCAAAAACGTGCTGCTGCGGCGCACGCAGTACCGCCTGGCCGATGATCCTGCACAAAGCTGCGCCATTGCCAAAAATTTCATCTTTGGCAAAATCTACAACGCGCGCTGGAGCGTGGAACGCACACGGCGCGACCACGCCCTGCGCATTGACGAGGAGCGCTTCAAAAATGCCGCCGACACCCTTCGCGGCATATTGCCGAACGTGTACGCAGAAACCGACCTGGACAGCCTGCGCGGCTGGGAAGGCGCGGCCTCCAAGGTGTATTTCAGCGTGTTCGACGAGATGATTCTGCGCGACAAAGCACAGTTCTTCTTTCACGAACGCACGCGCCGGCCGCCGCTGGACAACGTCAACGCCATGCTCTCTTTTGCCTACACACTGCTGGCCCACGACTGTGCGGCGGCCTTGGAAAGCGTTGGGCTGGATGCCTATGTGGGCTTTTTGCACCGCGACCGCCCCGGCAGAACATCCCTGGCGCTGGACCTGATGGAAGAATTGCGTCCCTGCCTGGCCGATCGTTTCGTGCTGAAACTCATCAACACGCAAATCCTGGATGCCGACGATTTTATCCAGACCGAAAGCGGCGCCGTGCGCATGACCGATAAAGCACGCAGCCAGTTTTTAAAACAATGGCGAAGCCGCAAGCAGGAAACCCTGAAACACCCGTTTCTGGATGAAAAAATGCCCTGGGGCTTAGTGCCTTATGTGCAGGCCCTGCTGCTGGCGCGTCATCTGCGCGGCGATCTGGACGGCTACCCGGCTTTTTTATGGAAGTGAGGAATGACTGATGCTGGTACTCATTACCTACGACGTGGATACCACCGACGCCGCAGGCCGAAAACGCCTGCGCAAAATTGCCAAACAGTGCGTCAACCATGGGCAGCGGGTGCAGCATTCTGTGTTTGAATGCAATCTCGACGCGGCGCAGTGCCGACAGCTGCAGCATGCGCTGGTGACGCTGATGGACAAAGAAAAAGACAGCCTGCGCTTTTACTATCTGGGCAGCAACTATAAGACCAAAATAGAACATTTTGGCGCAAAAGCCGCCTACGATGCAGAAGGTTTTCTGGAAATATGACAGACCGTGCGAACCCCAGGTGATCATGATACTCCTGGGGGATTCGCACCCAAAAAAACACGCAAACACTTCAAACGCGTTCATAAAAAATGAGCGTTTGCTTGAAACATCCTGCGAAGTGTGCGCACATCCTCTATGAACCAAGAGGATCATTAAGAAGACTATCCATAATTGCATAGTCTTTGCAGTCTCACCCCACACGGGGTGAGTGGATTGAAATTGGAACCACTATTGATAATATGATGAACGCTATGAGTCTCACCCCACACGGGGTGAGTGGATTGAAATTGGATATGCCGCTGACCACTCAGGCGTTGTATTTTGTCTCACCCCGTATGGGGTGAGTGGATTGAAATCCCCCTGCCGCTTCCCCAACCCCTCCTAGCTTACCCACACAAACAAAGCCCCACCGTCTATAGGGACGGTGGGGCTTTCGCATGCCTGCATGCTCACGCACGCCTGCCTCCGCTCACGCGCTCACGCGCGGATCACACCCAGCGTTTGCGGTGTTCGACGAGGATGCCGAGGGGTTTGACGTTGAGGCGTTGTTGTTCTTCGGGGGTGTAGACGGCGGTTTCGTAGTCGGGGTTGAAGGGTTGGAGCATGAGGAGGCCGTGGCTGTCGATTTTGACTTTTTTGAGGGTGGCGTCGTAGTCGCCGACGTAGACGGCCATGACGGCGCCGCCGACCCATTCGGGGCAGAGTTTGATGATGGCGATGGAGCCGTCGTAGATCATGGGTTCCATGCTGTGGCCGTTGACGCGCAGGGCGATGTGGCGGCCGTCACGGGCGGCTGCAGGCGAGACTTCGACCCAGTCGTCGGCGTCCATGGTTTGGATGGCTTCGATGGGGGTGCCGCCGGCGATGTTCCCGAGCACGGGCAGGCGATAGCCGCCGTCTGCGGCGCCTGGGGCGGGTTCGCCGAGGAGTTCGGCGGGGGTGGTGTGCAGGGCGCTGGCGATGGCGAGGAGTTTGGCCTGGCCGATGTCGTTTTCACCGAGTTCGATTTTGGAGATCGCCGAGCGGGACTTTAAGCCGATGGCGCGGGCGAGGTCGCTTTGGGTCATGCCGAGGGCTTCGCGCCGTCGCTTGATGTTGTCCTTAACACTCATCCGATCACCTCCTTTTTTTTGTTGTTTCCATTGTAGCAACTTTTGTGGCGAATTACAACCGATTTTGCGATTTCTCAGAATATTTGTTGACGATATAGGGACATAGTGGTATGCTTAGTTTGTAGCTGATTCGGATACAAGCGTGCGAAAGGAGGGAGGAGTATGACGGATACGATGTTATTGGATGAAGTGATCGCCGCCAAGGGAATGAAGTATTCGTTCTTGGCGCAGGCGCTTGGCCTGAGTAATTACGGCTTTTACAAGAAGCGGTATGGGTTGTCGGAGTTTACTGCGTCGGAGGTGGCGAAGCTGAGCCAGGTGTTGGGGTTGTCGCGGGATATGCGTGACAAAATTTTTTTAATGTAGTTGTCCCTTATTCAGGGACGGAAGGGAGTGTTTGCGATGTTGCGCAGAATGTTGGAGCGGCTGGTGTCGTTTACGATTGGTGTGGTGTGTGTTGGGCTGACGCTGGATGTGGCGTTTGTGGCGATGGTGGCGGAGGGGCGGCTGAAGTCGGCGCTGGGGCTGGTGTGTTTTGCGCTGGTGTGCGCGACGACGTATTGGGTGATGGTGCCGCGGGAGTTGTCGGGGGCGTGCCGCAAGCAGGCGCGGCGCGCGGTTGGTTCTGGGTTGACGAAAGGCTGAGGTGAGGTTGATGAACAATACATCTGTTTTGGCGAAGAATGCGGCGGAGAAGTATTTGTGTTATGCGTGGGATTTTGCGGCGGTGCAGCAGGCGTTTGGCGAGGGCTGGCCGCACACGCTGGGTTATGCGCTGAAGCTGTTCGGGGCGTATCCGGACGGCGCGGTGGTGGAGCTGATCATGCTTTACGATAAGGCGGGGATGCGCAAGACGGAGATGGCGAAGGCGATCTGGGCGGCGGCGCGGGCGTTTTACGATGCGGCGCTGTATGCGCAGGTGTCGGGCGATGGTGAGAAGGAGGCGTGTGTATGAGGCGGAGCGGGGCGCCGTTGTCGCTTTGGATGGCGCAGGTGGAGCTGCCGCTGGCGATTTTGGCGATGGATGCGGAGGCGGCGCATGTGGCGCGGTTTGCGGCGCAGGCGGTGCGGCTGACGGCGCTGGCGCTGCGCGGGGGGCGGCGTGTGGGCCGGTGGGAGCTGGCGCGGACGGCGTGGCGCTTTGGCTGGTCGCGCGAGGAGCGGGTGATGGCGGCGTGGGTGTTGGCGCTGAATGGCTGTTGGAAGGGGTGCAGGCGGGAGTGAAGGTGCGGGGGACGGTGCTTTGGTGCGGGGCGCTGGCGCGGCGGTGTCCGTTCAATTGGGACGGGCGCGCCGAGGGCGCCTGGTTTGCGGCGTATGTGCGGGCGTATTGCCCGGCAGGGCGCTATGAGCCGCGGGGACGCAGCGCGGTGTGTGCGTGGGCGCGGCGGGAGCAGGATGTGTGATTGTTGATGAAAGGGAGGTGTGGCGATGAACTCGGTCGATCACAAGGGTTTTTTGATGTTTTTGTCTCATTGGGAGTTGTTGTCGGAGCTGCCGCCAGCGATGTTCAAGCGGGTGATGCAGGCGATTTTTGCGGCGGCTGGGGCGGACTGCGGAATGCCCGAGAATATGGAGCTGGTGGAGCGCATCGCCTTCACCGCCCTGAGCGGCGATGTGCAGCGGTCGCTGGATAAGTACGATGAGCGCCGCAGGAAGTGTGCGACGGCTGGGAGCAAAGGCGGTCGGCGCAGAGCGGAGAACGCAAGCGCGAACCATGCGGCAGAAGCGGATGTTGTGTCCGAGGCGGAAGAGGCAAGCGACGCTTCAAATGTTCAAGCGAATGCAAGCGACGCTTCAAATGTGCAAGCGAAATCAAGCGACGCTTGGAATGTTCAAG
Organism: uncultured Peptococcaceae bacterium; assembly: GCA_937976375.1. Classification (GTDB taxonomy): domain Bacteria; phylum Bacillota; class Peptococcia; order Peptococcales; family Peptococcaceae; genus UMGS1590. Next base: position 19 of record CALJRU010000033.1, on the reverse strand, counting down.
CGAAATCAAGCGACGCTTG
>CALJRU010000032.1 GCA_937976375.1 uncultured Peptococcaceae bacterium | reverse complement strand
AGAAAACCCTATTTTGGCAAAAATGCCAAAATAGGGTTTATCTACAGTCTGAGGCAACAGCATGGCGCTGTTGCCTTTTTCATATGTCGTTTTTGAAAGGTAAAAAAGCACCTCAGGGAGAAGGTGCTCAAATCAGAATTTGAGACGTCAAACCCCATGAGGTGTCTGGTCATGTGAAAAATTACATACCGCCAAACAAGATGGTTGCCAGTGGGTAGCCGATGAAGGTGTAGCAAACCCATGTGATGACGCACATTGGCAATGCGCAGATTTCAATTTGTTTGAAGGTAATTTTGTCTTTTTGTGCATGAAGCATTGCGCAGTAAGGAGAAGCGGCTGGTGTTGCCAAAGCTACGAATACCATCATACCAATGCTCATGCAGAGGGACATCATTGGAACATCAGGATACATATCCTGGAATGCCAAAGCAATAGGAATAATGATGGTTGCCATACCGGCGTTGTTTGCAAAGTTGGTTGTGATCAATGCAAACAAAAGAAGAATGCCAACAAAGACGAGATCTGGCTTGTTACCGAGCAATGGTGTCAGTACTTGTACAATAAAGGCCTTTAAGCCGGTTTTATCGGTTGCTACAGCGTCGCAGACATAAACAGCGGCGGCAACAAGGAAGATGATGTCCCATGACATGGAACGTTTGGCAACTTCCTTAAAATTAAGCATTGGTTTTCCTTCGAAGCGTGCCAGCATTAATACAATGATGCAGACAGACAAGACGCCGTTTGTGCCATATGCATTTAGGATGCCTGTAATGGCCCAGGTTTTTGGCATGAAACTTGGCGCCAGCAATACGATGATGAATATTAAGCATGTCAGAAGCATGACCTTCTGCTGCAGATTCATTGGTGGCAATGGATTTTTATTGAACTGGTCCGGATGAACATTTTCCATTTTGCTGACATCTGGGCGCAGGATGAATTTAACAAACAACAAGAATAAAACTAAAAGCAGCAACGAAATGATCAAATTATAAGCGATGTATGCTGGATAATTTACAGCAATGGATGTTGATTTGGTGAATGCACCAGTAACAACCAGGGCTGCACCTTTGAATGGGAACATTGGCTGACCGAGGGTTGCTGCAAGATAAATTCCGAAGATGGAAGTCCAGAAAATAGGATCATGTCGGTCATATCCAAATTCTTTCATAGATTCATACATTAATGGCCAAAGGATCAGCAATGAAGCGACGGCCAGTGTAAATCCGGAAATGAAGTATGAGCAGAAGAAAACGATGAATAAGAATACATAAGGACGACCGGTGATGATTTTTCGTGTTAAGAAGAAACGTGCAAGATATTTGGTGCAGCCGACATATTCAACCGCGCCAAACAGCACCATACCGAGCATAACTGTGATAACGGTATCACTGCCAATGGCATTGAGAAAAACTGCCTTTACTGCTGCATAGCCGGTGACTTCTTCGCCAAGATAGCCGGAGTAAAGTGCAAATAATAGCAAACCCAAAAGGCTTGGCCAGATACTATCTAGTGTTGACCATAGGTAAACCATGCCGATCAATATGCCTGCAACCCACATGCCGGTTTCAGTGATAGGTTCAAATGGTCCAAGCTGAGGAAAGCCAATCATGATTAGTAGGCCGATGACAACATGGAACCAATACCAAGGACTTGTTTTGGAAACTTTTTTAGATTCCGTACTCATAATTACCACCTCGTAAAATTTTTTGTCCATTTCATTTGGATAAGATTATCTTATATCTTTTCTTTTGTTATATCATTAACATATGTTAACGAGAATTGATTAATAATTCTATATTATTGTATTAGTGCATATATAAAAAGAATTGATTTATAATGTGATCGTTAGTTGAAGATGGGGCGTTTATTATTCCGACAGGATAAGCTTAGGGGGAAACGCTATGGATTTAATAAAGATGCCTGGTGTTCATTTTGAAAAAATAAAAAAGGGGACGATTTTTATTAAACAAGGTGACCCGGTGGAGTACTTATATTATCTGACAAAAGGGTATTTTTATCGCATTATGACAACAATAAAAGGTGATGAGGTTATTTACAGCATCAAAAGTGCCAACGATGATCTGGCACAATGCTTGATTGGCGTCTTTTGCCTTTATAGCTGTCATTCGTCGCAAACGCATTGTGGGCGGCTTTCTTCAACCGATTTCGTTGCAATGACCGACTGTGAAGGCTATTTGATTCCTAAAGATGTGTTCTATTCCTATGCAAGCTCTAATCCTGATTTATTAAGCAGTTTATTGGACGCTATGCTGGACGAACATGTACGATTGATACAAAACTATCAATCGCATCAAGAACAAAGCGTAGCCAATAGGCTCTGTCAGTTGCTTTTAGAGTATTCAGAGCCCAACCCAGAGAATACAACTCGTGTTGTTACTGTCAAAAATGTGGACCTTGCGGGATTTCTGGGCGTTCATAAGGTGACTGTGGCACGAATCATTAAAGCGTTGAAAAGTAAAAATGTCGTTGAACGGCGAGAAAAAGAATTATATGTCGTTGACGTTCTTCAATTAGAAAGCTTTGCGAATGGTGAATACTTAGAATACCATTGATAAGGATTATAAAAAAGATATTAACAGAGGTTATCTATTCTAATCTTGCATAGTGGTAATCTTATATTAAAGAATGTTTTTTGCATATAAAGGAGGAATCATAATGGGAACACCAAGTGTATACCCTACTGGAACAACCATCTATAATCCTGAAAAAGCCTGGAGCGGCTACACTTTGATGCCAGTATCTGGCATTGGCGCCATTTTGATTGATATGAATGGCAATGTCATCAAGGTATGGAAGGATTTTCAAGGTTTTCCAAATAAGCTGCTGAAGGGCGGTTATTGCATGGGCAGCCTAGGCCGTCGTGATGCTGAATATGCGTACCAGGATATGGCGGACTTGACCGAAGTTGACTGGGATGGCAATGTTGTATGGTCCTTCAACAAAACCGAATTCTGCAAAGACGGCAACAAAGAATACTGGCTGGCTCGTCAGCACCATGATTACCAGCGTGAAGGCAATCCTGTGGGTTATTATGTTCCTGGCATGGAATGCCAGACGCATGGTGGCAACACCTTGCTTCTCTGTCACGAAGATTTGTATAACAAGCGCATTTCTGACAAGCGTTTGCTTGATGACTGCTTCATTGAAGTAGATTGGGAAGGCAACATTGTATGGAAATGGAACATCAATGAACATTTCAGAGAACTGGATTTTTCTGAACAAGAAAAGGCCATCCTCTTCCGTAATCCAAATTATCACACCAATGGTGAAGGGCAGTGCGACTGGATGCACATCAACTCTATGAGTGTTCTCGGTCCGAATAAGTGGTACGACCAAGGCGATGAACGCTTCCATCCAGACAATATTATTTGGGATGCACGTGAATCCAACATTATGGGGATCACCGATAAGAAGACTGGTAAGATTGTTTGGCAAATTGGTCCAGACTTCACCAAGACCAAAGAACTGCGTAAGATTCGCCAAATCATTGGTCAGCATCACTGCCACATGATTCCAAAAGGTCTGCCTGGCGAAGGCAACATTCTCATTTTCGATAATGGCGGCTGGGCTGGTTATGGCTATCCAGGCCGCACCAGTAAAGATGGTACCAAGGCTGATCTCCGTGATCATTCCCGTATTCTGGAAATTGATCCAGTGACCTTGAAACTGGTGTGGGAGTTTACTTCCGCTTCTTGGTACAGCATGTCTTCCATCGTAGCAAAGAGCCAGTTCTACAGCCCGCTGATCAGCTCAGCTCAGCGCTTGCCTAATGGCAATACCCTGATCACCGAAGGCTGCGGCTGCCGTCTGCTCGAAGTAACCCCAGATAAAGAAGTGGTTTGGGAATTTATTGCTCCATTTGAAATGGATTCTCCTCGTATTTATCGTGCATATCGTTATCCATACGATTATGTGCCACAGGTTCCAGCGCCAACAGAAGTTCCTGTTGAACGTCTGAACAATCTTTCATTCCGTGTTCCTGGTGCTGCTGATGCACACATTGACAATGTTGTCTCGATAGAAGGCACCTGGGGATATGAAGGCAAAATGGACGCTTGTGTAACCGACGACCAATTTGAAGATACCTTTTAATTAATATTTCATCCTTTTGACGCAGCGCATGGTCGCTGCGTTCTTTTTTTGTGCTGTTATTGACATATGCTATTTATGATGCTATGATGGGCTTATAAAAGGCATATGCCAATAATAACAGTGGTTAATAGCGTGTTGTTTCGATAGAAAGAGGTAAGATACCATGAAGATTGCGATTCCAGTTGATCATCCATCTTTAGAGAGTAAGGTGGCCGAGAATTTTGGCCGTGCAGCAAATTTTGCGTTCTATGACGATGAAACCAAGGAAGCTGTTTATGTTGATAATTCTGCGATCATGAGTCAGGGTGGAGCGGGCATTAAGGCGGCGCAGGTCATTGTTGATCATGGTGCGCAGGTGTTGATCACGCCACGCTGCGGTGAAAATGCTGCGGAGGTGCTGAAAAAAGCTGGCGTGGCGCTGTATGGTTCGGTGGCAGGCTCTGCTGAAGAAAATGTGCGTGCATTTGAAGCACAAGAGCTGACAGCACTAACGGATATTCACGCAGGCTTTCATCATCAGGGGTGATGAGCTATGAAAATCGCGGTATTAAGCGGTAAAGGCGGCACTGGGAAAACATTTGTGTCGGTGAATCTTGCGGCGTCGGCTGCGTCAGCACTCTATGTGGATTGTGACGTGGAAGAACCTAATGGGCATCTGTTTTTTAAGCCGGAAGCGGTGGCGTCGACGCCCGTGTCGAAACTGTTGCCTGTTTTTGACGCAGCGGTGTGCAGTGGATGCCGGCAATGTCTTGATTTCTGCCGCTTTAATGCGTTGGCTTATATCGGTGATGCGCCCATGGTGTTTAAGGATGTGTGCCATTCCTGCGGTGGCTGTCGGCTGGTTTGCCCCGAACATGCCGTTGCTGAAGAAGCGGTTGAGATTGGCCATGTAGAAGAAGGGCACCATGGCAGCGTGGCGGTTGCTTCGGGCTTTTTGAACATTGGCGAAGCCTCTGGCATTGGCATTATTGCTGAGCTGCTTAAAAAGGCTGAAACCTCTGAGGCGGCGCAGGTGGTCATCGATTGTCCGCCAGGGAGCGCGTGCTCGGTGGTGGAAAGTGTCAAGGATGCCGATTATTGTCTGCTGGTGGCTGAGCCAACAATTTTTGGGGCGCATAATTTTGAAATGGTTGCCGAGCTGACTGCGGTCCTGCAAAAGCCTTGCGGTGTGGTGATCAATAAGGCGATGGACGATACGGCACAGATCGATCGGCTTTGCGCCGAAAAGAAGCTGCCTATTCTGGCGCGCATTCCATACGATGCCGAAACGGCGCGTTTGGGTGCCGAAGGTAGCATTGCCGTGGAACACGACGCGGCAATGCGGGCGTTGTTTGAGACACTGTGGCAGCGCATCGAGGAGGAGGCAAACGCATGAAACAATTGCTGATTTTGAGCGGAAAAGGCGGCACTGGAAAAACGACGACGGCGGCGGCTTTTATCGCTTTTGCAAACGCGCAGGCTTTTGCGGACTGTGACGTGGACGCCCCGAATCTGCACTTGCTGCAGCAATTTGCCGATGAACCGCGGACGACGGACTATCTGGGCGGGCAGAAAGCTCAGATCGATTCTGCACGTTGCATTGGCTGCGGTCTCTGCCAGCAGCACTGCCGCTTTGACGCCATTCGCCGCAAGGCAGAAGGATTTGAAGTGAACCCTATTGCTTGTGAAGGCTGCGGCGTGTGCGTGGCTGTTTGTCCCGAACATGCTGTGACGCTTTTGGATGACGTTGCCGGTGAACAGATGCTGTACCGGGACGGTCGTGTGTTTTCCACTGCCAAGCTGAAAATGGGGCGCGGCAATTCAGGAAAGCTTGTCACAGAGGTGAAAAAGGTGCTGACGGCCAACAGCGACGCCGAATTTGCCATTGTTGACGGCTCACCAGGCATTGGCTGCCCAGTCATCGCCTCCATCAGCGGGGCGCATATGGTCTTATTGGTGGCGGAACCAACCGTTTCAGGGATCAGCGACTTGCAGCGTGTGATCAAAACGTGTCAGGGTTTTGGCACAAAATGCGCTGTCTGCGTCAATAAAGCCGACGTCAGCCCACTGCAGGCCGATCACATTGAAAAGTTCTGCCGGGACAATGGCATCCCGTTTGTTGGCCGCATTCCGTATGATGAAACGGTGCCGAAGGCCATCAATGAAGGCAAGAACATTGCCGAGACAGCGTGTCCGGCACGCGAGGCGCTGTTGGAGATTTATCAGGAAGTCATGAATTTGTTTTTTGAAGCATAAATGTTTTTATCACAAAAATGGAGGCGTTATTTTTATGAAAATCGCAGTTGCAAGCACAGGCGCAATGACCACGGAACACTTTGGCCATTGTGAGAACTTTAATATTTTTGACGCTGAAAATGGTGTCATCACCGCTCAGGAAAGCATTCCAAACCCAGGGCATAAGCCAGGATTTCTGCCAAACTATCTTGGCGATCTGGGTGTGAACGTGGTTATTTCCGGCGGCATGGGCCAAGGGGCCATCGATATTTTTAACACGCGTGGCATTGAAGTCATCACCGGTGCCAGCGGCAGCGCCGAAGACTGCGCCAAGCGCTATCTCGCCGGTGAATTGAAATCCACTGGCTCTGTCTGCCATAAACACGAACATGCCGGTGAATGCGGTGGTCATCACGGCGCCTGAGCCTTTGTCCGATGCTGAGAATAGGTCTGAAGCCCATGCTTCAGGCCTTTTTCTTTGCTGGGGATGGTGGACAGCGGTGGAGAATGTTTATATAATGAAAGATACAGTGTTTGATGAAAGGAAGCGGATGGTGCATGCAGTCCATCAATACCATTTCGCTGGTGCAGCGTTATTGGCAAGTTTATATCCAGCCAGGTGCTTTTTGCATCGATGCCACGGCTGGGCGCGGGCATGATACAGAGAGGCTTTGTCGTTTGGCGGGGCCGAATGGGCGCGTGCTGGCGTTCGACATTCAGCAGGAAGCCGTCGCTGCTACAAAAGAGCGGCTGGCGAAGGCGGGCTTATCGGCCGAGGTTCTGAAAGCGAGCCACGCCGACATGGCCGAGTATGCGGCACCTGACAGCGTGGATGCCATCGTGTTCAATCTGGGCTATCTGCCGGGCGGCGATCACCATCTCGCCACGCAGCCAAAGACCACGATACGTGCTATTGACAGCGGCCTGACGCTGCTCAAAGAAGGCGGCATCATGACCTTGTGCATTTACCATGGCGGCGACAGCGGCTTTGCGGAGCGTGATGCGGTGCTTGATCATTTGCGCACGCTGGACCATCATCGTTACACGGTGTTGGTCAGCGATTTTTTCAACCGTTCAAACCATCCGCCGATTGCGGTATTGATCATCAAAGAAAAAAATTGAGTTTTTTTGAAAAAAATTTGTTTTTCGTGAATGAAATGGCCTGTTTGAATCGTATTGATAGTGAAAACATTTTTTAAGGAGGTCATTCTTATGAAACACAAAAAGAAATTTTTAGCAGCCATCATTATTGGATTATTGGTCATCGCGTCGGTTCCAGCGGCCATGTTTGCGGCCGGCTATGGTCGCGGCGCAGGCAATGGTGCTGGCAACGGCACAGGTGTTGGCTATGTGGATGCCAATGGTGACGGTGTCTGCGACAATCAGGGCAGCGGCCTTGGCAATGGCAACTATGTGGATGCCAACGGTGACGGCGTGTGCGACAATTATGTAGACGCCAATGGCGATGGCATCTGCGATAACCATGGCACAGGCTGCGGTGGCAATTTTGTCGATGCTGACGGCGACGGCGTGTGCGATAATTACACCGGTAACGGTGGATATGGAAATGGCGGTCAAGGCAGCAATTATGTCGACGCTAATGGCGACGGCATCTGTGACAACGCGGGCACAGGTTGCGGCAACGGTGGCGGCATGGGCCATCATAATGGCGGCGGCCATCACGGCGGTCGCTGGTAAACCGTTAAATAGTAGAAAAGAGGGGGCGCGGTCATGCGCAGCGAAGAAGCAGTCAATCGGGCAATTGAAAACTATGCCTCAACAGTCAAGCGCATTTGTTTCATTCATTTGAAGAACGAAGCGGATACCGAAGACATTTGTCAAACGGTGTTTTTGAAATATGCGATGAACGATAAAGTTTTTGACAGTGAGGCACACGAAAAAGCGTGGATCATCCGCGTGACCATCAATGCCTGCAAAGATCTTTTGAAAAGCTTCTTTCGCAAGCATACTGTGTCCCTTGATGCATATGTGGAGCAGGGCGGCGTCGTTGATGCCGCCCATTCTGAAGTGTTGGAGGCTGTGCTGGCTTTGCCGGAAAAATATCGGCGCGTCATCTACCTTCATTATTATGAAGGCTATCCAGCTGCGGATATTGCAGAGATCCTGCGCATCAATGTCAACACCGTCTACACACAGCTGACCCGTGCGAAAACGCTGCTGCGCGATGAATTGGGAGGTGAAGCGTGATGGAACAACGACTGAAAGAGGCTTTCGAGGAGATTCAGGCTGAGGATGCACTGAAAAACCATACGAAACAGGCTGTTTTCAAGGCGATGCGTGAAGGTGCCAAGCCAAAACGGCGGCTGCGCCGCTGGGCGCCGGTGTATGCGCTGGTTTTCTGTTGCTTGCTTGCTTTGGGGCTCGGCGGCCATCACCTCTATTACACACCGACAACAGTGGTCAGCATCGACATCAATCCATCTTTGGAGATGGACATCAATCGCTTTGACCGTGTCATCGCCCTCAATGGCTACAACGACGACGGCGTGGCCCTGGCTGCGGAACTGAACGTTAAAAATATGAATTATGACGACGCGGTGGATGCGCTTATGGCGAATGATACCATCAATGACTGCCTGGCAAATGGCGAAGAACTGTCCATCGCCGTGGTCCAGTCTGACAACGGGGACACGACGCAGAGTGATGCTGTGCTGAACTATGTGTCAAACTGCACCGCCGAGCATAAAAATGCGCACTGCTACGCTTTGGAAAGTGACGACAGCCAAATGGCAGATGCTCATGATGCGGGGCTTTCCTGCGGCAAATATCACGCGTACCAGGAGCTTTTGGCTTACGATCCAAGCATCACGCCAGAAGAAGTGCAGCAAATGACCATGCGCGAGATTCGCGAATTATTGGCCAGCTATCAAAATAGCGGCAGCGACGAGACCAGCGATTCAGCCGCATCCAGCGGTTATGGCAGCGGTCAGGGCCAAGGTAATGGACAAGGCGCTGGAAACGGTTATGGCCAGGGACAAGGCAGCGGTGCAGGCAATGGTCAAGGTCAAGGACTCCATGCCGCAGAACACAGTCAAGGTGCGCATCATGGCAATGGTCATGAATAAACAACAACAGGCAGTCAGCAGGCTGCCTGTTTTGCGTGTTATGAGTAAATGGCATATCACTCCATGACAGAGCGGCATTGGTGCCATGCTGCAGCAAGTTTTATAATGGAGACAGTGAAACAATCAGGAGGCGTATTTGACATGACCATAGAAGAATTTATTGCCATCATGGACAGCGGGGCCGTCATCGAAGGCCAATCTGAGGCCCACCTTATGATGCATGAACTGTCGGAAGAAGCCATTCGCATTTGTGAGGCCCTGAACCACTGCGACCGCACACCGGAACGCGTGCACGAACTGTTCTGTGAACTGACAGGGCGCGAGGTTGGCGAAGGCGTGGGCTTTTTTCCGCCATTTTTCAGTGACTGTGGTAAAAATCTCAAGATCGGCAGCCACGTCTTTTTCAACAGCGGCGTCAAGATCCAGGATCAAGGCGGCGTGACCATCGACGACGGCGCCCTCATCGGGCACAATGTCGTCATAGCCACTCTGAACCATCTGCAAGACCCGGCACGCCGCGGCGGCATGGTGGGCAGTCCGGTGCACATCGGCAAAAATGTCTGGATTGGTGCCAATGCCACCGTGTTGCCAGGCGTCACCATTGGCGATGGCGCCATCGTTGCTGCGGGCGCTGTTGTCACGAAAGATGTTGCAGCCAATACCATCGTTGGCGGTGTGCCAGCGAAGGTGATTAAAAAAATAGAGGCGTAAGCGTTGGCCGCTGTTCCAAAGAGTGGGAGCAGCGGCTTTTTGCATGAGCTGGGAGGGATGGAGAAAATGTTGCTTCATTTAAGAAATGGTTTTATTTTTTTAAGAATTTTCATATTGAACGCAAAATGATGGGATGATAAGATAGGCTTATCAAATACAACGGAGGGGTTTGTATGCCTAATCATCCGCAACTCATCGTCATGCTGACGTATAATGACCAGACTGTAAACAATGCTTATGACATTTTCGACCAATGCCGCAGCAGCCAGGCGGAATATTGGGGCTTCAAGGAGGCGCCGCTGCCGCTGGCAGAGATGAAAAGAATTTACGACTATATGAAGGCCTGCGGCAAGACCACGTTTCTCGAGGTGGTGGCTTACACAGAGCCAGAATGCCTGGCTGGCGCGCAGATGGCTGTGGCCTGCGGCTGTGATATTTTGATGGGGACGGTGTTTTCTGACGCGGTCAACGACTATTGCCAGGCCAATGGGCTCAAGTACATGCCGTTCGTCGGTGAGATTACCGGTCGTCCGTCGGTGCTTCATGGCACAGTGGAAGGCATGATCGCTGAGGCCCGTGAGTACCTGGCCAAGGGTGCCTATGGTATCGATCTGCTGGGTTATCGCTACGAAGGCGATGCCGCTGCGCTCAACAAAGCTTTCACGGCGGCCATTGATGCGCCGGTGTGTCTGGCTGGCAGCATCAACAGCTTCCAGCGGCTTGATGAGGTGAAGGAAGCGGCGCCGTGGGCGTTCACCATTGGCAGCGCGTTTTTTGATCAGCAGTTCGGCGGCGATTTCTGTGAACAGATTGACCGTGTCTGCGCGTATATGAAGAAATGAGGCCGCTATGTTTAAAGTCTTCTATCCTTACGAATGTGCCGAAAGCGTGTTCACCATCGATTACGACAAGCTGTATGCGATGGGGATTCGCGGGCTGATCTTCGATATTGACAACACCCTGGTGCTTCATGGCAGCGATTCAACGCCGGCCATTGACGATCTCTTCCGTGAGGTTCAGGCCAAGGGCTTTAAGACCCTGCTGTTGTCCAACAACGAGGAAAAACGCATCAATCGTTTTATGCAGAATATCCGCACCTATTACATCCACGATGCTGGCAAGCCGCGCCCGGCAGGCTACCTGCGTGCGCTGGAAGTGATGGAGCTGGAGAAGGATCAGGTGGTGGTCATTGGCGATCAGGTGTTCACCGACGTGCTCGGCGCCAATCTGGCGGGTATGCCAAGCATTCTCGTGAAATTTTTGCGCTGGCCGGAGGAAAAAGCCCTGGGCAAGCGTCGGCGTCTGGAGCAGGCAGTGATGCTGACCTATCGGCTGCGTCCGTCCTGTCAGCACCGTCTGGGTGGCATTGCGCTGCAAGGCAAGCGTCAGCGCCGCCATTTCGGGGACCTGCACCCGCTGTTTTACAAGTTTGCCACCGAGAAGGAAACCCTCAAGCGCCATCTTCAGGACCGCACCAGCCGTGAGACGTTCGCCGCTGAACGGCAGCAGGAAGCGCTGCCGCATCTCGTGGCGGCCCATCAGTCCACCGTCATCAAGCGCGGTCCTGGCATTGATCCCGTGCTGCAGGAAAACAAAGCTGTCAACATCCGCCTGGCCTGCGACAAGCTCAATGGCCTCATCATCCATCCTGGCGAAACCTTCTCGTTCTGGCGGCTGGTGGGCAATGTATCGGAAAAGAAAGGCTACAAAGACGGCCGTGTCATCGAAAAGAACAAAATCATTCCCGGCATGGGCGGCGGGCTCTGCAACCTTGCCAATACCATCAATTTGCTGGCGCTGCACAGCCCTATGACCGTGACCGAGTTTCATAAACATTCCGATGCGCTCGCCTGCGACATCGGTCATCGTGTGCCGCTGAGCGCGGGCACGTCCATTTTCTATAATTACGTGGACTATCGTTTCAAAAACACCACCGATCAGGATGTGCAGCTTCTGGTGTGGGTGGCCGATGGCCAGCTTCATGGCGAACTGCGCAGTGTGCGCCCGTTTCCGTACCGCTATGCCCTTTCGGAGGAAGACCATCATTTCCGCCGCGAAGGGGAGAAGTATTACCGCCTTTCAAAAATCTACAAAGACACCTACGACGGCGACTGGCTCATCAGCCATGAACTGATCTGGGACAATCATTCCGAGGTCATGTTCCCGCCGGAGCTGATTCCCGATGCGATGATCCGCCGCGATTGAATAAGGGCCTCTCTGTCCTCAGACAGGGAGGCTTTGCTGCAATTGACAGCCGCGCAGAAGAACCTTACACTATATGTAGACTATGGAGGAGGTTTTATAAAATGAACACAAGCATCACACGAGAACAGGCATTGGATCTTTTAGTGAAATATAATAAGGATACGTTCCATTTGGAGCATGCACTGACGGTGGAAGGCACCATGGGCTGGTACGCACGGGAGCTGGGCTACGGCGGCGAAGAAGCGTTCTGGCGCCTGGTGGGTCTTTTGCACGACGTGGACTTTGAACAATGGCCGGAGCAGCACTGCCAAAAAGCACCGGAACTGCTGGCTGAAATCGGCGCCGGCGACGACCTGACCCACGCCGTGTGCAGCCACGGCTATGGCATTTGCAGCGACGTACAGCCAGAGCATGAGATGGAAAAAGTGCTCTTTGCCGTTGATGAGCTCACTGGGCTGATCAATGCTGGCGCGCTGGTGCGCCCATCCAAGAGCGTCATGGACATGGGCGCAGACAGTGTCAAACGTAAATTCAAAGACAAACATTTTGCAGCCGGCTGTTCGCGCGATGTCATCCGTCAGGGAGCAGAACGTCTTGGCTGGGAACTCAAAGAGCTGTTTGAGAAGACCATCCTGGCGATGCGCGAATGCGAAGCCAGCGTGCGCGAAGAACTGCCAGCGCTGGTTGAACGTGCCAAACAGGCATGAAGGACGGGCGCTGCCTGCGCGATAAAGGGGGAAGAACATGCCATTTCGTCATTTAGCAGGTGCTGAACGCTGCTATTTTCAACCGGAAGAACACCTGATTTCTGCCGGTGATTCATTAAAATACATCTATTATCTTACCAGCGGTGTGGTTTATCGCATTGGTATGACGGAGAATGGAGAGGAATGCATTCTTGGGCGCAAGATCGGGGGAGAGGGTGTATCGTCTTTAGTGGGCATTTTAGAGGCGTTCAGTAAACCGCCACAGCCTCCTGCTTTAGGGCCCATTGTTCATCATGATTTTATTGCACATACCGACTGCGTGTGTTACAAAATTCCAATCGATGTTTGTTTGTCATATTTGCATGAGCAGCCGGATATGCTTGAAGCGCTGCTGCGTGAGCTGAGCATTGCGTATGGACAAATTTGTAGGAAATACTGGGCACGCAAAGAAAAAAATGTAGCAGCGGAATTGTGTGCCTTTCTCTTGGAAAACAGTCGCGAGAGCGGCGGTGTGCGCCTGCTTTCACGCCAATATACCAATGTGGAGATCGCCAAGTTTTTGTCGGTACATCGCGTGACGGTGACCAATATGCTGCGCGCCTTGAAAGCGCAGGGTTGTGTCGAGCGTACACCGCGTGGCCTTGTGCTCATTGATGTGCCGCAGCTGACCGATTACCGCAACGGCAAAAAAACATTAAGCTATTGATGAAAGAGCCGCCATGTTTTGCAACTTTTTTGTAAAACATGGCGGCTTTTTATGATAAACAAAGAATAATGCAGTAGTCTGGACTAATAGAGGTGTAGTCCGCCTTGTTTAATTTTAGTTATGGAATGGATAAAATAATTGTGAAATAAATATTTCTGTTCAATACTTAAATTTTAGGAAGGTGAAAGAAATGAGTACGACGACAAAACGTAGTCTTTACCCATTGCATCTCATCATTGGCTTTGGCATTTTGGTCCTGTTTTGGCTCTTGCCGCCGATTGATCCGATCACACCGCTGGGGATGCGGTGCGTGGGTGCATTTTTGTCCATGGTTTATCTGTGGAGTGCGGTTGAAACCCTGTGGCCAAGCTTGGTGGGGCTGTTTGTGCTGGCCATCTCCGGCTATGGCGGGGACGGCGGCTTCAATGGCGTGTGGATGACAGCCATTGGTACTGATACTGTTCTTTTGACGCTCTTTGCTATGGTTCTGATGGGGGGCTTGGATGCCATCGGTGACACCAAATACATTGCACGCTGGTTCCTCACGCGTAAGTTGTTTAAGGGGCGCCCAGCGGTCTTTCTTGTCGCTTACTATGCCCTCTGTTTTGTGCTGGCGTCAGTGACCCAGCCAATGATTTCCCTGATTCTGCTCTGGCCAATTTCCACCAGCTTCATGGATACTTTGGGCATCAAAAAAGGCGAACGTATCTGGAGCTATTTCTTCGTTGGCATGTTTGCCGTCTCCACGCTGGCGCAGCCATTGTTTCCATTCAAAGGCGCTGAGTTGGTGCCATATGCGGCGTTCCAGAAAATGACGGCCTCCATGGGTAATCCAATGTCGATTCCAATGTTACCATATATGGTGGTTTGCTTTGTTGTTACGGCATTATTTATTCTCATTTACGTCTTTTTGATTAAGTTTGTGCTGCGTGTGGACCTTAGCAAACTGAAAGCCATCGATCCTGAGATGCTCGAAAAAACGATTCAGTTGCCACCGATGAACAAACGTCAGATCATTTATCTTATCATGCTGCCTTGATTCCTTTTGATGATTCTTGTGCCAAGCGTGGTGAAGGGCAACATTATTTGCAACGCTTTGAGCACCATTGGGCCGCTCGGTGTCAGCTTGTCGTGGCTCATGCTGTTCCTTGTTGTGCGCATCGACGGCGAACCGCTCTTAAACTTCAAAGAAGTCGCTTATCGCAAATTTGACTGGGGCATTTTCTTCATGATTGCGGCAGCGGTTTATGGCGCCAATACGTTGTCCAACGATTCTACCGGTGTGCCTGACTTCCTTGTGCAAGTGTTGACACCGGTTCTTGGCGGCCGCTCGGAAACAGCGTTCGTGGCCATCATGTTCACCTTTGCGCTTATCCTGACCAACTTTGCCAACAACGCCGCCATGGCTGTTGTGCTGATGCCGGTGGTGCTGAATTTCTCCAATCAGCTGGGCATCAACCCAATGCCGGTTGCCACGGGCGTCATCCTCATGGTCTTTGTGGCCATGCTGACACCAGCAGCGTCGCCACACGCCAGCATGATGCACGGCATGCATGCCATCTACGACAAAAAAGACATCTATCGCATCGGCATTCCGATCTGCATTGGTGTCTTGATCCTGTACATTTTCATCGGCTATCCACTGGCGAAAATGCTCATGCTTTAATGATCCAAGCGCTTGCTGCCTGAAAGCAGCAGGCGCTTTTCTCTATAAATGGGCTGAGGGCGTTTCGAAGTTCATCAAATGATGTTATAATATGGATAAATCATTGCCCGCAGCACGAACCATTTTAAAGGAGGAATCATTATGGGAACCCCATCCATTCACCCAACAGGCACCATCATCTACAAACCGGACAAATGCTTCAACGGCTACACCCTGTTCCAGGCCAATGAACACGGCGCGACGCTCATTGATATGAACGGCGGCGTGGTCAACCACTGGCACAACCTCGAAGGCTTTCCAAACAAGCTCCTGCCAAACGGCGACGTCTTTGGCTGCCGCGGCCAGCGCAACAGCACCTATGGCTGGCAGGATTACAAGGACGTTGTGCAGGTGGACTGGAACGGCAAGGTGCGCTGGGAATTTAAGAAGAACCAGTACATCGAAGACCCTGGCTACGAGCCGCAGTGGATGGCGCGCCAGCACCACGACTATCAGCGCGAAGGCAACCCGGTCGGCTACTACGTGCCAGGCATGGACGCCAAAATCGACAGCGGCAACACCCTGATTCTCACCCACACCGACGTGGTTGTGCCGGAGATTTCCCTGCACAAACTCATCAGCGACCGCATGATTGAGGTCGACTGGGACGGCAACATCGTCTGGGATTGGTGCATTCATGATCATTTCGACGAGCTGGGCTTTGATGAAGCCGCCAAAAACACCATCGCCCGCAATCCAAACCTGGTGGCCAACGGCCT
The DNA here is from genome assembly GCA_937976375.1 of uncultured Peptococcaceae bacterium. Classification (GTDB taxonomy): domain Bacteria; phylum Bacillota; class Peptococcia; order Peptococcales; family Peptococcaceae; genus UMGS1590. The sequence goes on along the minus strand of CALJRU010000032.1, from coordinate 981 downwards.
TGGCGACTGGATGCACATCAACTGCATGAGCGTGCTGGGGCCAAACAAATGGTACGACGCCGGCGACGAACGTTTCCATCCGGACAACATCATCTTTGACGGCCGCGCCACCAACATCATCGCCATTCTCGACAAAAAGACCGGCAAACTCGTCTGGAAACTCGGTCCGGACTACAGCACCGGCAAAGCCAAAGAGATCGGTCAGATCATCGGCCAGCACCATGCGCACATGATCCCTCAAGGCTTGCCTGGCGCCGGCAACATCCTCATCTTTGATAACGGCGGCTGGGCCGGCTACGGCGCGCCAAACCCTGCAGCCCCAACCGGCAACAATAACGCCCACCGCGACTACTCCCGCGTGATCGAGATCAACCCGGTCACCATGGAGATTGTGTGGCAGTGCCGCCCAATGGACCTCGGCTACATGCAGCCATTCATCGCCGACCATTTCTACAGCTGCTACATTTCCAGCGCCCAGCGTCTGCCAAACGGCAACACCCTCATCACCGAAGGGGAAGACGGCCGCCTGCTGGAAGTGACGCCAGACCACGAAATCGTTTGGGAATACATCAGCCCATACTTCGGCACCCACATCACCACCAACATGGTTTACCGTGCTTATCGTTACCCATACAGCTATGTGCCACAGGTTGAACCACCAGAAGAAGTGGCCATCGCGCCAATCAACATCGAAGACTACCGTCTCCCAGGCGCCAAGAGCAAAGAATTCCGCCGCTTTACCACCGTTGAAGGCACCGAAGGCTACGGCGACGTCTCCGGCTTCTGCCTGACGATTGAAGAAGACTGAGGACAGCGCCCTGTTTGAAGCACCGCGAAAAGCGGTGCTTTTTTACGCTTTGTCTGTTACTTGCACAGGCACTGCAAAAAATTTGAAAATTTTTTTGCAGCAGCCGTCCGCGCAAAGACGGTCTGGGCGCGGCTTTGCGCGGCACTCATACTTTTTGGCCCCAAAAAGTATGA
>CALJRU010000031.1 GCA_937976375.1 uncultured Peptococcaceae bacterium | reverse complement strand
TTCCAGGGCTTATCATGATGCGCCGAAATACTGTGCCACCATCGAAACGGCCCAGGTAAAAAAGGATGAAGTTGTCTTTACTGGCGAGATTCCCGCCCGCTGTATACAGGCATACCGTACTGATCTGGCCTTTTACACCAACGGGCGGAGCGTATGCCTTACAGAGCTGAAAGGATATCAGGCCGCTGTCGGTCAGCCGGTCATCCAGCCCCGCCGTCCAAACAGCCGCCTGGACAAGGTGCGCCATATGTTCAGTAAGATCACTTGATACACCACAGCGAGGAAGGTTATTGCATTTCCCTGTCTTTCGTGGTAAAATGTAGTTGTAAACCACCAGAGAAACCAATCTAATTTTACCGTTGATAGCCATTTCCTTGATAGCCAAATGATAGCAAAAGTTCGGCAAGCCCATAGGATAAGGATAATAGGTATCAGGAAAAATCAAATGATATCAAATCTCCCAAACAAAAGCGTTTAGAATTAAGTTTCATTTTGCGAGTGGGAGTAATCTTTTTCTGGCGGAAAATATTTCAAATCAACAAACAGCCAACCGATCGCAGTGATCGGTTGGCTGTTTTTGTGTGCTTATTATTCTGTTTCTTGCCAATGTTTTAGGGTTGGCAGCAGGTTTTCAAAATAGGTGCGGACTTGGTCGGGAGGCCAGGTGTCTGTAGCCATGTGTTGGACGAGATAGTCGAGCAGGTCGTCTATGTTGTTATAGGTGTAGGTGCCGTTGCTGTAACACCATGTGCAGTAGTCTTCGTTGAAGGTGCCGTTGGGTTCGCGGCTGATTATGGTATCATCGAGGGGCATGCCGCAGCATTGGCAGATGAGAGTGCGTGGGGCACCGAGCAATGTGTTGATCGATACATCGTAGAGCTGTGAAAGGCGTTTTAATGTTTCGGTGTTGGGCAAGGTTTCGCCGGTTTCCCAGCGTGACACCGCCTGACGGGTTACGAAGCATTTCTGGGCGAGCGCATCTTGAGAGAGACCGTTTTTGGTGCGCAGTGCCAATAGAATGTCTTTTGTTTCCATAGTTTTCACCACCTTGTTGTTATTGTATCATCGGTTCTATACGAAACCAAGCAACAGGCTGTTGCGTGATATGCATATTTCTAAGAGAAAATGTTTGCCATAAGGACACGTTCAGAAGCACTTTTAGCATATGGGAAAACATTTAATCATCGATTCAACGGTTGGCTTAGGGAGAGATTGGCGGCAAAAAAGTGCCGTTTAAATATTGGTGGTTGGTTTCAAATTGTGATGGCGGGCCTTGTTATTCATAAATATTTTCATTTGGAAAGTCTTCGCTTTTACGAAGACTTTTCAAATGAAAACATACCAAAGAACACGCACTCAAGTACTGTATCGAACAGAGTTTGAATCGAATTGAATAAAAGAAAATCGGATTTTTTGTTACAATTTCTAAAAGATTATACATCCTTTTTTGGGGGATGAACGGGTGATGTGGCGTTTTCTTATTTGTGTTATAATAAAAAAAATTCCGTAAATTAAAAAGTGCAGTTTTTAAAAAAGAGGAGGAAAAATAATGAAAAGACGAGTATTTGGCGTATTGCTAATTATGGCCATTTGTTTTGGCATGTTTCCAATGAAGGCCTCGGCAGTTGAAGATGGTGGCGTGGTCTATGTTAAAAGAATTGCATATACAGGAACAGCGGAATCTCCATGTTATTTGATCACCGATGAAAATGGTAATGTCAGCAGCGAGGGAGCTGATGAAAGCAACTACAACATTAAATGGGACGGTGCCAACCTGATCTTGAGAAATGCTTATGTGGTTGGTGATGAGGTTACAATAGGGGAAGATATAGACGATGATCAAGGTGATGCTATTTCCGCTGATTGTGATCTAACAGTAACTTTGATTGGCGAGAATAAACTGATTGGTATCTCTGAAGACAGTGCGGGTCTCTCTGTATATGAGAATGATAACCTTTGTATCAATGGAGAAGGTAGTCTTTATGCGGAAGGGGATTATTGCGGCATTTATTCTCGTTTTGGTGAATTAACCGTCAATGGAGGAGATATCGTTGCTGTTGGTGTAGGTGAAGGCAATGGAATATCCTGTTATGGCACCATGAACATGGTTGGCGGCCATCTTACTCTTAACGGTAAAAAAGGTTTTGAGGGCGGCGATGTTTTAAACATGGCAGGCGGAACACTCTATGCAACGGGTGAGGCTGGCTGTGGAATTTATTGCGAAGTTGTGACGATGACTGGCGGAGAAATGAGCATAAGCAGTGACAGCTATGGCATTGGTATGCTGGAGAATGCTTCTCTGACAGGTGGCACATTGGATATTCAGGCAGGAAAAGTAGGACTGGTTGTCAAAGGAGATTATAATCTGACCGTTGGTGGAGATGCTGAAGTGAACATTGAAAGCAGTCAGATTGGCATTAATATCTGGACAGAGGACGACACCTTCAGTAACTGCAATTTTATCTTTAATAGCGGGACCTTGAACGTATGTGGTAACGAGCAGGCAATCAGTACCGATGGTAACATCTACGTTGCTACGACAGATGGAATTAAGGCTATCGTCAACACTGGCGACACGGCTGAGAGTTTGACAATGTTGGAGGGAGCGCCATATACGGAAGAAACCATCCTGACCGATCTTATTGGTGAAAGCAAATATGTGAGCATGAGTACGACAGGTGAGCCGATTGGATTGCCTTACACGGACGTGCAGGCGGACGATTGGTTCTATGATGCGGTGGCCTTTGCAAGCAAGAGCGGCCTTATGACCGGAACAAGCGCCACTACCTTTGAACCAAACACCAGCTTTAGCCGGGCCATGCTCGTGTCTGTGCTGCATCGTTTGGAAGGCAGCCCTGCAATGGAAGGCAGTGTTTTCAGCGATGTGAACGATGGCGACTGGTATGCTGAAGCAGTGAACTGGGCAGCGGCCAACGGCATTGTCAACGGCATGGACGATGGCAGTTTCCAGCCGAATGCTGCCATCACCCGTGAACAAATGGCTGCGATTCTCTGCAATTACGCGCAGTACAAAGGGATTCCAAGAGAGAGCAGCGGAGACCTCAGCGGCTACAGTGATGCCGATCAGGTCAGCGCCTGGGCAGAAAGTGCTGTCATTTGGGCGGTGGACATGGGCCTCATCCATGGCATGAGTATGAATACCTTGGAACCTCAGGGAACAGCAACACGTGCACAGGCAGCGACAGTGCTTATGAATGCGGGTACTTTGCTTGGCGCTTAAATTTTTTTGATAATCTAAAAAGGACATCTGCATTTGATTGTGCGGATGTCCTTTTTGCGTTGCTTATGTGAGTTGACCTATTTGTTGAAACAATGTATTCACGTGTATATACTATAAGTAAGAAGTTGGAAAGATGAGGAGGAACACGTATGACGTATATGACTGTACGTGAGGCAGCAGAAAAATGGAAAATATCCCCACGTCGTGTTCAGCAATATTGTTTAGAAAATCGTATTACGGGAGCAAAAAAGTTGGGCTCATCCTGGCTGATTCCTAAAGAAACATTAAAACCTGCTGATCCCAGACAGGGCAAGGGTCAACTTAACGAAACAGTGTTGCTTGTCAATCCATTTGATGTTGACAGTATGATGATGCCATTGATGAACACGCCCTTTCTGCCAGGCAATTGTTTGGATGCGGTCAACATTATTACCTCAGAATCACAGAAGAACATTGTTTGGGCAGAGTATTATTATTTTACTGGGCAGGCAGAAATGGCTATTCAAATAGCCGGTGATTATCTTACCAGTTCAAATATTGAAGAACGTCTTTCCGCCTGCTGGATTTATGGTTATGCAAACCTGACGACAGGTCAGATTCGACAGGCTCGACGCGCTTTGAAGACGGTGAATGCATTGTTAGCCGATACAACAAAGGTTGCACCGGAGTTACGCGCAGAGTTGGCGTTTGTTGCGTTTGCCATAGCGGTGTTGTTGCATTTACCAGTGTCAGAACGATTGCCAGCTATTCAGGACTTTGCTCCTTTGCTGCCGCCAGGCTTGCGTGCCTTTGCGCTCTATGTACAGGCGCATTATTTATATTTACAAGGTCATTATGAAAAAAGCTGTGGCATCATTGAAGCAGCGCTCACAATGGGTGGTTCCAATTACCCAATCTCAGCCATTTATTTACATTTGGCTGCAGTAATGAACTATATGAGCTTGAAACAAGTGGATGTGGCCGAGCAGCATTTACGTGATGCGTGGGCTTTGGCTCAACCGGATGATCTTATTGAAGCCTTTGGTGAACATCATGGCCTTTTGGGCGGTATGCTGGAATCGGTCTTTAAAAAGGATTGGCCTGATGATTTTCGACGCATTATCAATATTACCTATCGTTTTTCTTGGGGGTGGCGTCAGATTCATAATCCGGTCACGGACAGCAGCGTAGCGGATAATTTGTCAACTACGGAATTTGCCATTGCTATGCTCGCAGCACGTGGCTGGACCAATCAGGAGATTGCAGAACATATGAATATCTCATTGAATACCGTTAAACAATATCTGTCTATTATCAAAGAAAATTTGGGAATCACCAAGCGCCAGGAATTGAAAAAATATATGTTGTTATAAGCTGCCAAGAGAATGGTGACGGTTGTATTGGATTCATAAATGACAAAGATGTTTTCGCTTATTATTTTTGCTAAGCTATTGACAAAGTGAGGGTTCGTTGGTACACTGAACGCATCAAAATATTTTGATGTGAGGTGAGAGCATGGAGACATTGTATCAGGAACAGGCGAAAGTGTTTAAGGCGCTTTGTGATCCGAAACGGCTGGCCATTCTGGCGCAGCTGCGCAGCGGGGAGAAATGTGCCTGTGTGCTGCAGGAGCCGCTGAACTTGACACAGTCTGGACTCTCCTATCATATGAAGATCCTCTGCGATTCTGGTATTGTGGAAAGCAGGCAGGAAGGAAAGTGGACGCACTATCATCTGAGTGCTGCTGGTCAAGAGGCTGCCATAAAATTGTTGAAGCAGCTGACGACACCCGACGCAGAGCAGAGATCGTGTTGTTGCTGAGTAAAATTAAACGCCATCTAAGCGAGATGGCGTTTCTTTAGGCTCAACACATCAAAAAATATTGATGTATTAGGAAGATTGAGGTGAATACTATGGTTTTGTGGGATTTTATTCAAAACCAGCTGCTGGGCATGAAATGGCTCAATGCGCTGATTGGCAACGCATTGTCAGCGTTGGGTCTGGACATAAACGGTCGCTTGGGCGGCAGCGTACAATTTTTTATTTATGATGTGGTAAAGATCACAATTCTGCTGGTGGTTTTGATTTTTGTGATTTCCTACATTCAGAGCTATTTCCCGCCAGAACGCAGCAAGCGCATTCTGGGGCGGTTTCGCGGCATTTGGGCAAACATTCTTGCGGCTTTGCTGGGGACGGTGACGCCGTTTTGTTCTTGCTCATCGATTCCGTTGTTCATTGGTTTCACAAGCGCTGGGCTGCCAGTGGGCGTGACGTTTTCGTTTTTGATTTCATCGCCAATGGTGGATTTGGGCAGTTTGGTTTTGCTCATGAGCATTTTTGGCGCTAAGGTGGCAGTGATTTATGTCATCATGGGCTTGGTGATCGCGGTGATCGGCGGAACCATCATCGAAAAGCTGCGCATGCAGCGTTATGTGGAAGACTTTATCATGTCCGCTGGCAGTGTGGACCTCGCTTCGCCGGAACTGACGAAACGCGACCGTTTGCTCTACGCGAAAGAACAGATGCTGGGCACGTTTAAAAAAGTGTTTCCATATGTTTTGATTGGTGTTGGCATTGGTGCCATCATTCATAACTGGATTCCTGGTGAATGGGTCGCGTTGGTGCTTGGCAGCAACAATCCATTTGGGGTGGTGCTGGCGACTCTGGTTGGTGTACCGATGTATGCGGATATTTTTGGCACGATCCCTGTTGCTGAAGCATTGCTGGCAAAGGGCGCGCAGTTGGGCACGGTGCTGGCATTTATGATGGCGGTTACGACGTTGTCATTGCCATCGCTGGTTATGCTGCGCAAGGCTGTGAAGCCGAAACTTTTGGCGTTGTTCATTGCGGTGTGTGCAATTGGCATTATCTTAGTTGGTTATTTGTTTAATGGGTTGCAGTATGTTTTAATTTAGGAGGTCATCATTATGGGATTATTTGGCAAGAAGAAAGACAACGAAAAAAGCTGCTGCTGTGGCAATGCAGCTGCATCGTGCAGCAACAATACTCAGGCACCAACGGGCAAGGGTATTGTTGTGCTGGGCACAGGCTGTGCAAAGTGCCACGCTTTGGAGCAGGTTGTACGCGAAGCCGCTGCCGAAATGGCGCTGGATGAAGAGGTTTCTTATGTGACCGACATTGCTCAGATTGCGGCGTATGGCATCATGACTACGCCTGCGCTGGTCGTGGACGGGCAGCTGGTGTCTTATGGCAAAGTGCTGAAAAAAAATGAGGTGAAAGCCCTCATCGAGAAAGCAAGAGGCAGCCATGCCTAAGAAACCAAAGGTTGCTTTTGTATGCGTGCATAATTCTTGCCGCAGCCAGATCGCCGAAGCGTTGGGAGCCTTATTGGCGGCGGACGTATTTGAGAGTTATTCGGCAGGCACAGAGACTGTGCCGCAGATCAATCCGGATGCGGTGCGTTTGATGCTGGAGCAATATGGCGTTGATATGCGTGCAACGCAGCACAGCAAGCTGTTGTCAGAGATTCCTGCGGTGGATGTGGTGGTGACAATGGGCTGCAATGTGCAGTGTACACAGCTGCCATGCCGTCATCGTGAAGACTGGGGATTGGATGATCCAACGGGTGCAAGCGATGAGGTGTTTCTGGCCACCATCGCAGCCATCCACGATAAGGTACTTGATCTGAAGACGCGGCTGCAGGCTGGTTTGTTGGCGGATTGAGTTAGAAAAAGCGTTTGCAGAAGCAAACGCTTTTTTTGCTTTTTCAGGAAGTGGAACATGATATCATGCATGCAGCGTACAAATCAACACAAGATGTTGTGGGTGTCGTTCTGTTTGTCCAGTGATTTTGATAAAGTAAAAGCATCAAATCACAAGGAGGCAATAAAACATGAATACCGATAAGATTTTTGCAGAACAACTCGCCAATGAATATGCACCTAAGGATACGTCGAAGGTGATTGCCCTGCGCAAGTTGGATGCGCGTGCCAAATTGCCGGCAACGGTGTTTACTTACACCTTTGGCATCATTGCGGCACTGATCACAGGCGTGGGCATGTGCCTATCGATGCAGGTGATTGGTGGCGGCAGTCAGGCGATGTTTGTGCTGGGGGTGCTCATTGGCATCGTCGGTCTGGCTGCGATGGGCCTGAACTATCCGCTGTATAAGCGGCTGATGGCCAATGGCAAGCAGAAATATGCGTACGACATTATTCGGCTTGCACGCGAAATCAGCGAGCAATGAACCTGTGGCAGGAGAGGAGAAACGATGAACAAAGCAGAAAGCAAATATCAGCATACCGCGGCGCGCATGGATCAGGCTTTTTTGGAATTGTTGTCCAAGAAAGACTTTGCTTATATCACTGTGAAGGAAGTGTGTGAAGCAGCGGGCGTTCATCGTTCGACGTTCTACCTGCATTATGAAACGATCGCAGATTTGTTGGAGGAAAGCGTGGCTTACATGAATCGGCAGTTTCGTGCTTATTATGACCCTGCGCGTGAAGAACTGCTAAAACAGCTGGAAGATTGCCCATTGGATGACCTCAACCTGGTGACGCCAGAGTATCTTATGCCTTATCTGCAGTATATCAAGGACAATAAGCGGCTCTTTCAGACCGCATTGAAGCATTCGAGAACGCTGCATACGGCGAACACCTATGAGCGGATGTACCATTATGTGTTTGCACCGATTCTCAGGCGCTGGCAAGTGCCTGAATGGGAACGCACCTATGTGATGCAGTTTTACATTTCAGGATTGATGGCCATCATCAGCGAATGGCTGGTGCACGATTGTGAAACAACGATTGAGGATCTGATCACGGTGATCCAGCGTTGTGTGCCATGGGGGCATTTAGCGCTGGCGCACAATGCTTGATTTTTCATCGGAAATCGACTATCATAGAGATCATACGATGTGTTATAGGAGGCTAACTTAAGATGAGCAATCATGAATCTTGTGCAGCAGCGCATGGCGCACTGAATGATCGTTTTGTATTTCGCAGTATTTTGCCGGAGGAAACCGAACAGGCGGTGGAGATTGAAACCACCTGCTTTCCGCCCCATGAAGCCTGCAAGCCGGAAATCATGCGCGCGCGTGTGGCTGTTGCTGCAGATTGGTTCCTTGTAGCGGTGGATCGCGCGACAGGAAAAATTGCTGGTTTTATTGATGGGCTGGCAACCAATGATGAAGCTTTGCGTGACGCCATCTATACCGATGCCAATCTGCATAATCCTGAGGGCTGCAACGTCATGATTCTGGGGGTGAACGTGCTGCCAGATTATCGCCGCCAAGGCTTGGCGCGAGAGATGATGGTGCAGTATCTCCAGCGTGAACAGGCACGCGGCACCAAGCGTGTCATTCTCACTTGTCTGTCGCATCGTGTGGGTATGTACCGCGCTTTTGGCTTTCATGAAATCGGCGCTTCCGACTCCACCTGGGGCAACGAAGCATGGATTGAAATGGATGTGCGTTTGAACGACAAATAAAAAATGTGGGCTGCAAGCATGCAGTCCACATTTTTTATTTAGCGGTTATTGACCATTTCTGGCATCATATCGTGCCAAGCCAAGCGCTGGGCAGCGGTGGCTTCCCATTTGGTGCCTGACTTGCCATGGTTGCAGTATGGGTCGATGGAAAGGCCGCCGCGTGGCAGGAATTTGCCCCATACTTCGATGTACTTCGGATCGAGCAGGTGTACCAGGTCGTTCATGATGATGTTGATGCAGTCTTCGTGGAAGTCGCCATGGTTGCGGAAGGAAAACAAATAGAGCTTGAGGCTCTTGCTTTCCACGAGCTTTTGATCCGGCACATAGGAAATATAGATGGTGGCAAAGTCTGGCTGACCCGTGATGGGACAAAGACTAGTGAATTCTGGGCAGTTGAATTTGACAAAGTAGTCGTTTTCCGGATGTTTGTTATCGAAGGATTCGAGAATGTCCGGGGTGTAATCGGTGTGATAGGTGACGTTCTGATTGCCGAGCAGGGTTAGATCTTCGTTTTCTCTGGACATGGAAGGGCTCCTTTCTTAGTCAGCGAGGGCAGGGTCGGCGACACCATTGGCGGCAAAAGCTGCTGCACGGTCGATGCATGTGCCGCACTTGCCGCAAGGCTTGTCGCCGCCTTCGTAGCAGGACCAGGTCAGCTCGTAAGGCACGCCAAGCTTGAGGCCGATGCCTACAATGTCGGATTTATTCTTATTCACAAATGGCGCTTCGATGCGCAGCTGGTGGCCGGAGCCTTCGTAGATGGCAGTATTCATGGCGTTGTTGAACACTGGGGAGCAGTCAGGATAGGCGAAGCCGGCGGCATCGTCGGCATGAGCGCCGTAATAGATGACCTCGCAATCACGGCTCAGCGCAATGCTGGCGGCGGCGGAGAGAAAGAGGCCGTTGCGGAATGGCACATAGGTGCTGACCGGTGTTTCACCGCCGGTCTTTTCGATTTGTTCGGCGTAGCTTTCTTCGGGAATCTCTTCGGTGGACTGCTGCAAAAGGGAGCAGTTGCTGTATTGGAAGATCAGGCCGAGGTCAAGAAAGAGCTGTTCCACGCCGTAATGCTGAGCGACTGCTTTGGCAGCTTCGATTTCTTTGCTGTGTTTTTGACCGTAAGAGATGGATAATGCAATGACGTGATCCTTGCCGTATTTTTCAATGGCGAGGGCCAGCGCAGTGGTAGAATCGACACCACCGCTGGTAAGTACGAGTGCGTTTTTCATGGGAAAGTCTCCTTTGTGATAAACTAATAAAAAATCAGACGCCGCGTTGGTTCGGGTCCCAAATAAATTTATGAAGCTGCAATTGCAGACGCACATCATTGAGCCGATGATCGATCATTGTTTGAACCATATCGACCGGGTCAATGGCACCGAAGACTGGGCTGAGGTAAACGTGACAGCGTGTTGTCAGTTGATGCTCACGAATCAGGTCCTCGGCACGCGCCAGATCTTCCTGGCTGCCGCAGACGAATTTCACCGTGTCGTCTTTTTCTAACAGTGCGAAATTGTCGATGCGCATGGCGGATTCGCAGCCGCTGGAGGGGAGCTTATAGTCCATAGTGAAGACCGGACGCGATGGGCCGCAGAATGGCGTCAGATCGATGGCGCCGTTGGTTTCAATTTCCACGCGCAGGTTCGGATGCTGGCTCAGAAGGGTGAGCAACTGCGGCATTTCTGGCTGCAAGAGCGGCTCACCGCCGGTCAATGTCACATTGGTGATACCGCTGGCGAGGATGTCGGCGCAGATGGCATCGGGCGTGCGTTCGTCATAGGGGCAGTCCGGCGCGTAGGCCCAGGCGGTGTCGCAGTAGCTGCAGCGCAGATTGCAGCCCTGGAAGCGTACAAAGAGAGCGAGCTCGCCGGCACGTGGCCCTTCGCCGTTGATGCTGATAAATGTTTCGACGACCTTCATGCTTCCTCCTCATAGATGGCGCAGTTGTTTGGCGTTTCGTAGACTTCGATGCGGTCAACAGTGTAACCTTGTGCCTTCAACAATTGATGGATGTGACGGGCGAAGTGTTCGGCAGTCGGGCGGAAGGGCACCTCCACCAAACGAAAGCCTTCTTCGTTCAATGCTTGCAGCGTCAGCGGACGCAGCGACCCCGCTTCGTAAATCAGACAGTGATCAAAGTGATTGCAGATGGTTTTTAACGCCGCTTTGAGATCGCCAAAATCCACCACCATGCCGCGCGTCTGCGGTTCTTCCGAAAGATCGGTGGCGCGAATTTGTGCCACCACTTGCCAGCGATGGCCGTGGATGTTGCTGCATTTTCCCTCGTAGCCTTTGAGAAAATGGGCAGCGTCAAAGCTTTGCTTCGTTTTTAAATAATACATGATAGCCTCCGTGAAAAAAGGCCCCGTGGTTGTTGGTCCACGGGGCCTTTTCAATATTCTCGTCCGGCAGTGCCGGAAAAAGTGCATGAAAAAACAGCCCTAGTTTTGTTTAACGACAGGATGGTACCAATGAACTGTCGACACACAGATTCTTTTCAGGTGCAGGATTATTATAGCGAAGAATGGCAAGACGGTCAAGGTTTCACACTCTTGACAAGGCCAGAGAAGAATGATAAACTATATTTAACAATTAACCTAAATGTTAAATGAAGGAGACGGAACAATGAGTTTACAAACGACTTTAAAAGCATTGGCCGATCCGATTCGGCGCGACATCCTCAATCTGCTGAAAGGCGGGCGCTTGTCTGCCGGCGAGATTGGCAGCCACTTTTCTGTGACGGGCGCGTCCATTTCGCGGCATCTCAATGTGCTCAAAGAAGCGGATTTGATCCGCGACCATCGCGAAGGCAAGTACATTTACTACGAGCTGAATGCGTCTGTGTTGGAAGAAGTCATGCTGTGGCTGACGACGCTGAAAGGAGAGACCAATCATGAAACCGTCGATGATGGCGTATAAGGAACAGCTGCTGCTGACGTCGTTGATGATTCTGCTGCCAGCCTTGCTGGACGGTGTGCTGCTGCGGCAGTTGGATGTGTTGTGCTTTTATTTTCTGGCGACCCATTGGCTGCTGATGTTTTTTGTGCTGCGCGACCGGGCCAACGCGGAACAGCATCCGCGCGTGCTGGCATTGGTGTTCTGGGTGATGCCGGTGACGTCGCTGGTCAGCAGCAGTGTGCAGCATCTTGTGGAGATAGGAATCGATTCCTATACGGTGCTTATGATGGTACTTCTCCTCAGCTTTGGCTTGCTTTTCCTCATCTGTGGAAATCTTTTCCCAAAGATCCGTCAGAACAGCACCATTGGCATTCGTGTGAAATGGGCGTTGGAAAACGAAGACAACTGGAACGCCACCCATCGCTTTGGCGGCAAAGTCTGGGTCGGTGGCGGTCTCATCTGCGTGATTTGTGCATTTTTTGTAGAAAGCAATGTGACGCTGGTCCTGTTTATACTTGTGGTGCTGGCGATGGCATTTTCGCCAATGTGGTATTCTTATCATTATTACTGTAAGCAGCTCGCAGCGGGAACAGCGGCTCCGATCCCTGTCTCAGGTAAAAGTGTTGCCGTTGTGATTTTTGCCGTTGCTGCAACTCTTGCCTTCTGTGGCTGGACACTTTTTTGCGGCGATCTCACCATCACCTGTAGTGACGACGCGCTGGAAATTACCACCAGCAAATGGAAAGATCTAACTGTGCCCTATGATGACATTACCAACGTTAATTACTACGCCCAGGAACCGCCAGTGGATGGCGACGTGCGTACCTATGGTTTTGGCAATCTGCGCTACGCCTTTGGCAGCTTTAAGAACGATCGCTACGGCAAATATACCCGCTACACCCACACCGACTGTGACGCCTGCATCACCATGGACGTCAACGGTCAACCCCTCGTCATCAATGCCCAAGACCCATCGGCCACTAAAGAACTGTATAACCAGCTGATGGATAATGTGAGATGAAAATAAGAGCGCAGCATTCTCGCAAAAAGCGAGAATGCTGCGCTCTTATTTTTTTATTCATCTTTCCCAAGCGCTTTGGCCCAGGCGTCAGCGAAGGCGTTGGCGCCGATGCTTTCCTGTTTTTGCTGTTTGCGCATGTAGTTTTGCACGTCGCGTTTGCTGGAGGTGTTGCGTTTTGCTTTGAGCTGTTGGTTGAAGCGGTCAAACTTTTCGCGGAAGCCGCAAGTGCAGGAATAGATGCGTTTGTCGCCGTCGCCGATGATGGTGAGCCGTTTGTGGCATTTTGGACAGCGGGCGTTGGAAGTTTGCTCGAGGCTGCGGCGATAGCCGCATTCACGGTCCTGGCAGACAAGCATCTTGCCTTTCTTGGTTTTGACTTCAAGCATGAACTTGCCGCATTCCGGGCAAGGGGTGCGGGTGAGGTTGTCGTGGCGGTATTGTTTATCGGAGTTTTTCACAGCGCCAACGAGGGCCGTTGCAAACTGACGCATGTCGCCAGTGAACGCAGCGGCTTTTTCTTTGCCGCGGGCAATGGCTTCCAGACGTTCCTCCCACTGGGCGGTGAGCAGCGGCGAGGTGAGATCGTCGGGCACGATGTCGATGAGCTGCACGCCTCTGCTGGTTGGCACGAGCGACTGACCTTGCTTTTCTACATAGAAGCTCTTGAACAATTTTTCAATGATGTCGGCACGGGTGGCCGGGGTACCGATGCCGCCTGCTTTGTGGAGTACGCTTTGGGCGTGTTTGTCGTCGACAAAGGCTTGTGGATTTTCCATGGCAGCCAGCAGGGTGCCTTCCGTGAAGCGGGCTGGCGGTTTGGTTTGTCCTTCGCGGATGCTCACGTTCACGCCTTTTAAGGTCTGGCCCTTTGTGAGCTTTGGCAGTGAACGGTTTTTGCTGTGATCTTCTTCCTGTTCGTCGTCATCGCCAATGAGATCGAGCCCTTTCCAGCCAAGATCAACGGTGACATTGCCATGGCAGGTGAAGTGCTCGCCGTTGACATCGAGGTGTACACGGGTCTGTTCGTATTCGTAAGGACCCAGGAAGTTGGCAAGAAAGCGTTTGACGACTAGCTCATAGATGCGGCGCTCGTCGCTGCTCAGGCTGTGTTTGCTGAGGCGTTCTTCTGTCGGGATGATGGCGTGGTGGTCACTGACCTTGGCATCGTTGATGCAGCTTGGCGTGATGGAGCGCTTTTCGGCACGGATGAGACGGGTTACATCGCCATATCCGTTGGATGTGAGCGCTTGCAGGCGTTCGGGGAAGGTGACAACGATGTCTTTCGTCAGATAGCGGGAATCGGTGCGTGGATAGGTGAGCAGCTTGTGCTCTTCGTACAAGCGCTGCATGATCTGCAGAGTTTGTTTGGCGCTGAATCCATAGCGCGCATTGGCATCGCGCTGCAGGGTGGTGAGGTCATAGAGCGCTGGTGGTGCGGTGCGCTTTTTCTGGGCGTCGAGGGCGGTAACGGTGGCGTTCTGCTTGTTGCAGGTGCGCACAATGCGCTCGCAAACGCTCTTATCGCTGAAGCGGGTGCGCTTGTTTTTATCTTGCCAGAGCAGGCGCATGCCGTCTACGCTTGCCTGCACTTCGTAGTAAGGCTGGCTCTTAAAGTCACGGATGGCACGTTCGCGCTGTACAATCATGGCCAGTGTCGGCGTCTGTACACGGCCGGCAGAAAGCTGTGCGTTGTAGCGGCAGGTGAGGGCGCGGGTGACGTTGAAGCCCACGACCCAGTCGGCTTCGCTGCGCGCCTGGGCGGAGCGATAGAGGTTGTCGTACTTGCTGGCTGGTTCAAGATGGGCAAAGCCCTGGCGAATGGCCTGGTCCGTCTGGCTGGAGATCCAGAGACGGCGCATTGGCTTCTTTACGTGGGCTTTGTCGATGATCCAGCGTGCCACCAGTTCCCCTTCACGCCCGGCATCGGTGGCAATGACGATGTTGTCAACATCCTTGCGCTTCATCAGGTTGGAAACTGTGCGGAATTGTTTGCCTGACTGCGGGATGACCACCAGATCCATGTGCTTTGGCAGGATCGGCAGCGTGTCCATGCGCCAGGTTTTGTATTCTTCGCCGTAATGCTCTGGATCGGCCAGTGTGACAAGGTGGCCCAGTGCCCAGGTGACGATGTATGTATTGTTTTCAAAATAGCCGTTGTGTTTGCCGCCAACGCCCAGCACACGTGCGAGCTCGCGGCCAACGGATGGTTTTTCTGCGAGAACGAGAGATTTTCCCATGTTGATTCTTCCTCTCCGATGGTTTTTCTTCAGTATAGCACAGCCAACAGCCGCCGTGTATAATAAAGAGTAGCATTAGGAAAGGGAGATTGTTCATGAATCCTCGCAATTACCAGAAAGAACTTGACCGCATTTTACGTGATCTCGAGAAGGATGGCCGCGCGCCGCATTTGCTGCTGCACAGCTGCTGTGGACCGTGTTCCAGTTATGTGCTGGAATATCTGGCGCCGTTTTTCAAAATCACCGTTTTTTATGATAACCCGAACATTCAACCACGTGCCGAATACGACCATCGTCTTGCCGAACAGCGGCGCGTCATTGCGCATATCGATGCGCCGCATGGCATTGATCTCATCGAAGGCGACTATGACCCGCGCCGTTATGCTGAGGCAGTGCGCGGGCTGACCCATTTGCCAGAAGGCAGCGAACGCTGCTTTGCCTGCTACCGTTTTCGTATGGAGGCCGCCGCTGTCTTGGCGAAAGAGCTGGGCTGTGATTATTTCACGACGACGCTTTCCATCAGCCCGTATAAAAATGCCGAGCGCATCAACGCCATTGGCGAAGACATTGCTGCAAAGGTGGGCATTGCGCATCTGCCAAATGATTTCAAGAAACGTGGCGGCTATCAGCGCTCCATCGTGCTCTGCCGCGAATGGGACATTTACCGCCAGCATTATTGCGGCTGCATTTATTCCCAACGCGAATGGGTGAGCAGGTGCCAGCGGCACCTTGGCTGCGAACCGACCGAGGCGGAAGCCGAGAAGAGCAGGTGCTAGCGGCACCTTGGTTGCGAACCGACCGAGGCGGAAGCCGAGAAGAGCAGGTGCCAGCGGCACCTTGGTTGCGAACCGACCGAGGCGGAAGCCGAGACGAGCAGGTGCCAGCGGCACCTTGATTGCGAACCGACCGAAGCGGAAGCTGAGAAGTCGCCTGTGGCAGCAAAAACGGCAGAAGAAAGGGGAAAGGACGCATGAAAAAGATCCTTGTTGTGCAAGGCGGCGGCCGCCCGCAAGGCAGCACCGCTCAGTTGGTGGCGCATTTTGCTCAAGGCGCGCGCGACGCAGGCCATCAGGTGGAGTTCGTGTCCCTGATGAAACAGGAGGTGCGCGGTTGTCTTGGCTGCAACGCCTGCCGCTATGGAAAACCATGCGTGCAAAAAGATGCGTTTAATGAGCTGGCACCAAAAATCAAAGCGGCCGATTGCGTGGCGTTTGCTTCGCCGCTGTATTTCTGGACCATCTCGTCGCGGCTCAAAGCTTTCATCGAACGCTTCTATTGCCTGGCGGAGGAGGATCCGAATCCGCCGAAAGGACGCTATGAACGTTATCCTGTGCACGACAGTGTCTTATTGATGACTGCCGCCGACGATTATTTTTGGACGTTCGAACAGGCGGAACGGTACTACCAATGGGCGGTTGTGAATTACATTGGCTTTCACGACAAGGGCCGGCTGCTGGCTGGCGGCTGTGGCGACACCAATGGGCCTTCTCAAATTGCTGCCACCTCTCATTTGCAGGAAGCCTATCGGTTTGGTAAAAATCTTTACGCGGACGATTGATGACTGCTGGTATCTCTATGCTGAAGAATGCTTGAAAATCTAAGGAAGGTGAAACCTATGAGCAAGAAAGTGGTTAAGATAATTGGCGTGATCGTCGCAGCAATAGGTATTTTCATGCTTGGACATTTTACAACGCTGCATTACAGCCCGCTGGGGACGTACAGCGCTGGCAATGAACCGGATATAAACAATCTATACGTGGTCCTTCAGCAAGATCGCTTCACCATTTACAACCAGGCAGGCGTTCGCGAAGATGGCAGCTATGAAACCATTGAAAAAGACAACGACTCTGGCATCTATGCACTCACTGCTGACGACCAGACGACCATTGGCTATATCGTTCAGGACAAAAAGCGATTGACCTTGCTGGGATTTCAAGACACGGCTGTTCCGCTTGAGAAAATCGATGACAGTGCAATTTTTGTCAATGTGCAATAAAATAAGTTTGCGGTGTTGTGCACTTTTTCAAACTGTCTCATTGCTGGACGGTTGTGCATTTGCTATGCTGAGGGCAACAAGGAGGTGGTCGTATGGCCAACGAAGACAAGAAAGATTTTAATGCCATGCTGCATGACAACAAAGACATGCCAAAGGTGCAGATTGTAACCGACGAAAAGACCATCGCCAAGTATGGCGGTGAGCGGATGTATTTCGCACCGCCGCTGGCCTATGATGCCATGATGAAACGCGTGCCTTCGGGAAAACTGACGACCGTGGGCGAGCTGCGCGCTTACTTTGCGCGTCACAACGATGCCGACTTTACCGAACCAATTACAGCAGGCATCTTTGTTTCCATTGCGGCCTGGGCCAGTGCGCAGCGGGAAGAAGACGAAACGCCTTATTGGCGCACCCTGAAAGCCAAGGGAGAACTCAATCCAAAATATCCCGGCGGCGTGGCGGCACAGCAGGAAAAATTGGAAGCCGAAGGCCACACCATCATCGTTCGCGGACGAAAAAACTTGCGCTATTATGTCCAGAACTACGAAGCGGCATTGTTTGATTTTGAAGCGGGAGAGTGACGGCGATGGCGATGATTTTGGTGTTGGAAGACGACTTTACGCTCAATGAGAGCATCACTGCAGCGTTGGCACAGGCAGGGCATCGGGTGTTGTCGGCTCAGACCATGGCTGATGCACAGGCGCTGCTTGATGACAGCAGACTTGACTTGGCAATTTGTGACGTTAATCTGCCCGATGGCGACGGCTTTCAGTTTTGCCGCTGGCTCAAGGCGCGGCGCACGGTGCCAGTGATTTTTCTCTCAGCGCGGGATTTGGAAGAGGACGTGCTCACCGGTTATGCATTGGGTGCTGACGATTATGTGACAAAGCCATTTTCTATGAAGGTGCTGCTGGCGAAAATGGCGGTGGCCTTGGGTCGTACGCCTCAATCAGAATCCGTCGTGGATGATGGGTATTTGGTCATCGATTTCGATCTTGGCAAAGTGACACGCAATGGAGAGAGTGCGTGTTTAACGCCAACGGAGCAAAAATTACTGCGTCTTTTGATTGACCATAAGGGCCAGTTGTTGACTTATCAGGTGATGCTGGATGCGCTCTGGGATGTGGGTGTGGAATTGAGCGACCGTCATGCGCTGGCGGTGAACATTGGCCGGCTGCGCAAAAAGCTGGAGGACGCGTCGCACACCTATATTTCAAATGTGTATGGGATGGGATATTTATGGAAATGATGGCGTTGGCATTCGGCTTGCTGTGTTTCAGCGCTGCGTTGTGGCAGTGGCTGCGTTGTCGGCGCATGCAGAAAGATGTTTATCATTATGCGCAGCAGTTGGACGAAGCCATTGGCGATATTTTGGACGGGAAGTCTCTGAATGGAGCAATTGCTGCTAATGATGATCTTTGGGGACATACGAATGAGCGCTTGCTGCGTCTGTCACAGGTCTTGAAGCAGGAACGAACGGCGTTAACCGATGAAAAAGAAAGCATCAAGGCGCTGGTCGCCGACATTTCTCATCAGACAAAGACACCATTGGCTAACATCTGCCTCTATCTGGAACAGATGGAAGGTGACGCTGAAACGGCGGATCTTTTGCCGAAAATGGAGAAGCAGGTGGACAAACTGCAATTTCTTCTTGAAGACATGGTGAAAATTTCCAGATTGGAAACGGGTGCTGTGCAGATTCATAAGCAGTCAGTGCTGCTCATGGACACGCTGGCTGACGCCATGGCGGCGGTGGTGCCTAAGGCGGAGCAAAAGCATATCACGCTGAGCGTTGAGGCTGATGATACGCTGGTTTTGTCGCATGATCGAAAATGGACCGCGGAAGCACTGTATAATTTGTTGGACAATGCTGTGAAATATACGGCGCCAGGCGGGCAAGTGATGCTCACTGTGCAGAGGCTGCCGATGTTTACGCAGATTCACGTGCGTGACAATGGCCGTGGCATTGATCCATCACACCAAGGCGCCATCTTTACGCGTTTTTATCGTGAGCCGGAAGTACACAACAGCGAAGGGGCTGGCTTGGGGCTCTATGTGGCGCGAAAAATTGTGGCGCTGCAGGGTGGCTACATAGACGTTCATTCTACACCTGGGCAGGGCAGCGTGTTTACCCTGAATTTGCCGAATGAGTCAGAGAAAATCACAGTTTTGTGATTTTCTTTTTTTGTGAACGGTTTGTGATTGTTCTTGTCTACACTAAAAACAAATGAAAGGGGGAGACTTTTATGACAACGCCGATTGTACAAACAAAAAATCTGAGCAAGATCTATCAAAGCGGGGAAGTGCCTGTGCACGCATTGGACAATATCAATTTTGCCGTGCAGCCAGGCAGCTTTACAGCCATCATCGGAAAATCAGGCTGCGGGAAGTCGACGCTGCTGCATCTGCTTGGTGGGTTGGATGGGCCGACGGCTGGAGAGATCATTGTTGATGGTAATGAGCTGCACAGCATGAATCGCACACAGCTGGCGCTTTTTCGCCGTCGTCGCGTGGGCTTTATCTTTCAGCAGTTCAATTTGATTCCTGATTTAACCGTGTATGACAATGTCATCTTTCCGCTGGCGCTGGATGGTACATCCATTGATGAAGCGTTCATTATGTATCTGCTGGAAAAGCTGCACATTGCTGACAAGCGTACCATGATGCCAGCGCAGCTTTCCGGCGGTGAACAGCAGCGTGTGGCTATTGCGCGTGCGCTTGCGATTCGTCCGGCGCTGATTCTTGCTGATGAACCCACCGGCAGCTTGGATACACAAACCAGCCATGAGGTGCTCGGCCTTATGAAGGTTTTGTCGGAACAGTTGCGGCAAACGCTGGTCGTTGTGACCCACGACTTGGATATTGCGCAGCTGGCCGATCGAATCGTGGAGATGCGAGACGGGCGCATTGTCGAAGGTGGTGACCACGATGCTGGCAAATAACAACCGTGCCATCATTGTTCGGATGGCGAAGAATCAACGCCGGGCCAACCGACGCGGTGTGGCCATTTTATTGATCACCATAGCTTTGGCGACGCTGTTGGTGTTCAGCGTTTTTACGACAGGGATCAGTTATCTGCAGTTGGGACGCCTGCAGGATGCACGTTTGTATGGCGCAGATTATGATGTTGCCGTGGTCAATGGATTCACCATGGCACAGCAGCAGGCACTATTGGACAACGATCGTGTGGAAAGTGTGGGGGCAGGCTGCTACAGTGGTGTCATTCAAAGCACCGAGGCGGATGACACCGTGAGTGTCGGTCTCATCTGGTACGATGAGACGTTGTGGAACGTTCAGCGGGATCAGGTCATCACGGCTCAGCAGGGGCATTATCCCCAGGCGGCCAATGAGGTGATGGTCAGCCGTGATGCTTTGGCACAGTGCGGCCTGGACCATCTTGGCCTTGGGGACATCTTCCAAGCCACAGTTGAAACCAACGCGGGTATGATGACCAAAGCCTTCACCATCAGCGGCATTTGGGAAGGGTATGGTGACACGTCGCCGATTTTTGTGTCACGTGCGTTTTTTGATGTATCTGGTTTCACGCTGGACGACAGCGGCTTTCTCCTTGTCAAATTGGCAGAGAATTATGTGCTGCCGTCGACCCTTCAGGATTTGCAGGAAGGCTTGTCACTTCAGGGCAATCAGTCGTTTCAGGCGCATGCTTATATAGAAAATTCCTGGAAAGTATTGCTCGGCGTTATCGGTTTGAGTGCCATTGTTTGTTTGAGCGCTGCGCTCTTGGTTTACAATATTTTTTATTTGTCTGCAACCGGAAAAACGCGTTACTATGGCCTGCTGCAAACCCTTGGCATGACACAGCGCCAACTGATACGGCTTTTGATGCATCAGTTGTTGGGCGTCATCGTGCTGGCAATGGTCATCGGCTTGGCATTGGGCGCGGTGACGGCACTTTGCATCGTGCCTGAGCTGCTTCAGGCAATGCAGTTTACCGAATCACTGATCACCACTCAGTTTCAGCCGCTCGTGCTTGTGCTGACGGTGGTTTGCGTAGGGATGGCCGTTGTGCTTGGCATGTGTGCGCCGTTGCGCATGACAGCCAATGTTTCGCCTTTGGAAGCGGTGCGTGGTGCTATGCCAAATCATGTATCCTTTCGGGCACGTCGTCATCGTCGTTTGCTGTGGGGGATGGCGCTGGATCAGCTGCGCAAAGATCGCCGCAAAACGTTGGTGGTGTTGCTGTCATTGTCCATCAGCTTGACGGTTTTTCTGTGTTTGACGACCATCATCAGCAGCCAAGGGGAGCGTAATGTCATGCCGCTTTATTGGAACGCCGACATGATTGTGCGCAACGACAGCGGGACGTCGGAAAATGTCCAATCTTATCAGGCGCTGCTGGAAGAATCCATTGTTGAGGACATTGCAGGCATCGATGGTGTGGAGGCGGTGCACGCTGTGCGTGGTGTGCCCATCATCGTGAACGATGAGGCGTTTATGGCGCAGTGGCTGAAAGGTTACTGCGACTCGCGGCCGTATCTTGTTTATGATGAGGTGCTGGCTGACTATCGCTCTGATCCGTCACGGTATTATGGGATGATCAAAGCCATCGACGACGAAGAATTTGATTACATCAATAATCAGCTGGCGGAGCCGGTCGATCAGCAGCGGTTTCTGTCGGGCGAATGCTGCCTGGTCAGTGCGGTCGGCAGTCAGCTGCCAAATGCAGTGTCCGATGGAGCGCCGATAACGTTCACGGTGAACGGTGAGACGCATCAGCTGTCTCTTGCTGCTGAAAGCGGTGACGGTTATCTCTCCAGCTCACGCAACATCGGTCCGTGTTTCATTGTCAGCGAAAGCTATCTGGAGTCGTTGGTGCAGACGCCATTGATTCTCAGTTTCACGGTTCACTATGCAGAGCCTTATGACACAGTAGTGGAACGCCAGGTGTTGTCAACATTGGAAAAACTGCCAGACCTGAGTGATGTGTTCTATGAATCACAGTTGCAGGAAAAAGAAGCGATCCAGGCAAGCGAGGGCGATCTCAATGAAGTCGGCGCAGCCATTGCATTGCTGCTCCTCGTTGTGGGTGTGCTCAACTATGTCAACACCATGGCGGCCAATGTTCAGCATCGCCGAGTGTCTTTTGCAGTCATGGAAAGCCTGGGCATGACACCGGCTCAACTGCGCGGGATGCTTATGCGGGAAGGTCTCTTGGTGGCGCTGGGTTCTATTGTTCTCACCGCGACCGTTGGCTTGGCACTGACAGTCCTTGTCTTTCAGGCAATGAACCATATGGGAGTGGCCTTTTCGGTGCCGCTTTTGCCGATGCTGGCAGCTTGTTTGCTTGTTGTGATGTTGTGCGTATATGTACCGCTTGCGGTGTATCATCAATGTGAAGATGATGGCGCGCTCCTGGAACGGCTGCGTATGAGTGAATAAATAAAAATGCCCCGTTGGCAGAACGGGGCATTTTGTATGGTTGATGTTCAGATCAGCCAGATGATGATGATGAATGCCAATCGCAGTGGGATGGTCACGTTATTGCCTAAAAAACCAGTATTTTCAAAATGAAATACGGCAAGTACGGCTATTGTCAGTGCCAGCCGAATAAACCATTCCTTTTTTGTCCAGGGGAACCATTTTTTTAGAGTGCGTTTGATCCTTTTCATATGTGAGTTCTCCTTTCGCGTCTATTCCTTTGATGGCAGTGTAGCAGAATCGGTAGGGGGTGACAAGTTTATTCATAAGCGAATCACCTATGGTTTTGCAGGAAATGATGGTTGTTGATGGATGATTTTGATAAAATATAAAAAAATACTGATTTTGCTGGGGGTTCAGGAAACGGCGATTCTGCTGGAAAAATCGATGACAGTGTAATTTTTTTTGATATGGATCATTGAAGTGAAAGAAATGGTGTTATCATTTGCCTGTACAAGGAAGGAATGTGGGCCTGATGAAAGGAAAACGTTGTGCAGCATGGAGTTTTATATTTTTGATGGGGATTCTGCTTTTTAATGGCTGTATATCGGAGACGGAAAATGAAACGGGTCAATATATGGTATCATGGCAAGGAGAACCTCGAATGTTGATGCCTGAAGGCGATGAAATTTTGGTCATTCCGGCGAAAGCGGATTGTAAAGTGATGCTGCGTTATACTTATGCACTGGAGGATGCAAATAATTCTAGTGATGCGGAATTGCGGCTTGAAAATGATGGCGAACAGCTGATGATGGATGAATTGTCACTAGTCGATGCAGATGATTATGGAAAACAATGGCAGGTGTCTCAGATTTTGCTGAGAGCTGGCGATAATGTTTTTTCACTGTCTGGCGAGGGCGGAATGATAACATTTTCTATGGAACTTTATGATCCTGAGCCTAGCGATGCTTTGTAACAGAGAAAGGATGCGATTGATATGTCATTAAAATTGATCCAAGCAGATATTACGACATTGAAGGTTTGTGCCATTGTCAATGCGGCGAATCGCTCGCTGCTGGGCGGTGGCGGTGTGGATGGCGCCATTCATCGCGCGGCGGGGCCGGAGCTTTTGGCAGAATGCCGGACGCTTGGCGGCTGTGCAACGGGCAAGGCAAAGATTACGAAGGGCTACCAGCTGCCAGCACGCTATGTGATTCACACGGTTGGTCCGGTGTGGTATGGCGGCAGTCATGGCGAGCGGGCAGCGCTTACCAGCTGTTATCAGCGTTCGCTGATGCTGGCTGAGCAGGCTGGCTGTGAGAGTGTGGCGTTTCCGTTGATTTCTTCTGGTGTGTACGGTTATCCGTTGGAAGAGGCGCTGGCTGTGGCGGTGAACACTATTGAAGAGTGGCTGCGCGATCACGACATGGCAGTGACGCTGTGTCTTTTTGGCGATGCTGTTTGGCAGATGGCGAAAGACAAATATCCCTTGTTGATCGACTGTTAAATTTCTGTAACCCGCAGTGCGAACGTTATTGCAGGGATTTTGCAGAGAAAAACTGAAGCTTCACGTGAAAAATTGTCTTGCCAGCACAAAATGAACATGCTATACTCAAGCCAAGTTATATGACTGACGGAAATAAGCGAGAGACCTCGTGTGAAGTATAACTGATAGAGCCGACCGTCTGGGCGCCAAGGAGCCCGGATGGCCGGCTCTTTGGTTTTATTTCGGAAGGAGGAGCGGTTATGCAAGTAGGTCACATTCATTCCATCGAAAGCATGGGGCTGGTGGATGGCCCTGGTATTCGGACAGTGGTGTTTTTACAGGGGTGCGGCATTCGCTGCTGCTATTGTCACAATCCTGATACATGGACCCATGATGGTGGTGAGGTGATCACTTCGGAGGCTCTCGTCAACAAGCTGTGCCGTTTCAAATCGTATTTTGATGCCAGCGGTGGCGGCGTCACTTTTTCTGGTGGTGAGCCGCTGCAGCAGCCAGCCTTTCTTGCGGAGGCGCTGCGCCTTTGCAAAGAAGCTGGGCTGCATACTTGCATCGACACCGCTGGTGTCGGGCTTGACGATTACGATGCCATCTTAGCCAACACGGATTTGCTGCTTTATGATGTGAAGCATTTTATGCCGGAAGGCTATCAGCAAATCACTGGCACCACGATGGAGCGTACCCTGGCTTTTTTGGATGCTGTGCAGAAGGCTGATGTGCCACTGTGGGTGCGTCATGTCGTTGTGCCAGGGCTGACCGATGGCGATGATCACATTTGCGCGCTTGCTGATTACATCAAAGGCATGCGTAATGTGCAAAAGGTGGAGCTGCTAGGCTATCATTTACTGGGCCGAGAAAAATACCGTGTTTCCAATCTTCCGTATGCGTTAGAAGGTGTTCCGGCGTTGTCAGAGACAGCGTTGGCGCACTGTCAGAAACTACTTGATGAAAGACTGGAAGGAGTCAGTAAACAATGATGGATTTGACAAAAAGCCCAGCCTGGGACGGATTTCGCAGCGGTGAATGGCGCCATTTGATCAATGTGCGCAACTTTATTCAAAGAAACTATACCCCTTACGAAGGCGATGATGCCTTCCTTACGGGAACCACAGAACGTACCAATCGTGTGTGGGAAAAATGCAGTGATCTCATCGTTGAAGAGGTGAAGAAGGGCATCATCGATGTGGAGACCCACGTTGTTTCCGGCATCGACAATTTTGCACCAGGATATATCGATAAGGACAACGAGGTCATCGTTGGTCTGCAGACGGATGCGCCTCTTAAGCGCATCGTAAATCCTTATGGCGGCATGCGCATGGCCAAGGCGGCGTTGGAACAGTATGGCTATGCGCTTGATCCAGAGATCGAAAAACATTTCACCGAGTACCGCAAGACGCACAACGATGGTGTGTTTGATGCCTATCCTCAGCGTGTACGTGCGGCGCGCAGCGCGGGGCTTTTGACGGGCTTGCCAGACGCGTATGGTCGTGGCCGTATTGTCGGTGATTATCGCCGTGTGGCACTCTATGGTGTGGATTTCCTGATCGAAGCAAAGCAGGAAGATCTGCGCAATGCCGATGGGCCAATGACTGAAGAACGCATTCGTTTGCGCGAAGAAATCAGCGAGCAGATTCGTGCGCTGGGCAAGATAAAATCGATGGCAACGCGTTACGGCGTTGACATTTCCGGCCCAGCAGCGACGGCACAGGAAGCGGTGCAGGCGCTTTACATGGCTTATCTTGCCGGTACCAAAGAAAACAATGGCGCGGCCACCTCTCTCGGCCGCACGTCGACCTTCCTTGACATCTACATTCAGCGTGATCTCGAACGCGGCATCCTTGACGAACAAGGCGCTCAGGAATTGATCGACCAATTTGTGATTAAGCTGCGTTTGATCCGCCACTTGCGTACGCCAGAATACAACGAGCTCTTTGGCGGCGATCCAACTTGGGTCACCGAATCCATCGGCGGCATGGGCGTGGACGGACGCACTTTAGTGACCAAAAACTCTTATCGCATGCTGCACACCCTTATCAATTTAGGCACTGCACCGGAGCCAAACCTCACCGTGCTTTGGAGCCGTGATCTGCCAGAGAACTTTAAGAAGTTCTGCGCCAAGATGAGCATCGAAACCGATTCCATTCAATATGAAAACGACGACATCATGCGCCCGCTTTATGGCGATGACTACGGCATTTCCTGCTGCGTATCAGCCATGGAGATCGGCAAGCAGATGCAGTTTTTTGGTGCGCGTGCCAATTTGGCAAAGAGCCTGCTCTACGCCATCAATGGCGGTGTCGATGAAATCAAAGGTGTGAAAGTTGTTCCTGGCATTGAGCCGTTGACAGGCGAGGTTTTGAATTATTCTGATGTCATCACCAATTATAAAAAGGTTATGGATTATGTTGCAGAACTTTACGTTGATGCCATCAACATTATTCACTATATGCACGACAAATACGCTTACGAAGCCAGCCAGATGGCGCTGCATGACACGAATGTAGAACGCCTTACAGCCTTTGGCATTGCTGGTCTTTCAGTGGCAGCAGATTCTCTTTCGGCGATCAAATTTGCGAAGGTGCGCCCAATTCGTGATGAGCGCGGCATTGCTGTGGATTTCGAAACCGTTGGCGATTTTCCAAAATACGGCAACGACAACGACTTTGTCGATGACATCGCTGTGGAAGTGGTCAGCTATTTTTCCAATGCTCTCAAGTGTCACCCAATTTATCGCGGCGGCATTCACACGTTGTCGGCCTTGACCATCACCAGCAATGTCATGTATGGCAAAAAGACAGGGTCTACACCAGATGGCCGCAAGATTGGTGAACCATTGGCGCCTGGCGCCAATCCAATGCATGGCCGCGATGAGAACGGCGCCCTTGCTTCTTTGAATTCTGTGTCTAAAATTCCTTATCGCAAGGTTTGCCAGGATGGCGTGTCCAATACCTTCTCCATTGTGCCAGCGGCCCTCGGCCGAGATGATGCGCAGCGCATCCATAATCTCTCAGCCATTCTTGATGGCTATTTCATGCGCAGCGCCCATCATCTCAACGTCAACGTCATGAACCGTGAAGTGCTTCTTGATGCGATGGAACATCCGGAACTTTATCCAACCCTCACCATTCGTGTTTCCGGCTACGCAGTTAATTTCAGTCGACTCAGCCGTGAACAGCAGCTTGAAGTCATCAAGCGTACCTTCCACGAAAGCGTATAAAACACACGCCCCTCAGCGACAGGAGCCTTGTCGCTGAGGGGCGATTTTTATGTTGCAACTTTGTTTAATGCATCAATGTCGCCATTTTGGATGGCTGAGAGATGCTGACGGAGAAGGGATTCAGGCCAATCCCACCATTGCAGGCGCTGCAGAGCGAGGATGGTGTCGTCGTCAAACCGACGGCGGATGGGTTTGGCAGGCACACCGCCAACGATGGTGTAGGGCAGAACATCTTTTGTAACAAGGGCACGGGCGCCGATGATAGCGCCATCACCAATGGTGACGCCAGCGAGGATGACGGCCTGGTAGCCGATCCACACGTCGCTGCCAATGACAATGTCGCCTTTGTTGTCCCAAGCGTTGCAAATGGATGCGAGCGGCAGGTGCCATTCCTCATAGAAAATGGGGAATGGATAGGTGGATAAGCTGTGCAAGGTGTGGTTGGCGCTGTTGAAAAGAAAGGTGGCGCCGCAGGCGATGGAACAATACTTGCCGATGTAAAGATGGTCGTTGTTGATGGGGTAGTGATAGCGGACGTTGTTGGTTTCAAAATCGCGCGGATCGTGAACGAAGTCGTTGTAGATGGTAAAGTCGCCGACATGGATGTTGGGATTGGTGATGGCGTTTTTCAGGTAGATGGTTTGGAGATCGCCGCTGCGGGGATAAAGCGTATGTGGATTCATGTTGTTTCCTTTCTTATGATAAGGGAAAATGATGCTGCTGGATGTCATCGAAACGATTGTTTTGAACATAATAAACGGTATTTTCATGAGCAGCGTAGACGAAGCTCACGCGTGTGGCCCAAGGACCTTCTTGACGCACGTTGCGGAGGAGGGCGAAAGCATCGCTGACGTTGAATGTTTCATTGCAGGATGAAAGTGTTGCGGCTGCACGCTCATAGCGGTCATCGCCAGGGACGATGAAGGGACGCGTGCTTTCTGGGGCCAGAAGTGAGTAGTTGGTAATCAATGAGAAGCGGCCGCTGTCCACACGATAACCAATACCCGGCTCAATGATTAAGGTGCGACCATAACGATCGGAAAGCATGGCCTGCATGGTGGCATCGGCTGCATAGGTGATCTTTTTGGTTTGAATAAGATGAACGGCATCGTCGAAACTGAGTCGAGCCTGCACAAATTGCTCGGTGAGATCAGCAATGGTCATGCAGTCGACGCCATCCGTGTAGAGGCCGTCAGGCGCACTGTGAACATAAAGCAGGGTGCCGACGTTGCCGTTGCGGTGTACGCCATGATATGTGTGACGCAAGCCGTCTGGCCGCAGAATGCCAATGGCGAAATGATCGTGATCCATGATGAGCTGATGGTTCCAAACGGCAAGATCAATATCAAAATTGAATCCAGTGATCACCGCATTCGCGCGATAAACAAAACGTGTGCACATAATGATTCCTTCCTTCTATAATATAGGATGGTTTCATCATATCGCGCCTGCACGCGTTTGGCTATGGAACAAATGATACCGCATCATTTTGTCACAAAAAACCGCTGCACAGTAACGCTGTACAGCGGTTTTTTTAGATGTCCATGATGTACATGGTGTCGAGAACCTCCTGGTAGAGGGAGGTCTTATGTTTCCATTTGAAATTGTGCCCCAAAGAGACGTTAACGTAGTAGACACCGTTTCGCTCCATCTCCATGCGAATGTGGGAATGGGCGCAGATGCAGGTATCAACACCATACTTTTCATAGAGTTCAGCATAGTATTTGCTGCCCATAAAGGCGATGGTGGTACCCCAGACGTGGCTTTGTTTATAGAGCTCAGGGCGCGGCAGCATATGAATGACAGAGCAGATTTTGTAACGATCACCGTTTGGACGCTCACGAATGGTTTTGAGCTGGCGTTCCATGAAATCTAAACTTTGGGCAGTAATTTCTTCGTTGATGCGCGGATTGTCTTCGTCGGTCAGCACGTATTTATATTCCGGGCAGCGGCGCAGAAAATGGCGCTTAGTGGCTTCGCTCATATGATGGTATTTGCGATGCAGGGAAAAGTCGTACCAGCTTGGGCTGCCGATGATGACCCAATCACCGTGCACGATTGGATGCAGGCAGAGGCTATAGATGGGATGGCCGAGCATGAGTTCCAGGTATTCGTCGGCGTCAAAGCATAGGTCTTCATTCTTTTTGCGCTTGTTTCTCCCAGCAGTGCAATAAAGCTCATGGTTGCCGGGAATTTCGAGAATTTTTGTTGAGACATTTTTAGAGAGGTCGTTATAGAAATCCAGCGACCCGAAGGCGCCGGTTGTTGTATCACCGCAAAAAACGAGTGCATCTAGCGTTAGATTCTTGCAGATACGTGTGAATTCGGCGAGAAAATCATGGTGAGTATTGTAGTCCATGTGTAAGTCACCAATGAAACCAATTTTCATATTCTCATCTCCTTGGCTTTAGGGTAGCATTGAAAAATATTGCTGTCAATAAGTGATAATGCTTTCACGGAACAGGGCTTTGTGGTAGAATAAAATCAGAAAATTCAAAAAGGAGAGGAGGGGCATTTATGGCGCGACGTTCCTATAATAAGCTGGTGCGTGACAAGGTGCCGACGGCGATTGTGCAAGGCGGCGATGAGGCAGTCACCTCTGTGCTTGAAAGTAAAGATGATATTTTATTTGCGCTGGACGAAAAACTGGACGAAGAAGTGTGCGATTATCAGGTGACAAAAGAAATGGCGGAACTGGCAGACGTGTTGGAAGTTATTCATGCCATTGCAGAGGCGAACGGCATCACGTTTGATGAGTTGGATCAAATTCGCCTGCACAAGCGAGAAACTCGAGGCGGCTTTACGAAAATGATTCTGCTGGAAGAAATCATTGAATAAGCCAGCCATGCACAGTATTTTTTGTCAGCGATCAATGATGTACATTAAATAATGGAAATGAACCAATTCATACAATATCATTATAACGGATCAACAACGTAACAGAAGCAGAAAGTTACGTTGTTTTTTTGTGCATGCTTTTAAGAAATGATTAAGAATGTTGTCCTATACTTGGTTTGCCTGTTGGGTAGCTTGTGTTTCACAGACGTCATGGGGTATAATAATTGTTACATGCAAACATCAACAAGGGAGTGACCACCATGAGACAGGCAGTAGGGGTTATCGGCGGCGTTGGACCGATGGCGACGGTATATTATATGCAGCGCGTAATTGAAATGACAAAAGCAGGGTGTGACCAGGATCACATCAACATGCTTGTGTTCAATGACTGTGACATTCCGGATCGCACAGCCTTCATCACCGAGCAGTCTCCAGACAATCCACTGCCAGTGATGGTGGAGGACGCAAAACGTTTGGAAGCGGCTGGCTGTGCATTTGTAGTGATTCCGTGCAACACAGCCCATTATTTTTACGATGAGTTGCAGCAGGCGGTGAAAATCCCAGTTGTGAATATTGTGGAAGAAACGATCCGTTACGCGAAAGAACGCATCGCAGACTTACAATGTGTCGGCATCATGGCGACGACTGGCACCATTGTGACCGGCACATATCAGAAATACGCACAGCAAGCAGGACTGGATGCCATTGTGCCTGACGAGGACGGTCAGGCAGCGCTGATGCATATGATTTATGATGGTGTGAAAGCTGGTCAGCCGGTAGCACGGGAAGACTTTGATGCTGTTGCCAATGCACTGCGGGCACGAGGTGCACAGTGTCTTATTCTTGGCTGCACGGAGCTTTCGGTTTTAAAACGTGATTTACCCATCGACGACCCCGATGTGTTGGATTCCATTGATGTGCTGGCATCAGAGACGGTGCGCCGCAGTGGAAAACAGTATACCAGCGAGTGTTTGTTAAAGGAGTAAAAAATGAAGAAAAAAATGACTGCATTGATTGCGATGCTGCTCGTCGTGACCATGCTTTTTTCTGGTTGCAGCAGCGGCACAGAATCAACCGGTGAGGCAGAATCTCTGCCTCAGTTTACGAATGAAGGCACAGCGGACAGCGACTACGACGTTATCGTTGTTGGTTCTGATCCAGAGGGCATTGCAGCGGCCGTATCAGCAGCACGCAATGGCATGAAGACTTTGCTGTTGTCAAAAGACAGTACGCCTGGCGGCCTGTACACCCTTGGGGCCTTGAACTTTATTGATGTGCCTGAAACCCGCGATGGCACGACCCTGGTGGGTGGTATCTATGAAGAGTTTGTGAATGCGGTGGGCGGCAGTGGTTTTGACATTGTCAATGCTGCCAATGTGTTCCAAGATATGCTGACATCAGAAGACAATATTACTGTGCGCTACAATGCCGAATTCCAAGCGCCTGTCATGAATGGCACGACGATTACGGGTGTCACGGTGTTGGAAGATGGGCAGGAAGTCACCTATAACGCGCCATATGTCATTGATGCAACACAAGATGGCGATGTGGCAGCAGCAGCTGGCGCGCCATACACTTACGCCGGAGAAGACATCGGTGAGCGCGATCGTGAGATGGGCGTAACGTTGGTATTCCGCTTGTCTGGCGTGAACTGGGACAGCATGACGCGTTATCTGACAATCAAGCGCGGTATTGGTGAATTGTTCAATAAATCAACGAGCATGGGGGTCAGCGGCAACACAGCATGGGGCTTCAGCGATGAAGGCTATGCATATGAGCCAGAAGACAGTGCCATGCGTCTGCGTGGCTTTAACATGGCTCGACAAGACAACGGTGATGTGCTTGTCAATGCACTTTTGATCTTTGACGTAGATCCATTGGATGAAGAAAGCCGCGAAGAAGGCATTGAACGCGCCAAAGCAGAATTGGAAAACATCATTCCTTATTTGCAGGATGAATTCTGGGGCTTCAGCGACTGCCAGCTTGTTGGCACAGCGGATGACCTCTATGTGCGCGAAAGTCGTCATATCACCTGCGAATACAATCTGACGATTGATGATGTGCTGGAAAATCGTTGGCAGGACGATGCGATTTGCGTCACCTCTTATCCAGTCGACGTACAGCCAACCAAAACGCAGACCTACGGTACGGTCGTTGGTTATCCCGATCAGTATGCCATTGGCTATAAGAGCCTGGTGCCACAAGATGTGGATAGGCTGTTGGTGGTTGGCCGTTCGGCAGGGTATACGTCACTGGCAGCAGGTTCTGCGCGCATTGTGCCAACTGGCATGGCTTGCGGTGAAGCGGCCGGTGTGGCTGTAGCAGTGGCTAAGTCTTTGGATAAAACCCCTCGTGACCTGGTAGATAACAGCGCTGCCATTTCTATGATCCAGGATCTCTTGGTTGATCAGGGCGCCAAACTTGATCATACACAGACGCATGAAGATGTTATGGATCACTGGGCTTACCCAGGTGTGAAGGTGCTGCGCAGTCTTGGTGTTCTCGATGGTGGCTATGACAACAACTATTATTTGGATGATGCCATTACCATGAACCGTTACCAGAATATGGTTAACAATGCAGTGAAAAAAGCCGGCTTTGAACTCAGCGACAAGATTTATGTCAACGAGAATGTGCCGGCACGACAAATCATTGGTACCATGGCGCGAGCTTGTATTGAGATTGAAGGTGCTGAAAAGCTGGCCGATGATAATGACGTTTATCTCCAGGCTTTGAAGGATCGCGGTATTATGACCGACGAGCTGGAAAGCTATTTCAGCGATATGGAAGCGACGCCAAGCGCTGGTGCAGTGACAATGCTTACCGCACGCTTCTACAGTTATCTGCTCACCCTTGACGGGGCGCAATCGCTGTCGGCGGCAGAATGCATCGATTTGAACTCTGATGACAATAGCGTCATTTCTGTTCCTGATTGGATTGCACAAAATGCAAATGCATAATTAATTGATTGGTTAAGAAGTGGAAAGGAGGCCCTCATGGCTTGTTCATATGGCGGTCAGGCCCTTATCGAAGGGGTGATGATGCGCGGCAAGCACACGCAGGCGATGTGTGCGCGGCTTGAAGATGGCCGCATCGTGTCAGAAGTAGAAGAATTTACGTTGCTTTCACAGCGCAACAAATTTTTAAGTTTGCCATTGGTGCGTGGCGTGTGCAGCATGATTGATTCGTTGATCAGCGGCATGCAGGCTATTGTCTGGTCGACAAATGTGTCACTGGCAGAGGATGAAGAGGAGGAAGAACTTTCACCGATGGAAATTGCGGTGACGCTGATTATTTCTCTTGGTCTTGGTGTTTTGTTGTTCTTCCTTTTGCCAGTGGTCATTGCACATTTCCTGCAGCCGCTGATTCCAGGCAATTTCTTGCAGAATATCTTCGAAGGCATTGTGCGTGTGGGTGTATTTTTGCTCTATCTGGTATTGATTACACGCATGAAGGAGATTCGCCGTGTGTTCCAATACCATGGTGCCGAGCATAAAACCATTCATTGCTACGAAGCCGGTGAAGAACTGACGCCGGAAAATGCCATGAAGCATACACGGCTTCATCCGCGCTGCGGTACAAGCTTCCTTTTCATTGTCATGGTGATCAGCATATTCGTTTTCGCCCTTGTTGGCGTGGAAAACTTTGCTTGGCGTTTGCTTTCCCGTGTGATTCTCTTGCCAGTGATTGCTGGCGTCAGTTATGAGGTGCTGCGTTTCTGCGGCAAGCATATGGATAAAGCGTGGGTGCGTGCGATTGCTTGGCCAGGCATGCAGCTGCAGCGGCTCACTACCGCAGAGCCAGATCGCAGCATGCTTGAAGTAGCGATTCATTCTTTGCAGAAGGTACGTGCACGCGAAGAAGATCCAGCCTTGGATCCGGATCAGACAGAAGGCGTCGCTCCTGCTTCGGCAAAATTGAACGATAAAAAATTGGAACTGCTTGTTCCGTAATGATAGACGGGCAGAAGATCTTTTATGATCTTCTGTCCGTTTTTTATAAGCAATCGTCTGTGCGTAAGCGTGATCAGGGTGATTATAATTTATGGAGAGCTGAAAACAATATCGAATGGTGATGAGTGGTCCAGACTATTGCAACTTCACAGCATATCGGTTAAGATAAGAATGTGTGTCCGGGCGCTGCCCGGCCTTTTTTCCGTGAAAGAAAGGAGCATGAAAAATGTTAGATAAGCTTCAAAACTTAGACGATAAATATGAAGAACTTGGCCGCATGTTGGCGGATCCTGAAGTATTAGGCAATCCTGAAGAACTGAGAAAAACAGCGAAAGCTCGCGCTGATCTTGAAGATGTGGTCATGGCATGGCGTGAGTATAAAAAAGCTTCTGAGGAGCTGGAAGATGCTAAAATGATGCTTGGCGAAGATCTTGATGACGATATGGCGCAGATGGTAAAAGAAGAAATCAAGACGCTGAGCGTCCGTGTTGAAGAACTGGAACATCAGATCAATGTGCTGTTGCTGCCAAAAGATCCAAATGACGAACGCAATGTCATTGTGGAAGTGCGCGCTGGCACAGGTGGTGATGAGGCAGCCCTTTTTGCTGCTGATCTCTATAAGATGTATGTGCGTTATGCTGAAAAGCAAGGCTGGAAAGTGGATGTGATGAACTCCAACGAAACCGATGGTGGTGGTTATAAGGAAGTCACCTTCATGATCATTGGCAAAGGCGCATACAGTAAATTGAAATTTGAAAGCGGCGTGCATCGTGTGCAGCGCGTGCCCGCAACAGAAGCCTCTGGCCGCATTCATACTTCTGCGGCAACCGTGGCCGTGCTGCCGGAAGCCGATGATGTGGAAGTTCATATCGAACCAAAGGATTTGCGCATCGATGTATTCTGTTCCAGTGGCCCTGGCGGTCAGTCGGTCAACACAACCAAATCTGCGGCGCGTGTCACCCATATTCCAACAGGCTTGGTCGTCAGCTGTCAGGATGAAAAATCCCAGCAGATGAATAAGGAAAAAGCCATTAAGGTATTAAAGAGCCGTCTTTATGAAAAAATGATGGAAGAACAGCATGGGGAAGAAGCAGCATTGCGTCGTTCCATGATTGGCAGCGGCGATCGCAGCGAACGCATTCGCACCTACAATTTCCCTCAGGGACGCATTACGGACCATCGCATTAACCTAACGACCCATCGTTTGGAACAGACGCTGATGGGAGATCTCGATGAACTCATTGAAGCGTTGGTCAGCACCGACCAGGCGCGAAAGCTGAAACAAGCTGCAGAAGAGGTTGAAGCATGACCCTGCGAGAATGGCTCCAGTCAAGCAGAGCACGTCTACCACATATGACGCGCTTTGATCTGGAGAGGCTTTTGGCTGAACGTGTCAACATGGAGCGTGCCCATCTTTTGGCACATTTGGAGGATCCGCTGCCAGAGGCTACTGCGACGCAGTTAGCGGCAGATGTGGAAGCATTGGAAAAGCACAGACCGCTGCAATATGTGCTGGGCCATGCATATTTCATGGATGCAGACTATGAAGTCAATGAAAATGTGCTGATTCCACGATTTGATACAGAATATTTGGTGCAAGCGGTATTAGATCGCGTAGAGAAAAAAGAAGCCAAAGTGTTGGACCTTTGTACAGGCAGCGGCATTATTGCAATTTCATTGGCCCGTGCGCGTACAGCGTGGCAGGTGGCGGCTTCTGATCTTTCTGAAGGAGCCTTGGCAGTGGCAAAATGCAATGGTGCACGTTTAGAAGTTGATGTAGAATGGCGCTTGGGCGATCTTTTCACACCTTGGATAGGTCGGCGGTTTGATCTCGTTGTGTCAAACCCGCCGTATATTAGCAATGACGAATATGTTGGGCTGTCAGCGGAGGTTCATCAGGAGCCGCGCAGCGCTTTGGTCGCTGCACACAACGGGCTGCTCTTTTATGAGCGACTGACGGCAGAATCAAAAGATTTTCTTCTTCCTGGCGGCTGGCTGGCAGTAGAAATTGGTTGGCAGCAGGGAGAAGCGGTGCAAGAATTGTTTAGGCAACATGACTTTAAGGAGGTGTCGTGTCTGACCGATGGTCAAGGGCTTGACCGTGTTGTGGTTGGACACAGGGTATGAGCACGTATTCACGAAAGAACGATGCCATGTTGATTTGCGTCATCGTCATTGCATGTTTTCTGGCATTGTTCAATTCGACAGCGCTGAATGCAGGGCTGCCACTATTTATGGAGATTTTCCAAGCCTCTGTGACAGAGGTGCAATGGATCATGATCGGCTATACAGTTATCATGGGGGTTGTCAGCCCATTGGCTGCATGGTTTGTACATCGTTTTAGTTTGCGCAATTATTTTGTTTATAGCATGCTCTCATACGCGGTGCTCTCATTTGCGAGCGGTTTGATTGCAAATGTGTATTTTGTCATTGTGCTTCGTGCTTTTCAGGGAATTGCTGGCGCGGCGTTAATACCAGTGACAATGATTGCCATTTATCGTTTCATTCCACGACATCGTCAGCCATTCTTTTTAACCATCCAAAACATGAGTTTGTCTCTGGGACCAGCCATCGGACCTGTTATTGCAGGTTTGCTTCTTATGGTGCTGAGCTGGCGGTGGCTGTTTTGGTTCAGTGTGCCGCTTTCCATTGTGGCTGCTGTTTTAGGAATGCGTGTTTTTCCAAAAGAAAATCCTTCTAGTGTTGAAAAAATTGATGTTCCATCACTTGTAACAATTGTTATTGGCAGCATGCTGGTGTTGATGGGATTCAGCCTGGCAAGTGATATGGGACTGAACAATCCACTCATTATTGCGATGATTGTGATTGGCTGTCTGCTCTGCATTTATTTCATTCGTCGACAAGGAACCCTTGCTTCACCAATCCTTTCATTCAAGGCGGTTCGCTATCGTGAGTTTGGCTTGAGTATGATTGCGAATGTGCTGTTGTCTATGGCCTTATGCTTGGCCCCATTTGTTCTGGCGATTTATTTACAGACGGTGCGCGGCTTTAGTGCCTTTCAATACGGATTGCTGCTCTTGATTCCTGCGATTTTTTCTGTTGGTGGGGCACCAATCAGTCAAAAGCTTTACACAAAGGTATCCTCGAAGGCACTGATTGTTTGCGGGCTGATCTTTTTGTCGGTCGGTAACCTTTTATTGGGCTTTAGTGCGATTGATACCAGCATCGTCTTATTTATCAGCTTGCTCTGCCTGCGATATCTTGGCATTGGTATCATGGGTATGCCCGTTACTGATCACGGCATGAGGGCACTGCCGCCAGAACTTCAAGACGATGGGTCAACGCTTGTCAACTGGGCAAAATTGATGGGCAACAGCTTTGCGCTCAGCGTGTTCACGATGGTGTACAGTATCGTTTCCAGCGATATAGAGGGCGCTGGCGGAGAAATATTGGCGATGGTCAAAGGTGTGGATGAAGTCTTCGTAAGCTCAGCAATTATCCTGCTTTTGGGACTGATTCCAGCCTTCATGCTCAAACGTGAACCGCCGCAGTAAAAAGTGTTTCCAATAAACGAGAAGATAAAGGATGAATAAAAACTTAATTTCAGGTATAATGAAATCGTAAGACAGTAAGGAGGACGCATTTGTATGAGCAAGCCAGTCTGTATCTTTGATTTGGATGGCACCCTGTTGAATACATTACAGGATCTTGCCAACAGTACCAATGCTGCATTGGCAGCTGTTGGACTGCCGCAGCGCAGCATAGATGAAGTGCGGCGGTTTGTGGGCAATGGTGTGCGTGTGCTCATGCGCAGAGCAGTGCCTGAGGGCACGGATGACAGTGTCTATGAGGCCGCGTATGCGCAGTTTCTTGATGTTTATGCCCGTGAAAAAGCGCATTATACTTGTCCCTATGCGGGTATTTTAGAGACTGTGCAAACGCTCGAAACGCGTGGAATTCGTTGTGCTGTGTTGTCGAATAAAAATGATGACGCGGTTGCTGCGTTATGTGTACAGTATTTCCCAGGGCTTTTTGAATGGACCCAGGGGATGTGCGATGGTTTCAGGCCAAAACCGGCACCAGATGCGTTGTTTGCAATTTGTAAACGTATGAATGTGTCTTTGGAAAATGTCTTTTATATTGGCGATTCTGAAGTGGATGTCCAAACTGCTGCGGCTGCAGGTGTGCGCTTGGTTGCTGTTACTTGGGGATTTCGCAGTCGAGAAGCTTTATTGGCTGCAGGAGCGACAACGCTCATTGACCGTCCAGAAGATTTATTAGCAATATTATGACACGCAGTTGGAAGTATGTAAGATAGAGGAGGTGCTGTCATGGAAGCTTGCTACTATAGAAAGCTTGAAGATGGCGCAGTTGAATGCCAGTTGTGTTCACATCAGTGTGTAATACAACCTGGTGAGATGGGAATTTGCAGATGTCGTATCAATGATAATGGAGTGTTGGTCGCAAAGACCTATGGTGAAATCAGCGGAATGACCACTGAAGATCTGATTGAAATGGGCTTCCACTTCTATCCGAATAAAGACCAGAAATTGCTCTCCATTTCGGCGTATGGATGTAATATGAATTGTCCATATTGCATCAACCGTCATATCTCGCAGGGGCGCATTCACACAGAACATCTTGAACCAGAAGAGTTGGTTGAACGTTTAAAAAATCTTCATCGTTCACGTGGCGTTAATGGTGTTTGCTATACCTTTAATGAACCTCTGATTTGGTTTGAACATGTGCGTGATTATTCAAAAGTAGTGCGTGAAGCAGGATTTCAGAATGCGTTAGAGACCAATGGGATGATCAATCCAGAAGCATTTAAAACGCTTCTTGAAACCATGGATATGGTCAATATTGATTACAAAGGCTTCAGCGAAGAATTTTACCGTGAATATCTTCAGGGCGATTATCAGAGCGTTCTTGACAATATTACTATTTTGGCTAAGAGTGACGTGTATTATGAAGTCACCTGCTTAATTGTTGCGAATGTTAATGATAATGATGCAGAATTCGATAAGGGGATGCAAGCCCTGCAACAAGTGGCGCCAGAAGCACCAATCAATTTGCTGGCAGTTGTACCACGCAATAAAGAAGAACTTGAGATGGTGCCAAGCATTGAAAAAATGAACGATCTGTTAGAGATTGCAAAGAAATACTTTGCACAGGTTCAGATTGTTGATCGAGAAAAAGCGCCACAGTGGTGATTGACATGGCTGACTATAAAGAACGCTTGGTGGCCATCAATTATGAATTGCGTGATTGCCAAGAAAAAGAACAAAAATTATTGTTTGAGGATCCTTTCTGGAAAAAAGCTGTCAGTAAGACAACAGGATCAGTAAAGGCAAAAATCGAAGATAAAATTCCAGAAAAATTGGAAGATACATTAAATAAAGCTTTTACTGCTGCATTTAAGATGGTTTTTCAAGAAGGAAAGGTTTTGATTAAGAAAACTTACAATGAAGAGACCTTAAAATCGGAATATGCTGATAAACGTGTTGGTGTGCAAACCAAAGGGGATCGCTCGCTGATTAAGAAGTTGCGTCGGCCAGCAGAAAAACGATACTTCAAATCGTTGGGTGTGGCTGCGACAGAAGGGGTGGGCCTTGGTCTGCTTGGCATTGGTTTGCCAGATATTCCGATTCTCATTGGAAATATGATTCGCACCTGTACAGTTTCTGCGCAGAGCCATGGCTTAGATACAGATCGAAAAGATGAGCAGGTGTATATGCTCATGATGATTCGCCTTGCGGCTATGCCAGTGGAAGAACGTGTTGCTGTTAACAGACAGTTGGATGCCTTGGGTGATGCAATTGATTCAGGAAAAGAGATTTTCTTGGATTTAGAGGCAGAAATGCAAGAAACATCTGAGCGACTATCGATGACATTGTTATTCAGCAGATTTGTCATGGGTTTACCGGTTGTTGGCGTTGCGGGAGGTCTCTATAATCCAGTGATTGTCAGCCAGCTTCATCAACTGGCGGAAGTAAAATATGAAGCTCGATTGCTAAAGCGCTGTAAAGCGGACCTGGTCCGTCAATATCATAAAGAAAAAGGAGAAATGAACGAATGAAAAAATTAGTTGTATTGGAACCACTTAGTGTACCAGATGATGTTCTTGAAGGTATGCTGCAGGAAAAACTTGGCGATCAAGTTGAATGGACCCTTTACGATCATCGCGCTGCTTCTGATGAAGAAATGATTGAACGTGCAAAAGATGCAGAGATCGTTGTCATCGCAAATCAGCCAATGAGTGCCAACGTTATGGAACATCTCGAAAAAATTGAGTTGTTGGCGGTTGCGTTTACTGGATTTGACCACATTCCAATGGATGTCTGCAAAGCAAAAGGCGTTACCGTTTGCAATGCCAGTGGCTACTCTAATGAAGCCGTTACAGATCTTGTTTTCGGAATGACCATTACTCTGCTGCGTAATATTCGCGAATGTGACAAAGTGGTTCGTGAAGGCGGCACCATGGCTGGCTTGGTTGGTCAGGAACTGTCTGCCTTAAAATTTGGGGTTGTAGGCTGCGGACATATTGCACAGCAGGTGCTGAAAGTAGCACAAGCTTTTGGATGTGATTGCTATGCGTACAATCGCAGTCCAAAGGAAGTGGAAGGGGTCACTTTTGTAGATCTCGATACTTTGATGTCTACCTGCGATGTGGTTTCTGTACACTTGGCAATGAACGATCAAACTCGTGGGTTCATTGGCAAAAAACAAATTGATGAAATGAAGCCTACCGCTATTTTGATCAACTGCGCACGCGGACCAATTGTTGATATTGAGGCATTGGCACAGGCGCTGAATGAAGGTCGTCTTGGTGGTGCTGGTATTGATGTATTTTACACTGAACCACCACTGGAAGCAGGACATCCATTGTTCACGACGCCGCACACACTGTTGACACCTCATGTGGCTTTTGCAACGGATGAAGCATTTGTGAAACGTGCACATATTGTGGCCGACAATATTGCAGCATTTTTAGCTGGCAATCCAATAAATGTTGTGGGCTAATACAAACGTATAGACGATAAGATTAAACATGACAGATCTATAAATAATACTAATAAAACGACCCTCATATTTGAGAGGGTCGTTTTTTGCGCTTATTTGGGGACCTAAGGGATTTATTAAGCTGAATTTAAGGCGCTGTTAAGCCAATCTCGGGTCAAGTTGGGGTAGAAATCCCTGGAAAATTAGTGTAAAGTGGAGGAGAAAGGGGCAAAAAGGGACAATATGGATGAAGGGAGTGGGCCTTTATGTTTTTAGGTGAATACAAACACACTATTGACAATAAATGCCGACTCACGATTCCAGCGAAATTCCGTGAAGACCTCAATAATCAATGCGTTATTGCAAAAGGCCTTGATGGCTGCCTGGCTGTTTATCCAATGGATGAGTGGGCGTTGATTTGTGAAAAAATTGATGCCAAGCCATCCAGCGATGTGAAAGTGCGGCGGTTTAAGCGCCTTTTCTATGCTAGTGCCAGTGTTGAGATCTTGGATAAACAGGGACGTTTGTCCATTCCTCCGGCGTTAATGGAGTATGCAGCGATTGACAAAGATGTGTACATCGTTGGCGAATCGAATACGTTTGAATTGTGGAGTGCAGAGCGCTGGACTTCGCAGAAGGCCGAAGAGGGAGAAGATTCTTTCGAAGAACTTGCAGGATTTCTGGGCATATAAGGGTGGTATCACAAATGGAATTTCAACATATACCGGTGCTGTATGATGAAGTTTTAAACGGTTTAAATCTTCAACAAGGCGGGATCTATGTCGATGGAACAGTTGGCGGCGGCGGACATGCCAGCGGCATACTCAAAGCAATTGGCAAAGACGGGCGTTTGCTCGCCATCGATCAAGATGTCAATGCCTTGGCAGCGGCAAAGAAAAGGCTTGCCCCATATGACGGTCAAGTGACTTTTTTTCATGCAAACTTTGTTCAGATGCCGGAAATTATAGATGAAAATGCACCTGATGGCGTAGATGGGATATTGATTGATATTGGCGTATCATCGCCGCAGATCGACAATGCTCAGCGCGGCTTCAGTTATATGCATGATGCGCCTTTAGACATGAGAATGAATACAGAAGCAGCGTTTTCTGCTTATGAATTGGTTAACACCTACGATGAAGATGCGTTAGAACGCGTTTTGCGCGAATATGGTGAAGAAAAATGGTCCAGACGTATTGCCAAGATCATTGTTGAGCGCCGAAACATTGCACCGATAGAGACAACCTTTCAGCTGGTAGACTGCATTGAGCGTGCCATTCCAAAAGGTGCGCGTGAAAAAGGCTCCCATGTTGCGAAACGCAGTTTTCAGTCAATTCGTATTGAAGTCAATCATGAATTGGATGTCCTGGAAAATGTGTTGGATCAGGCAGTTGAGCGGTTGAAGATTGGCGGTCGAATGGCTGTGATCACGTTTCATTCTCTGGAAGATAGGATTGTTAAACAGCATTTTAAGTATCTGGCAAGTGATTGCATTTGTCCACCAGAATTGCCATTTTGTCAATGTGATAAGATGGCCACGGTGAAAATTATTACACGAAAACCAATTGTTGCGTCAAAAGAGGAACTGGTGCAGAATTCACGAGCAGGCAGCGCCAAGCTCCGCATTGTAGAAAAAATACCTGCTTATAAACGAAGAAAATATTAGTAAAGATTTCTGGGGATGATGACCGTGGGAGCAGCAAGAAAATACGTATCACATGATACTTATCCGGACTCGGAGGAGCATAAAAATAGGGCGGCGAATATCATGTTTAGCACGAACTCAAAACGAGCAATCGCGAAAAAACAGAATGAACGTGTGCTGCGCAGAAAGTTTGAAAAGAACAAGCCGCGTTTGTCCTTGTTTCGTGCTTTGGTCATTGCGTTTATTTTAGGCGTTTTATGCGTTGGTCAATATGCTGTTATTCAGGACTTAGGACTGAAAATCAATGAAGGACAACAGAGCCTCGATGATATCAACGCGAAAAATGAAGCGTTAAAGCAGCAGAGTGCAGCTTTGAATAACCGCAATGTGGTGAAAGAAAAAGCGGAAAAAGAGCTTGGCATGAAGGAAGCTGAAGAAATTATTGTTTATACACCGACAACTCCACAGGCTTCCCAGTCTGCTGATGCAAAATAAGGAGTTGGATGAATTTTGGAACCCCGAAAAACACGTATACCGTTTATTATTGTGTTTGCTGTTGCGGCTTTAGCAATATTGATCTCTTTGAAATTGTTTTATGTTCAAGTTTTGGCAAGCGAAAAATACAGTGATGATTCACTGAATAATCGATTGCAAAATGTTGAGATAACACCGAATCGCGGGATTATTTATGATCGCAATAATGAGGCGATGGCGATTAGTGTTGAAAAAATGTCGGTTTACATTACACCATCTGTGATTCGAGAATCCAGCAGCCGAGATGAGATCGTGAATGATATTGTTGATTGCTTGCATATGACAAAATCAGAAGTCAATAAGATCATTGACGACAGCAGCAGTGATTTTGCCTGGCTGAAACGTCAGTGCGAAAAAGCAGACGCAGAAAAGCTGCAGGAAAAAGATTATTTGGGCATTGGATTTACAACTGAATATGCGCGCGAATATCCAAATAATGAAGAAGCCTGTCATGTATTGGGCTTTTGCGGATTGGACAACCAAGGTTTGGCGGGTATTGAGCTGCAATATGATGATACTTTAGCCGGAACCCCTGGTAAGCTTGTCGTTGAATTTGACAAGCTGGGCAATGCCATTCCACAGTCTATTCAAGAATCGATTCCTGCGTCACAAGGGCAGAATGTGCATTTGACCATTGATTCTACCATTCAATACTATGTTGAATCTGCATTGGCAGAAGCGCAAAAAGAGCAAAATGCAAAGGCTATGACAAGTATTGTGATGGATGTTAACACTGGGGAAATTCTGGCAATGGCCAATATTCCGGATTTTGATCCGAATAATTACGGTGATTATGAACCGGAAACATGGACAAACCTTGCTATTTCAAAATTATATGAACCAGGATCACCGTTCAAGAGTCTGTCAACCTCAATGTATCTTGAAGAAGATATTGTTGAGCCGGATACACAACTTTATTGTCCGGGTTATGTCATGATCGATGGACATCGTTTTCAGGATTGGGATTATCCTGAGGGTGATG
This sequence comes from uncultured Peptococcaceae bacterium, assembly GCA_937976375.1. Classification (GTDB taxonomy): domain Bacteria; phylum Bacillota; class Peptococcia; order Peptococcales; family Peptococcaceae; genus UMGS1590. Next base: position 31,031 of record CALJRU010000031.1, on the reverse strand, counting down.
GTTTGCAGACTATGAAGCATGCGGTAGAGCAATCCTGTAACGTTGCTCAGGCTGAATGTGTCAGCAAATTGGGTTTTGATCGATTCTATGATTATCTTGATGGATTTGGTATGACGAAGAAAACAGGTGTTGATCTGCCGTCCGAATCATCACCATTGATGATTGATGAAGACGAAGCTGTTGATCTGGACCTTGCTTCTTCTGCCATCGGTCAGGGAAATGCCTACACAGCACTGCAAATGATTACTGCATTTTCTGCTGTTGTCAATGGTGGATATTTGATGAAGCCACAAATCGTTTCTGAGATCACCGACAATGATGGTGATGTGGTCGAAAAGACGGAGCCAGAAGTTGTTCGTCAGGTCATCTCTGAAGAAACATCCGAGCAGATGCGCGATATTCTGGAAGGTGTCGTAGAGGAAGGCCTGGGGACGCCAGCAGCGATTGAAGGCTATCGCGTAGGCGGGAAAACTGGTACTGCGGAAATCGCTTCAGGTGGTACTTACGAAGACAACAATTATATATTGAGCTTCATGGGTTTCGCGCCTGCTGATGATCCAAAATATGCTTGCTTGGTTGTCGTTGACAGTCCGGAAAGCGGTGGTAATAGTGGTACTTTGGCAGGGGGGATTTTCTCCAAGATCATGAATAATGTACTCACCTATTATCAGATTCCACAAACAGAAGCACCAAGTGAAGACAATGAAAACATCACAGAAGCTGAAGCTGGTGAAACCGTGACTGTTCCAGATCTGGAGCTCCCAATGAGCACTGAAGAGGCACGTGCTATCATGCAAAAAGCTGGCTTGCAGGTTAGTGATGTGACAACTGGTGATCAGCTGGTTTGCTGCTTACCAGCCTCTGGTACAAAGGTTGCTGCAGGATCTACTGTTGAGTTCTATAGTGTCGATTCCAGCAGTGATTCGGTCATATTACCATCTTTTGAAGGAAAAACCATTAAGGATGTTGATCTGATTTTGAATGGCTTTGGCTTGCAATCGAAGCTGTCTGGCAGTGGTTTGGCCTATCGTCAGCAGCCAGCAGCAGGAACTTCCGTGACTTCCGGAAGTGAGGTAAAAGTTTGGTTTGCTGGTACCAGTGAACTTGCAAGCATCCAAGAAGCGACGGAGCAGCTGCAGGAAGAAAACAATCAAAAAAGTGCTTCACAAAGTAACACAGAAAATAACAGTGATTCCTCGAACAGTAGCACGTCTAACCAATCCACCGCAAAAAAAGATGAGGACGGCTAACGAGGTGCTGTATAATTAGAGAAGAGCGTTCTCTTTCTAATACCAAAATAATTATCACTGATTACTTCATAGCTTAGAGAAGCCGGAGAGTGCTTAGGCATTTCCGGCTTACTCGATTTAATGGAGGATAATATCATGTATCAAGTTCCAATAGAGCAAATTGCAAAAGAGATGGGCCTTCGGTATCAGGGGCCTGCAGGAAAGATAATTCGTAACGTGGTCTTTGACAGTCGTCAGGTTGGACCAGATGATTTATTTGTCGCTATTCGTGGTCAACGCGTTGATGGCCATAAGTTTATTAAGCAAGTTATTGATGCTGGCGCAGCTGTTGTGGCTGTTGATGCTGCCCATGGTTTTGAGGATGAAAAGACAGGCTGTCTGATTGTGGAAGATGGCCAAAAATTTATCCAAGCCCTTGGTAAATGGTGCCGCATGCAGTTTCATGGTCCAGTGATTGCTATTACGGGCAGTCAAGGAAAAACAAGTACAAAAGATCTGCTGGCTCAGGTCTGTGGTCAATCACATCAGGTCGTTGTAACAAAAGAAAATCAAAACAATGAATTGGGCATGCCATTGACCTTAACACGATTGAATGAAAGTACAGAAATATTGATTGTTGAGATGGGCATGACAGGATTTGGCGAGATTGATTTTCTTTGTCAAATTGCTCAGCCTACACATGCGATCATTACTGGAATTGGTTTGGTCCACGCGGAATATTTAGGCAGCCAACAGGGCATCGCACGTGCAAAGACAGAGCTGTTTAAATATCTTCCACAAAGTGGTACAGTGGCTTTGCGTGCAAAGGACCGTGAATTGATATCACCGTATATACATGAGTGTGCGGCCAAGATTGTTTGGTGCAGCGATGAAACCGGTGATGGCGACTTGATCAGTAAGAATGTTTCTCTGGAAGCAGACCGTAGCAGCTTTGATTGCCAGGCGGATGCCGCATCGTTCCATGTTGACTTGCCATTTGCAGGACGGCACTTTGTTGATAATGCGCTTTTGGTTACAGCCATAGCACGTGCTATTGACATTTCTGTTACAGACATTCAAAATGGATTGGGGTCGGCGGTATCCTTGTCCTCTAGCCGAATGGAAATGCATCCACTTTTAGACAATCGTTTGCTCATCAATGATTGTTATAACGCCAACCCGGATTCGATGATGGCAACATTGGATGTATTGGCCGGTTATAAACCACGCCCAACGATTGCATGTTTAGGCAACATGTATGAATTGGGACAATATGAATATGAAGGCCATGCAAAAGTAGGCCGTCATTTGGCTGAATTAGGCATTGATGGTTTGATTTGTCTGGGAAATTTGGCTGAAATTATTGGTGAAAATGCGATTGCCGCAGGGTTGCCATCATCACGCGTGTACTATGTAGATACCAATAAACAGGTGGCGCGTATTCTTGAAGAACATGCGCCTAAGGATGCTGTTATACTGGTTAAAGGCAGCAACAGCATGAAGATGGTTGATGTGTATCAGGCTATATTAAAAGATAAAAGAATGATATAATGACGAAGTGATTTCTGAAAAAGCAGGAGATGGCCATGAAAGAAATAAATTTACAAGATATTTCTGGTTTTCAAATTGGCAGTGTGGAAAATCAGAAAGCTGGAACAGGCTGTACGGTGATCATTTGTCCAAATGGTGCCCCGTGTGGTGTAGATATTCGTGGCGGTGGTCCTGCAAGTAGAGAAAGTGCTCTGCTTGATCCAGCAGCGGCAGCAGATCGTATTCATGCAGTTTTGCTTAGTGGTGGCAGTGCTTATGGATTGGATGCGGCAGGAGGCGTTATGCGCTATCTTGAGGAACGCAGCATTGGTTTACCAGTTGGAAATGCTGTGGTACCGCTGGTTGTTGCAGCTTGCATCTTTGATTTGGCTTGTGGTGAGAACGTTCGTCCGGATGCGGAAATGGGTTATGCTGCATGTAAGGCAGCAGAAAAGGGAATGCCTATTTCTGAAGGCAATCATGGCGTTGGCACTGGTGCAACCGTTGGAAAACTTTTGAATGGTGATGGCATGATGAAAAGCGGCCTGGGCACTTATGCTATTCAGTTGGGAGATTTTCAAATTGGTGCAGTGGTTGCGGTCAATGCATTGGGAGATGTGCTCACAGAAAATGGTGAAATCCTTGCCGGGTTACGCCAGCCAAATGGCAAGGAATTTGCAGATACACGGAAGATGATGCTGGAGCATTACGAAGAGCTGCTGCCAATATTAGCGGGAGCTGGTGATGTGACCACCAATACAACGATTGGTGCAGTGATCACAAATGGGAAATTTAATAAAACACAATTAAAAAAGATCGCAGCGCTGGCATCTAATGGTTTAGTGAGAACTGTTCGTCCGGTTAATACAACTGCTGATGGTGATTCGATTTTTGCTTTGAGTGTGGGCGATGTAGAATTTGATCTCAATTTAGCAGGGACCGCTGCAGCGTACGTCGTAGAACACGCTATTCGTCGTGCAATATATACCGCAGAAGGTGCTTACGGTGTGCCGGCATGGCAGGATCTTAACTTGAAAAAACGGGATTGAAAAGCGATTAAATGAAGAGTGCAGTGGGAGGAAGTCTGGAATGTGGGCATTAGGTTTTATTATTAGTTTGGTGATCGGGCTTGTTGTTGGCCATTTTATGATCCCAATTCTGCATAAGTTAAAATTTGGTCAATCTATTCGAGAAGAAGGACCAAAAAGTCATCAAAAGAAACAGGGAACGCCAACCATGGGTGGCATCTTGTTTATGGTCACTGTAATCGTAACTTTGGTGGTCATGGGACAGTTCAATGGTGTGACTTGGTTTGTGGTTGGCAGCGCCATGCTCTTTGGGTTAATTGGTTTGACTGATGATGCCATTAAAATCATTATGCACCACAATGAGGGTTTGACACCAAAACAAAAGATTGCATTGCAGTTGATTGCAGCTGTCTTGATTGTATTTTGGGCATCGCGCCTTGACATGAATGTCAGTGATTTCTGGATTCCGTTGTTCAATATTGTACTGCCGGTTGGCATCCTTTATTGGCCGCTGATGATATTCATTATTGTTGGGACCACCAACAGCGCCAATTTGACGGATGGTCTGGATGGCTTGTTAACAACAGTCAGCATCATCATCTTTTTGGCATTTTTTGCCGTGGTCAAATTATACAACGAGCCGCATACGTTGATTGTTATTGCGGTAATGATCGGGGCTTGTCTGGCCTTTTTGTTCTACAATCATCATCCGGCACGAGTATTTATGGGTGACACGGGAAGCTTTTTTATTGGCGGAATGGTGGTTGCTTTAGCAATGGTCACCAAAACGGAATTGCTCATTCCAGCTATGTGCTTTACTTATTTTATTGAAGCTTGTTCAGACATTATTCAAGTAGCTGTTTATAAAAAGACCAAACGTCGTGTATTTAGAATGGCACCTCTGCATCATCATTTTGAACTGGGTGGTCGCAGCGAAAATCAAGTGGTGCGCTTATTTAGCATCATTACTTTGGTGTCATGTGTGATCGGTGTCGCCCTCTATTGGACGGCCTTGCTTTAAGATAAAGGAGGAGAAATATGGGAGATGCTATTTTGATCATTGGCGCAGCGCGTAGTGGGATTGCCAGTGCAGAATATCTGCTTTCCATTGGAAAAAACATTGTCATCAGTGATATGAATACCAAATTGGCAGAAAAGGTTGAGGCGCAGCTTGGGCATGCGTCTGTTTCCTATGTCTGGGGACAGCAACCGGATGTAGAAGCCATTCAGCCGGAACTGATCGTTATGAGTCCTGGTGTGCCATTAACGATCCCACCAGTTGTCAAAGCACGTGAATTGAATATCCCGGTTATCAGTGAACCGGAACTGGCGTTCCGGTATAGTGAGGTGCCATTTGTCGCAATTACTGGGACCAATGGAAAAACGACGACTACAACATTAACGGCTGTCCTGCTTGAAGAGGATGGGCGTAAAGTCGTGGCTGGCGGTAATATTGGCCTGCCGTTGATCAGTCAATGTCCACAAATGACAGCAAAGGATATTGTTGTCGCAGAGATGAGTAGTTTTCAGCTGGAAAGCGTTGATACGTTTTGCCCAAAAGTGGCTGTGGTCATGAATGTGACCCCAGACCATTTGGATCGTCACAAAACCATGGAAGCATATGCAGCTGCAAAGGCGAACATTTTCAAAAATCAGACTGCCGATGATTACCTTTTACTTAACAAAGATGACAACATTGTTTCTGCTATGGCGGCATCAGCGGCTTCAAAGGTTTATTTCTTCAGTCAGCAAGAGATCTTGGATGAAGGAATTTGGCTGCAGGATGGACAATTGATGTACTGCTTGCATAAAGGTGAGGCGCCACATGCGCTGATTCCTGCTCATGAAATTGGCATTGTCGGGGCGCACAATTGGCAAAATGCCATGGCGGCATCATTGGCAGCACTTTTAATGGGTCAAAAACCGGCCGTTATTGCAGAACGTCTGCGTGCGTTTAAAGGCGTGGCGCATCGTATGGAGCCAGTGGCAACCATCGATGGCGTGCTTTATGTGAACGATTCTAAAGGGACCAATCCGGACTCAACAGAAAAAGCATTGGGGTCTTATGGTGAACGTCCTATCGTTCTCATTGCTGGTGGTCGTAACAAGGGCAGCGATATGGCTGTACTTGTTCCATTGATGCGAGCGCATTGCCGTGGTGTGGTATTGGTTGGTGAAGCGACAGGTGATTTCCTTGACGCTTTTGAACGGACCGCTTACAAAGACTACATTTGCGCAGATTCTTTTGAAGATGCGGTGGACAAGGCTCATGATATGGCTCAGTCTGGCGACGTAGTATTGCTTTCTCCAGCATGTGCAAGCTGGGATATGTTTGATAATTTTGAGCAGCGTGGAGATCTGTTTAAAGATCTGGTGAAGGGTTATGCAGAAAAATAATAACAATGGGCAGAAACGCCCGGTGTTAGTTGAAAAAAAACCAATAAAGCCTCAAGTAAAGAATCAGCCGCGACGTACACCGCAGAATAAGCAAACAGTGGGTCAAAGGCAAATGATGATGGAATCTTCTCATCAAGCCATGTCAATGGCAAATCGGCGTGGGCCAAGTTTACAAGAACGCGCGGAACAGCATCGGCGTGAAATGGTGCAGGAAGCAAATGGGCAACGCACCACAAAAATGCAGCAGCCAAAGGCACAGGGCGTGAAAAATGTCTCGCCAAAGCCAAAAAAGCGAAAGCAGAAACCTCAGAAGTCAACGCATCCAAAAGAACCTGGCATGTTGGATAAGCTGTTTGTACACGGCAATGCGGTTGCTGGTGCGCCAGACTTTTTCATTATGGAAGTGGTGGCTGTTTTGCTTGCCATTGGTTTGATTATGGTTTTTTCAGCGAGCAGTTATCGTTCCTTACTGGAAAATGGCAACGCGTATAGCTATTTTATTAAACAAACAGCCTCAGCAGTTATGGGGATTATTGTTGCCTTTATGGTTATGATGCTAAAACCAAAGTTTTTTCAGAAGGTGGGTCCGGTTTTACTGATTTTTGTATTCTTCTTACTGCTGTTTACTTTATTTGCAGGGGAAGAAAGTCTTGGTGCTACGCGTTGGGTAACAATTGCAGGGATTCGCTTTCAGCCGTCAGAAATGGCAAAACCGTTGATGGTCATTTGCACAGCTGATCTGATTAAGAATGGACCTTACGAATTTGTTAAGGACCGCAATAGCATCATGACATTTTTAATGATTATAGCCACTTTTGCTGTCATTGCTTTGGAAGACTTAGGGTCTGCACTGGCAATATGCGGTGGCTGTTTTGCCATGTTTATTGTTGCTGGTCTGTCAAAGCGTTGGATTATGGGTGTCATTGGTGCAGGTTTGGGCGTTGTTGCTATTTACTGCATCATGGAACCATACCGCATTCAGCGCTTGCTGGGTTTTATCAACCAAACTGACGCCGACGCAGCAAATGGGTCCGCGTATCAGTTGGTGCAGAGCTTATATGCCTTTGGTTCAGGTGGATTGTTTGGTGTAGGTCTTGGCAACAGCGGGCAGAAGCTTCTGTATCTTCCAGGCATGCATACAGACTTTATTTACTCGGTTATTGGCGAGGAATTTGGCATTGTTGGTGCATTGCTGGTGTTGGGCTTGTTTATGGCTTTTGCGTGGCGAGGTTTCTGGATTTCGACGCGTATTGAAGATCCGTTCAAATCCTATCTCGCTTTTGGTGCTACGGCTATTATCACCGTGCAGGCTTTGATCAATATGGCAGTTGCCGTTGGGGTGTGCCCAGTTACAGGGATTACGTTGCCATTGATTAGTTATGGCGGTACTTCTTTGGTCATCACTTTAACGATTATTGGCATCTTACTAAACATGTCGCGCTATGCGGATAAGACGAAGCGAAAACGAACGCCAAGAAACAAAACACAAGAATAACAGACGAACTAAAATATAATGGGGGAAGACGTATGAGAGTGATTGTTACCGGCGGTGGAACCGGTGGGCACATTTATCCGGCCTTGGCCATTGCTGAACGTATTTTGGCTGAGCTGCCGGACAGTGAGGTGCTTTATATCGGATGTGACAATGGGCTGGAAAACAGCATTGTGCCGACGACTTCCATACCTTTTAAAACGATATCGGCGCAGGGGCTTCCACGTAAGTTGACGCCGGCTTTGGCGCGCTCCCTGCTGGTTAATTCAAAAGGGGTCGTGGAGGCACGCCGATACATCAAAGAATTTCATCCGGATTTGGTTATTGGTACTGGAGGTTTTGTATGTGGACCGACCGTATTGATGGCCTGCATGAATCATATTCCTGCGATGATTCATGAACAAAATGCTTATCCAGGAATGACCAACCGCCTTTTGGCAGCGCGTGTCAACAAGGTGATGATCAATTATCCGGAAGCATCGAGATTTTTTGTAAAGGCTAAGGAAACCGTGCTTACAGGTTTACCAGTGCGCAATGATATTGGTAAGCTGAGCAAGGAAGAAGGCTGTGAAAAATTTGGCCTGGATCCCAAAAAGAAAACCATTTTGATTACAGGAGGCAGCCGTGGCGCCCGCACCATTAACCGTGTTAGCGCGTTGGCATTAACGGGCATTTTGGCTAATCCTGAGGTGCAGGTCATCTTCATTACTGGTAAGGTGGGCTATGTGGAAACAAGCCTGCTCATAAAAGACAGTGACAGCAGTGTATTGCGCGATGAACGGTTGTGCTTTCTTGAATACACCCATGATATGCCATATGCATTGGCGGCGGCTGATGTTGTTGTTGGCCGTGCTGGTGCAACTTTCTTGGCTGAAATCGCTGTATGTGGCTTGCCTGGTATTTTAGTGCCATATCCCTACGCTAGTGACAACCATCAGCAATTTAATGCACAAGCTGTGGTTGATGCTGGTGCTGGCGAGATGATTTTGGATAATGAATTGACGGTGCCAAAATTGACAGCAGCGTTAAATAATTTCCTCAATGATGACGAATATTATCAAGCAAAAAAAGATGCTATGTTTGAATTGGCAAAGCCAGCAGCATTGGATGACATTATGATGCTGGTAAAAAGTTTTGAAAAATAATGTGAGAAGGATAGAGGTGGCAAAATGAGCCAGGAACAAAAGTTTAATCATGTTCATTTTATTGGAATTGGCGGCATTGGTATGAGCGCTGTGGCAGAAGTCATGATCGAGCGTGGCTATACCATCAGTGGTTCAGATTTGAATGAATCTGACCAGGTACAGATGCTGCGTGGCCGTGGTGCAACCATCTATGTGCCACAGCGTGCAGAAAATATTACAGACGATATTGATTTGGTTGTGCGCTCGACAGCAATTCAGGAAAGCAACGTGGAATATCAGGCAGCAAAAGCCAAAGGGATTCCAGTAATCCATCGTTCGGAAATGCTTGGTCATTTGATGGAAAACCAAAAAGCCATCTGTGTTGCGGGTTCCCACGGAAAGACCACAACATCTTCGATGATTGCTCTTTGCCTGGAAAAGAATGGGTTGGATCCAACCATCGTAGTGGGTGGGGTGATCAGCGATATTGGCAGCAACGCCAAAAACGGAAAAGGCGAGTGGTTTGTTGCTGAGGCTGATGAAAGCGATGGCAGTTTTATCAATTTACTGCCATGGTACGCTGTGATTACCAATATTGAAGAAGACCACCTGGATCACTATAAAGACATCAATGAAATTCGTGAATCCTTCAAACAATTTTTGAATAAGACCAATCCAGAGGGTCGTTGCCTGCTTTGTGCGGATAATGATGAATCTTTTGGCATCGCATCACAGAGTCCAGTTCCTATGAAAACATATGGTTTCCACGAACGCTCTCAGTATCGTATCAAAAATCATCATCAATCTGGCATGAAAAATGAAGCAGATATTTATAATGGTGATCGCTTTGTGGGACATTTAGAATTGCAAGTTCCAGGCAAACATAATATTGCCAACGCAACAGCAGCTGTTGTTACCTGCATGGATGTTGGCCTGACATTCGATGAGGTGGCTGCTGTGCTGAAAGAATACAAAGGTGCACGCCGCCGCTTCCAGCATCAGGGCACTGTGGATGGTATTTCGGTGTATGATGATTATGCGCACCATCCAACAGAGATCGCTGCAACATTAGAGGCGGCACGTGCAATGCATGAAGGTGGCCGGATCGTGGCGATTTTCCAACCACACCGCTATTCTCGCACACAATTCTTGGCTGCAAATTTTGCCCAGGCTTTGTCTCAGGCTGACGAAGTGGTGCTTTTGGATGTCTTCCCAGCTGGGGAAGCACCAATTGAAGGCGTGTCCAGCCAGCTCATCGTGGATCAAATTGATCCTGAAAAACACGCGCAGGTGGTCAACGATGAATATTTGACCAGTGGCTTTATTTCAACCTTACAGCCTGGTGATCTTGTGCTCGTATTGGGTGCAGGTTCTATTTGGAAACAGGCACCGCTGATCGTTAAAGCATTAGAAGAACGTCGCGCGTAAAAAGATTCATTCGCAGAAAAGGTTGATGTCGATTGAAATTATTTAGAGATAAGAACAGAGGTCCAAAGATAAAGAGCGAAGACGTTGTCATTCCCGAAGAATATCTCGAGTATGAACGAGAAGCAGAAGCTCGAAAACGTCGTGAGGTGCACGAAGAAAGCGCCGTTTCTGTGCAAGAAAGTGCAGAAGAGGAAAGTGATCCGATTGCCATTCGCGTGGAGCAGTTGTTAAGCACCAGTAAAAAAACGCTGCAGGAACAAGCTGCGCAAAAAGAAAAGCCAATACCTGATGTCACCATTGGAGAAGTTGTAGATACCCTGGAAGAAATGCTGCCAAGTAAAGAAGAGACGGCTGATGCGACGAGTGATGACGAAGAAATGATCAGCCTTGAAGAGGCACTGCAGGCAGAAAAGCAACGCTCAAATCGTGCAGCGAAGAAAGCGCGGCGGCAGCCAAAGAAAAAAGAATCTGCCAAAAAAGGTGGGAGGGCGGCTGCAAAAGCCAGTGATGACGATCTGCCAACAGGATTTAAGGTGCTGCTCATCAGCATCATGTTGATTGTTGCAGCAGTGGTGGTTCTTTTGGGGCCGTTGATGAAAATTGATAATGTGCAGGTCAATGATCTTAAAAACATGAGTGAAGCACAGGTGGAAGAGATTGCTGGCAATCCAGTTGGGCAGAATCTTTTCTTTTATCGTACCAGCAAGGCCGAAGAAGAGCTTCGTTATTACCCTTATGTGCAGGATGTAACAATCACGCGCCATTTCCCACACTGGATCGAGATCAACATCACCGAACGTGAGCCGGCTGGCGTTTTGCTCAACAATGGCAGTTATCTGCAGTTTAGCAAAGATGGCGTTTTGTTGAACAGTGCCAAGTCGCTGACAAACTTGAACTTGCCTTTGATTACCGGCTTTTCAATGGATGAAGTGCCATCACCCGGTGAAGCGTTTAAGGATAACGAACGTTTTTCAGACATCTTAAAGATTGTCAATGCATGTCCGGATGAGCTTTTGTCGATGATTCAGGAAATCAATATCAAGGACCGTAATAATATTCTGGCATATACCAGCCAGGGCATTGAGATACGCATTGGCAATGTTGATAACATTGAATCTCGTATGGCTACGCTTAATGATATTATGAATCAAGTGATCCTCAGCAATATCATTGAAGAGCCGATCGAAGCCATCGATATTCGTTACGAAAAATCACCAGTTGTGGTGCTGGAAGGCTATGACAATATTGACGTTTCTGAATATCTTGATGAAGATGAGGACAATAAAGATCAGAGCAGCACGGATGATTCCACGACGAGTGAGAACGATACCACATCAGCAGACAACAATAAGACGTCAAGCACCTCGAAAAACAATGGTGATGCTTCGACAGCTGAAAGGCAAACCACCGCTGCGGCAAACGATGACGACACGTCGTCCAGTCAAACTACTACGACTTCAAATGGAAATACGTCGGATAATACCACAGAATAAGTAGAAAATGCTACAATTCTGGAAAGAACGACATAAATAGAGAAAAATATTTGCAAGAGTTTGCAATATAGGTTATTATTATACAATAAGGCTAGAAATTTTGTGTGGAGGGATCGTGGATGTTCCAACTCGATGATAAGAATAATAACGTCGCTGTGATCAAAGTAATCGGCGTGGGCGGCGGCGGCGGAAACGCTGTAGAACGCATGATTGCAACCAATGTAGACAATGTAGAATTTATCGTGGCCAATACTGATGCTCAGGTTTTGGCACAGTCTAACGCTGATACCAAGATTCAGATTGGTGTGAAGCTGACCCGTGGCTTGGGTGCTGGCGGTAACCCTGAAATCGGTCAGAAAGCAGCCGAAGAAAGCCGCGAAGAACTGGCAGCAGCGCTCGAAGGCGCCGATCTTGTATTCGTTACAGCAGGTATGGGCGGCGGCACTGGTACTGGTGCAGCATCCGTCGTTGCAGAGATTGCAAAGAGCCAGGGCGCTTTGACCATCGGCGTTGTCACCAAGCCATTCAAATTTGAAGGGCGTAAACGTATGAAGAATGCGCTCGAAGGCATTGAAGAACTCATTGATAAGGTTGACAGCCTTGTTACCATTCCAAACGATCGTTTGCTGGAAATCGCCAGCAAGGAAATGACCATGAAGGAAGCGTTCGAATATGCCGATGATATCCTACGTCAAGGTGTTCAGGGTATCGCTGATACCATCACCAAGAATGCAATGATTAACCTCGACTTTGCGGACGTTCGCTCTACTATGCAGAACACTGGTACTGCACTTATGGGTGTTGGTGTTGGTAAAGGTGAAGATCGCGCAGTGGCAGCAGCTAAGGCAGCCATTTCTTCCCCACTTTTGGAAACCAGCATTGAAGGTGCGACCGCTCTGCTGATCAACATTTCTGGTCAGAACCCAACGCTGATGGAAACTCAGGAAGCGGTTGATTATATCAATGATGCGACTGGCGGCGAACCAGATGTCATCTTTGGTGTTATCGACGACCCAGGCGCAAAGGACGATATCAAGGTAACGGTTATCGCTACTGGCTTTGCTCGTCAGCCTGAAGAACCTGTGTTCCGTCCTGCAGCACCATCTAAGAGCACCAGCACGACCCGCAGCACCAGCAGCGCGCGTACACAGCAGCGTCACAGCGGTGGCTATGATGATGTTCGCATTCCAGATTTCCTGAAAAACAGAAATCGCTAAGAACAATGATTTCATCCCGGATCATAGTGGTCCGGGATGTTTTTGTATAGAGTAACAGTTGCTGGAAGCTTACTGGTGAGCTTGTGCAGCAGAAAGGAACATGACATCATGCATTTTAAGGGAATTATTTTGGGTGCGCTTTCCTTCCTCATTATTGGCGTATGGCATCCAATCGTTATCAAAGGCGAATACCATCTCGGTCGTAAAGTATGCATGCCGGCGTTTGCAGCCATTGGCGTTGCCTGCGTGGCACTGTCGCTGCGTGTAAAAAACACCATCCTCAATGCAGCCATTGCACTTTTTGGATTTTCTGCGCTTTGGGGCATTAAAGAAGTGGCAGAACAGGAAGAACGTGTGGCACGTGGTTGGTTTCCGGCCAATCCAAAACGCGTGGATAAATAATGACAGATTGCCAACATCTGACGAACATTCGTCAGATGTTTTTCTTTTTTTGAAAGAAATAGCCTCATTCTCATAGGTATATTGCTCGCTGCAAATCATTTAGAAAAGATTTGTTGATGCTTAACGATCAAGGATTCGGGGACATTGCCGTCGGTTCTTGATCAGTAATGACAATTTAGACGCAATACAAAGCATTCACTGGAGAATAAATTGTAAATGATGTATTCTAATCGTAGAAATATTGCGACTATACGGGAGGGGTTTTTATGAAAAAAACTTGGAAAACGTTAGCAATCAGTGGTGTATTGATGGCAGCATGTGCATTGCCAATTCAGGCAGCATCTACCGACGTGCATCTGGAAGTCAATGGCGTGCCGATTCAGTCCAATGCTGAAACAGGAACACCATACATCTCTGATAATGGACGCACCATGTTGCCGATTCGCTTGCTTGGTGAACTGGCTGGCTGCAGCGTTGATTATGACAATGGAGCGGTTACAGTGACTAACGATGCACTTCAATTGAAGGCTCAATTTGTGAATGGTCAAAATACCTGCACCATCAATGGTGCAACCGTCAATCTCGATGAGCCAATGACCATCAGTGCCGAAGGGCGTGCCTATGTGCCAGTGCGTGCATTGGCAGAATCGTTTGCTGATGTCAATTGGGACAATGACAGCCGCACCGTTCAGGTGACTGTAAAAGATCCTGCAGCAACTGCGCCATCACTGGATGATTGGCAATTTGCGTTAAATAAGCAAGGCACTGGGGATCAGGTTTTCGTTGTGGCCAATAATGAGAAAACAGGTCAGACCTTCAATCTTGCATTGCCGAAGGAGCATTTTAGCACAGCGAATGCTGAAAGCCTCTATGTGGGCGAAGCAAAGTTGATTGATGACCAGCTAACGATCACAATTGGTCGCATGGGATTGATGGGTGGTACTGAAAAGACCGTTCTTATGACGCCATTTGCTGCTGCTGGCCAAACAGATATGACTTATGTGGGTGTTATTCCTTATAAGAGTGATTACACCATCGCTGATGGCAAAATTTATTATACGGATGGTACCGACCAGGGCCCATGGGATGTTGATCCAAACGTGCTGTATGTGGCTGAGATTGGCGACACTGCCAACAAGAAAACGGTCAAGTTCGATTTTGCGATCAATGCCTGCAGCCTGAGTTTTCAACAAGGCATGCTTGTTGCAACGGAAGCTGATGGATTGAGTCACATCATCAATCCTGAAACACTGGAAGTCGTTGGTGGCGCCTTGGTTTAATCTTTTGTACGAAAGCCGTGACGTTTTGTCGCGGCTTTTTTGTTTGGCAGCTAGTGGTAACAAATTGATGGCAAACGAAAAAAACTCTGGAGATATATCAACATATGTAGTATTCTAATTATAGGAATATACTGAATATTTAGGGAGGGATATTTATGAAAAAGACATGTAAAACCTTGCTGGTCAGTGGTGCGTTGATGATGGCCTGCGCTTTGCCAATGCAGGCAGCTTCTACTGACGTGAATTTGGAAGTGAACGGCGTGCCGATTGAAGCCAATGCAGAAACGGGAGCGCCATACATTTCAGACAATGGCCGTACCATGCTGCCGGTTCGCTTAATCAGTGAATTGGCTGGTTGTGATGTCGTCTATGAAAATGGTACGGTGCATGTGACCAATGAGAAGCTTTCACTGGAAGCCGTTTTCGTCAATGGTCAGAACAGCTGCACTATCAATGGTGAAACGGTTGTGCTTGATGAACCAATGACCATTAGTGCCGAAGGGCGTGCCTATGTGCCGGTGCGTGCGTTGGCTGAATCCTTTGCGGATGTAGAATGGGTTAACGACACCCGCACGGTTAAGGTAACCATCGAGGCGCCAGTGGTTGATCCGAGTGAAAGCGATTGGACGCTCGGTTTGATTGCGGGGACGACGTCGGAGACCAGCGATCAGTTGTTTGTTGTTGCGACCAATACAAAGACTGGGCAGAGTGTATTTCTGAGCGGTGCAGAGAAAGCTTTTGGCGAGTACTTTAATGCAGAAAATAAGAACGAATATTACACAGGAACGACCAAGGTGATCGATGATCAGGTTTATCTCACTGTGGGCCGCGGCGGCGTCATGGGTGGTTTTGAAGTTAATATTTTTGCTCTGCCGGATGTGGCCGCTGGCCAGACGGAATTGAGCTATGTGGGCACCATTCCATATAAGAGCGATTACACCGTGGTCAATGGGTATCTGTATTTCACTGATGGCACCAATCAAGGACCATGGGACGTTGATCCGAACGCTTTGTATCTTGCCACCGTTGGCGACACCACCAACAAAGTGAAGCTGCATGCTAATGTTGCCGTCAACGACTGTGCTCTGAGCGTGGAAGATGGCATGCTGATTGCTACCGCACCGGATGGTACCCGTCATGAAGTATCTCGTGTGCCGAAAGCAGAAGGCAGCATCGATCCAGCCCATATGCAGAAGGTGTTAGACGAGAATACGACGCTCGAAGGTTTTTTGGCCAGTGATGATATGCTGAGCTTTGATGAAATCGCTGTTTTGCCTGGTTCCTCCATATCTGAAGAAGACGGCAATTGAGACATTGAGTGAGACATTATGCAGCCGTTTTTGAGAGCGGCTGCATTTTTTGTCATTTTTCTGTCTTTGATAAGTGACAAATGGTAACAGTCCGTCCAAACGAATCATTATTGTAATAAATTTATGATATAATTCGAATAGTAAGTAAAAAGGAGGAGACAACATGAAACTAACAATGAAAAAATGGACGGCTAGTGTGGCTTTGGCAACAATGCTCGGACTTTCTACGGTACCGGCATCGGCGGCTGTGGACGTGGCATCGACAGATCTTACACTGGTTATCAACGACAAAACGGTGACGACCAATGAAGACATCGGGCAGCCGTTCATCACTTCAGACGGCCGCACAATGATTCCACTGCGCTTGGTCAGCGAAGAGCTCGGCTACCAAACGGATTGGCAGGAGGATGGCACCATTCACATTACCAGCGATGACGGAACGGTGGATGTGACGCTGATGGTGGGTGCAGATAACTATATGGCCAATGGCAAGCCAGGCGTTTTTGGCACGCAGCCAACGCTGTGGAACGATCGCACCTATCTGCCTGCGCGTGACTTCATGGAACTTTACGGCACGGTAAATTGGGACAATGACACCCGTACGGTAACGGTAAATACGGATGAACAACCTGTTGAAGAAACCAGTGATTGGACGTTTAAATTGAGCTTTGGCGGAGATATTCAAACAGTGGGCAATATGTATGTGTCGGCCACCAATGAAAAGACCGGCAAAGTGGTCTATTTGACAGGAATTGAAGATGTTCTAGGCGATTGGGCCGGTGATACGGGTCATTATCTAGACTATTACTTTAATGGTTCAAAAGTTATCAATGGGCAGCATTACGTTGCGATTGGCCGTCAAGGCTTGGTCGGCAATGGGCAAGTGGCGCTTTTCCAGGTTCCTGATCTCGACACGGTTGGAACCACGGCAGCATTGACCTACGTGCGCAGTTTTAACTACACCACCGATTACACCACAGCGAATGGCTATATCTATTACACCCAGGGTACCAAGGGACCATTCATCTATGATCCAAACGTGCTTTATTTTGCTCAGATTGATGATGATGCCCTTACCTATGTCACCTTTGAGCTCGACTTTCCTGTTAACGCCTGCACATTGCACGTTGAAGACGGCGTGCTCATTGCTACCGAAAAAGATGGTACCCGTCATGAAGTGTTGAAAGTGCCTGCTGAAAATTCTGTGGACGTTGCGCACATGCAGCAGATGCTTGAACAGGCTGAAGGCAGCGAGGACACTCTGACCGTTGAAGAAATTGCCTGCATGCCGGGAGCAAGCGTCAGCGAAGAATAAACACAATGTCAAAAGGAGGAAGCGTCGTGGAACAGAAAACATTGAAACTGCTCTCAACACTTTTTGCTTTGATGATTATTGTTTGTGTTGTTGGATTGATGCTAAGTGGTTTGTTGGAATTGATCTTTATTCCAGCGTTATTTATTGTTGTGGCCGGTTTTATTCAAAAGAAAAATAAGTAGTAGGTCAGATAGATAGGGGCTACAGGCTGTTCAGCACAGTGATTCTTGCTGGAGGTGATTGGGATTAGGTGGCCACATGCATTTTTTCCTACTTATCGATTGATATGGTCGAAGGACTGGACGCCGCCTTTTTGGACATGGGTTCAAACGCATGTTGAAGTGATGCTGGGGTTGTTTGTGTTGAGTGTTGGGTATTTATTCGCAGCAGCTGCGTGGTCACGAAAGCATCAAATATCTGCGTCAAAGATCCTGACGGTTCTGGCATATAGCGTTTTATTGATCAGTGGATGCATGCTGCTGGCTATCGCGCTATCGTGAGAAAGTGCAGTGTATGCGACGACGAATGCAGAGAGAAGTGTTGCATTCAGGAGTAGTTTACATAGCACCCTATTAACTACAACGTGCTGAAATAGATTCGCATGACAATCCTGTTTTGTGTGTGGGATAAAAACGTCGAAGCGGCTCTGGCGCTGATCCGGCGGTCATAAAAAATGCCATCGTGGAAATGATTCCACGATGGCATTTTTTATGCGAGAATTATCTGTAAATATCGATGAGTGATACGTGACAGGAAGCCTATGTGTATGATATAATGTTACCATCATATAATAGAACGTTTTTCTATAAAAAGGGGGTAACATAATGACGACATGGAAGAAAAAAGGGGTCAGTGTGCTGCTTGTTGTGCTTCTGCTTATGAGTTGTTTTGCTGCCGCAGCGCCAAGGCAAGCAGAAGCCGCTTCCGTCAGCGGCCAGGCCATTGTTAACAAAGCGATGGAATACGTTGG
This sequence comes from uncultured Peptococcaceae bacterium, assembly GCA_937976375.1. Classification (GTDB taxonomy): domain Bacteria; phylum Bacillota; class Peptococcia; order Peptococcales; family Peptococcaceae; genus UMGS1590. The sequence goes on along the minus strand of CALJRU010000031.1, from coordinate 12,816 downwards.
AAAAGTGCCTTATGTGTATGGCGGCGAAAAAATCGATGGCAGCAATCCTGGTGCTGACTGTTCAGGCTTCATTTGCCGCATCTATGAGAAGTTTGGCATCAACATGTGGAGCGTGCGCACGCATCTGCGTGACTATGGTACCAACATCGGCACCGATCTGAATCAAGCGCAGGTGGGGGACATTATCTGGTTCACCGGGCATGTGGCGATCTATGCCGGCAAGAGCGGCGGCAGTCATATGATTGTGCATGAGACCGGTGGCAGCTATCAGAATGTTGCTTATACGAGGGTATCGGTCGTGAACGCTGAACTCAAGGGCATCATTCGCATTCCTGGCGTGAATGGCAATACAGCAGCACCGCCGACGGTGACCTTCTCAAAAGCGACCGATCCAGATTACACCAAAAAAGCCAGCATCAGCAACACCAATGCCGTGGTGGTGCAGAAAATTACCAAGCCAAGCGGCACCAATGTCACCAAAATGGGTGTGATCATTTATCAGGGCAATACCGTGCTGAAAAAATACACGGAGAGTGTTTCCACTGTGACGCCAGCACAAACAACCTATCACTCCTGGTATGACATCAATAAAGAAGTTGGTCTAACCCTTGAACCGGGAACGACGTACGGCTATCAGTTCTTTGGCGTTTTTAACGGTGTGGAAGTCAAAGGCGCCAAGCAGACCTTTACAACGACGGGCAGCGCCAGCAACAGCAATCAATCTTATTTGATTACATTCTATGCTAATCCAGAAGGTACGACTCAATTTTCCAATTGGTGCAAGTATGGGCAGACCATCAGTGAGGTTTTTGGCGGAGATATGCCGAGTGCTCAAGTGCCGGAAGGCTATCAGTTCAAGTATTGGTATGTGAAAGAAAACGGACAAAACATTCCAATCGGCAATGTGACAACCTACCGTTGGACGAGCGATATCATTGTGTATCCGTCCTATGAAAAGCTTCCAGATCCTTATGTGCCAGAAGAAGGTGTTCATGATGTCTTCTTTGTGGATTCGGCCAATATGGTGACCTATGGGTATTACCATATAAAAAATGGTGACACCTATACTTTGCCAGCCACCACGCCAACACGCAATGGCTATGAATTTATTGGCTGGTTTACTGAGCCAAGCGGCGGCACAAAGATTACGGCCGGCATGGTTGCCAATCTTGATGCCGATGTGGTGTATTATGCACAGTTCCGAAAAGTTGATGAAGAGCCACAGCCAGAACCAGATCCTGGCCAAGAGCCACAACCTGAACCTAGTGGTGATGTTAAAATGACGCTGAACATTGGAAATCCCGTTTTTACTGTAAATGGGGAACGTCAAGCCATTGATAGTCTGGGTACCACGCCGATTATTCGCAACGGACGCACGCTTCTGCCAGTGCGTGCGGTCATCGAAGGCATGGGCGGCACGGTGGATTACGACAACGACACACGTGTGGTCACCTTAGTGATGGATGGGCACTCACTATACCTCATGCTCGATGACAAGATGGCATGGGACAGCCGTAACGATTATTACATGCTCGATGTGGCGCCGGTTTCTATTGGCGGACGCACCATGCTGCCAATTCGTTTCGTGGTAGAATATTTTGGCGGGCAAGTCGATTGGGACAATGCCAGCCAAACAGTGACCATCACAAAATAAAAAGAGGATATTTTAAGACAATGAAAAAGCGGACCAGCCGGTCCGCTTTTTTCTGTATGGCAGGTTATTATGTTGGTTCAGGCATTGTCACAATAATGGTCAATGACTTGTTTGACAAAGTTCGCGGTGCCTTCTCCGCCAGCGTTGTCAATGTTTTGTGTGAAGCGCTCATCACTGACATACATCTGACCAAGATTGGCGAGCATGGCATTGTCACAGACATAGAAATGGCTGCTGATGCATTGCTTCAGGGCCTGAAGCTGTTCCTGTACCAACGGAGATGCAGGTGATTGCCCTCGCAGACTGCCCAGCTTGGAAAAAATACCGATTAGCTGAACGGCTGCTGTTTGATTGGCGCGGTCATCATTATGATGCTGCGCATGGTCTTGATATTCTTTGGTATGTTGCCAACGCTCTTTGGCTTCTTCTTTGTAGCGTTCAAGCTCGTTATTGTTGAAAACATGGAATGTCATCGGATAAATGCCTCCTTTTTGAATGTCACGGGCAAAGGCGATGAGCGCAGTTAGACGTTGCTGCTGCAGCTCCAGCAGTTCGATTTGCTGTTGCAATGCGTCTGCCGGATTGAAGTTGGGACTGTCTAAAATAGATTTGATGTCTTTGAGGGAGAATTGCAATTCACGAAAGAATAGAATGCTTTGCAGGCGGCGAAGTGCTGTCTCGTCGTACAGCCGATAACCAGCAGCGCTCAATGCAGTTGGCTTCAAAAGCCCAATGGCATCGTAGTGATGTAGGGTACGCACACTAACTCCTGTGAGTGTGCTGACTTCTTTTACTGTGTGCATCATCATCCCTCCCGTGTGCGTTTAGTATAGACCATGACGCAGCGTCAGGGTCAATATACAAAATAAAAAAATGCCCCATTCGCAAGAATGAGGCATAGATTTTTTAGTCACTGACGAGCCAGTTGATAATGCCGCTGATGATGGTGAGGACCAAAGCGGCAAAAGTGGCGGCCCAGAATCCGCCAACGGCCATCCCTGGCACGATGAGAGAGGTGATCTTGAGCATGAACCCGTTGATCACGAAGGTAAACAGGCCAAGGGTGAGAATGTTAAGTGGCAGCGTGAGGACAGTGAGAATTGGTTTAATGATGGCGTCGACGATGGTCAAAACGATGGCGCCAAGCACCAACGCTGCCAAGGTGTCAAAATAAAGTCCTTGTACAAGCTGAGCAGTAAGATAAAGGCCCAGGCAATAGGACAGAAGATGAACAATAAGAGATTTCATTGGGCAGCTCCTTTCAAGAGATCATTGCTTTCGTCTCAGACGGGCTTGAAGATCCTGGTGGGTCTTCAAATAGGTGTAGATGGTTTCAGCAAGATCGCGGCTGATGCCTGGTACTTCTGCAAGCGCATCTACGTCTGCACTTTGAATTTTACTAAATGAACCGAAATGGGTCAAGAGATTCTCCTTGCGTTTTTTGCCAATGCCAGGAATATCATCAAGTATAGAAGCCAATTGACGTTTTCCGCGCAAGGAACGGTGGTAAGTGATGGCAAAACGGTGGGATTCGTCACGCACACGTTGGATGAGATAGAGGGCGTTGGATTGGCGCGGCAGAACGATCGGCTCTTCTTCGTTTTCTTTGAAGAGCAGTTCTTCTTGCTTGGCCAAGCCGAAGGTGGGAATGTAGGCATAGCCCTGCTCGCGCATGGCACGGCGCGCATAGCCAAGCTGACCTTTGCCGCCATCGATGATGACAAGATCGGGCAGCCAGGCAAATTTGCCCATTTTCATGCCGCTTTCCAATTCTTTGGTGGCGTGGCTGAAACGGCGCGTGATGACCTCGTGCATGCTGGCAAAGTCATTTGGCCCTTCGACTGTTTTGATCTTAAAGTGTCGGTACTGGCTTTTAGCTGGTTTTCCAGCGACAAAAACCACCATGGAAGCAACCGAGTCGGTGCCTTGGATGTTGGAAATGTCGTAGCATTCAATGCGATTGGGCAGGTGATCCAGGCCAAGGTAGTCTTTGAGATCGACGAGGGCACCTTCGGTGCGTTCACGGGCGCGTTCGCCGCTGATGATACGTTTGGCGAGGGCTTCTTCCGCGTTGCGCCGGACTAGGTCCATAAGGGCACGGGTCTGTCCTTGCTTTGGCACATGGAACTGTACCTTTGCACCATGCTTTTCTGTGAGCAGTGCTTCCAGTGCGGCTTCATCATCGAAGTCTCGGTCGATATAAATGGTGCGCGGCACCGCTTCCTGATCGAGATAGAATTGCTTCATAAAGCTGGAAAAAACTTCCTCGTCGCTGTCGTTTTTGTTGGCGTGAAGGGGATAAGATTCACGGCCGAGAATTTTGCCGCCGCGCACGAAAAAGACCTGCATCATGGCACCAAGGTCGTTGCGCGCCATGGCCACGAGGTCGTGGTTGCCAGTGCTTTGGCTGCTGGCTTTCTGGCGGTTGCTGATGGCATCGATGGCGCGGATTTGATCGCGAATCTGGGCGGCGGTTTCAAATTCCAGTGCGTCTGAGGCAGCGAGCATGTCTTTTTCGAGCCGCTTGCGCAGCGGTTCGATGTGACCGTTAAAGAAGTCCGCCACCTGTTCGATCATGGCGTTATAGTCGGCTTTGCTGATATGACCAACGCATGGTCCCTTGCACAGTCCCAGGTGCTCATTGAGGCAGCTCATGCTTTTGTTGAACTGGCTGTTGGAGCAGGTGCGAAACGGGAAGATACGGTGGGTTAAATCCAGCGTTTCGCGCAGCTCGGTGACATTGGTATAAGGCCCAAAATAGCGGGAGCCATCACGAATGACCTGCCGCGTGACGAAAATTCGTGGATAATCTTCCTTGGTGATGCGTAAGTAAGGATAGGTTTTACCGTCTTTAAGACTGATGTTGTACTTGGGACGGTATTTTTTGATGAGATTACACTCAAGCACCAAGGCTTCTGTTTCGTTGTCAACGATGATGTATTCCAGATCTTCGATGTGACGCACCAAAGCCTTGGTTTTCACAGCTTCCTTTGGCTGGGCGCGGAAGTAGGAGCGCACGCGGTTTTTAAGATTGATGGCTTTGCCGACGTAAATGATTTTGCCGTCCTTGTCTTTCATTAAATAGACACCGGGATTCGTCGGCAGCGTGGCCAGCTTTTGTTTGATGGTATCGTTCATGGGGTGCATTCCCTTCGTTCGTCATAAGATGGCTCTATCATACCACAAGTGATCAGCGGGCGCAAAAGGCGGCAAGGGCTGCACTGATTTTGTAACGGAAAAGTGAAAACCAGACGATTTTCGGAAAGAAGAAAGAAGAAAATACATCGCTTTTCCCTGATCACATGGAAGCCTGTGTTATAATAATTCAAATGAACAATGGCAGAAGCGGTTCGTCTTGAAAAACAAGGAGAGTAGATCGTATGAAACAAGTGATGTGTTGTCTGCTGGCGTTGGTGTTTGCTGGAGTGGCTTGCTGGGCGGGGGCTCAGTTTAACAACTGGGAAGCGGTGCGGATGTATGAGGTGTCGCCGCTCACTGCGTATGTGCTCAAACTTTTGTGCGTTTCGGTCTTGGTGCTTGCTTCGGGGATTTGCTGCGGCACGTTGTTCAAAAGCAACAAACGAACACGGACGGTGGCGGTCGTTTGTTTTGTTCTGCTGCTGCTGATACAGGTGGGATATTTGCTTCTGGGCACTGTCAGCGTGAGCACAATTTTGGCCAAAGCTTTGGTGATTGTTGCGAATATGTCATTGTTGACGTACTTGTCGGCTTTTTTGGCTGGCATGGCTGTTGGCAGCAAGAAAGAATGAATGCTTCATCTGTGTGTTCGCATGCACCGGCGGTGAAAAGCGCTTTGTTGACTGTGGCTCATTTTGAGCCCAGCGACAGGGCGTTTTTTTGTGTCTTACGCTTGGAGTGGAGAAAGATCAAAAAAGATCAGAAAGTTGATTATATATGATTAAAGAAAAATAAAATAAATTAAATACAGTTATTATTAATTAAAATATCAATTTGACCAAAATTTGACCTTTACAATTTTAGGTAGGTAGGTATAATAAAGCATGTAAGGTCAATAAAGGTCAAACAAAGAACATTGAAGTGAGGTGAGACAAAATGGGCAGCTTGTCCCAAGATATTGAGAAATATTTGAAAGCATTGTTGGACCAATCGGATGGAGGTGTACTGGTTGTTCAAAGAAGTGTACTATCAGAAAAATTCTGCTGTGTACCCAGCCAGATCAATTATGTGCTGCAGACACGATTTACCCCAGCCAATGGCTATGTCGTAGAGACACGCCGTGGCGGCGGCGGCTATGTGCGAATCCAATCGGTTCCGCTGAATAGCGCCCATGATTTTCGCCCGCTGATGGAGGCCTCCGGTAAAAGTTTATCAGAAAAACAAGCCGAAGGCATTCTGACCTATCTGGTGGAGGAAGAAATTATTCCGCCAGATGTTGGTACTCTATTGAAGGCGATCTTGAAAGAACGCGTGCTGCAACCGCTGCAAACCATGACAACCAATGAGATGCGTGCCCGCTTGATGGTACATTTGCTGGCACATATGAGCATTGGTTCTCAAGAACAGTCAAACAGCAATGACAATGCTGCATCCACCGATGATGCAGCTGAATCTGATAAATGATCAGAAAAGGAGTAATGACCTATGTTATGTGAAAAATGTAAACAGCGTGAGGCTACTGTTCATAAAGAAGCCATCATTAACGGTGTCGCACACAGCGAACACCTTTGTGCGGAATGCGCCGCCAAAGAACGCGGCGGCTGGGATCCGTTTGCATCATTTTTTAACAACGATTTCTTTAGTCAGCCATTTTCAAGTTTTTCAAACTGGTTTGAGCCATTTTTCCAGCTTGGCGGTCAAACGACTTCGAAAACACAGCAGGCAGGCATCAGCCCTTGTCCGCATTGTGGCATGACTTGGGAAGAATTTCAACAGAACGGACTGCTTGGATGCAGTGAGTGTTACGACCATTTTAAGGATGTTCTGCCACCATTGCTGCGCAGTCTGCATGGTCACACAGAACACGTTGGCAAAACGCCAAATGCAGATGCTGACATGCAGCAGACGTCTGCCGCAGCAGCCACGATTGATGTGGAAGCTGCCCCAAAAAGTGAGCTTGAACGCTTGCAATTGGCGATGAAGCAGGCTGTTGAAAAAGAAAACTTTGAAGAAGCCGCACGGCTTCGTGATGAAATAAAATCTTTACAAGCAAAGGAGAACGGTGATGGAAACCCTGCATGAGGTGATTGTCCGCACACCAGTGGCTTGGGCCAATGGCAGCGGCGACGATGAAGATGTTGTCGTATCCAGCCGTGTACGGTTGGCGCGCAATTATGCATCTCAGCGCTTTCCTGCCAAGCAGGATCGCGAAGAAGCCCTGCAGGTGTGGAAGCATGTGTCGGATTTTGCCGATGCCCATGCGGGTTATCGCTTTTATCGGCTTGATGAAGCGGATCCGCTGGATCGTCAAGCGCTCCTCGCCAAACATTTAATCAGCGTGGAACATACCAAAGATGATGAACACCTGCGTGCAGTGGTTCTTTCAGACGATCAGACACAATCGATTATGGTCAACGAAGAAGACCACCTGCGCATGCAAGTTTTTCGTCGTGGCTTTGCCATTGGTGATGCTTGGCAGGCGGCAACGCTGTTGGATGACTGGCTTGGCAGTTATAGCGCTTATGCGTTTGATGACGCTTTGGGTTATCTGACAAGCTGTCCAACCAATCTCGGCACAGGCATGCGGGCTTCTGTGATGCTCCACTTGCCAGCGCTGACAGCCAGCAATCAGCTGGGTCTCTTACAAGAAGTCCAAAAAATGGGCTTAACAGTACGCGGCTTTCTTGGCGAAGGCAGCAAGGCAACAGGGGATCTCTACCAGCTTTCTAATCAGGTGACTTTAGGACGCAGTGAGGAGGACATTCTGGCAACGCTGCGCGCTGCAGCGCATCAGATTGTCGAACGCGAACGTCAGCTGCGGGAGCATTTTCGCCAGCAAGGTGATGCCTTTGCCGATCAATGTTATCGCGCGCTGGGCACCCTGGCTTATGCACGGCGGCTTTCCGGCCGTGAAGCTTATCAGCTGCTTTCCCTTGTTCGCCTTGGTGCGGCAATGGGAGCAGTGGAAGGCTGGCCGCTCGATCAGATTGATCGTCTCCTTATCAAGGCGCACCCTGGCTATGTACAGTTTGCTGCAGGGGCGGCTCTTGATGAAACGGCACGAGACAAAATGCGTGCTGATATGATAAGAAAAGATATTCAACCATCCTAAAAGGAGTGATAGATATGGCAACTTTCAATTTTACGGAAAATGCCAAAATGGCACTGGCTTACGCTCAGGAAGAAGCCATTAACATGAACCATCGCATGGTCGGGACGGAGCACATCCTGCTCGGTATCATGCGTGCAGAAGGGATCGCTTCCAGCGTGCTGAAAACGCTGCATGTCGATCCTGATAAAACAAGACAAGACATTCTCAGCATGGTCGGTCAAGGACAGGAGAGCGTGAATCCAAACCGACTGGCTTATACCCCTCGTGTAAAGCGCTGCTTTGAAATCGCTTGGGCACTGGCTGTACGTCTGCGTATGAACAGCATTGCTACGGAACATCTGCTGATTGCGCTGATGCAGTCTGGCGATGGCGTGGCTTACCAGGCACTGGCGGATCAAGGCGTGACCTTGGAGCAGATTTTGCGTGAAGTCAACAACCACTATGGCGGCGGTGTATTTGGCCAGCCAAAAACTGGCGGACACAGCAGCATGAATGGTGGCGCTGAAGAGTATGGCCAGCAGGAAGGCAATGGCAAGGGCAACGCCCTTGAAGAATATGGCCGCAACTTGAACCAGATGGCAAAGGAAGGGAAAATCGACCCTGTCATCGGCCGCAGCAAGGAAATTGAACGTGTGGTACAGATCCTCATTCGTCGTACCAAGAACAATCCTGTGCTCATTGGTGAACCTGGTGTTGGTAAAACGGCTATTGCCGAAGGCTTGGCCCAGCGCATTGTCAGCGGTGATGTACCAGAGCTTTTGAAAGACAAAGAGATCATCAATGTTGACATGGGCGGTCTTGTTGCCGGCAGCAAATACCGTGGCGATTTTGAAGAACGTGTCAAGAACATCATCGAAGAAGTGAAGAGCCGCAAGAATGTCATCCTCTTTATTGATGAATTGCATACCATCGTTGGGGCTGGTTCTGCCGAAGGTTCTCTCGATGCTGCCAACATCCTCAAGCCTGAACTCGCCCGTGGGGATTTGCAGGTCATCGGTGCGACGACCCTCGATGAATACCGCAAGTACATCGAAAAAGATGCAGCATTGGAACGTCGTTTTCAGCCTGTCACTGTCGATGAACCTAGTGTAGACGATGCCATCGAAATTTTGCGCGGCATCAAGGACAAATATGAAGCCTTCCATAAAGTAGAAATCGAAGATGCTGCTGTGGTCAGTGCTGTAAAGCTGTCCGACCGCTACATCAACGATCGTCAGCTTCCTGATAAGGCCATTGACCTGGTCGATGAAGCATGCTCTCGTGTGCGTCTGCGTCACAGCGTAGCACCAGATTCTATCCAGAAAATGGAAACTGAACTGGAAAATCTCTCTGCAGAAATGGAAGCAGCCATCCAGGCGCAGGAATTTGAAAAAGCTGCAGAGTATCGTGATAAGAAAAAAGCCATTCAGGAACAACTGAACAGCGAACGTGAGTCTTGGGATAAGCAGAATAAAACCAGCCATCAGGTGGTTACTTCTGAAGACATTGCAGAAGTGGTCTCCAACTGGTCCGGCGTCCCTGTGACAAAACTCACCGAAGAAGACAGTGAACGCTTGCTGCATTTGGAAAGCATCCTGCATGAACGTGTCATCGGTCAGGAAGAAGCTGTGACCGCTGTCTCCAAGGCTGTGCGTCGTGCCCATTCCGGCCTCAAAGACGCCAAACGCCCAATCGGCAGTTTCCTTTTCCTTGGGCCTACTGGTGTTGGTAAGACGGAGCTGGCAAAAGCACTTGCGGAAGCTCTCTTTGATGATGAAAATGCCATGGTGCGTATTGATATGAGCGAATACATGGAGAAATTCGCCGTCAGCCGTCTCGTCGGGGCACCTCCAGGATATGTGGGTTACGATGAAGGCGGTCAGTTGACAGAAGCAGTTCGTCGTAAACCATATAGCGTCATCCTCTTGGACGAAATCGAAAAGGCACATCCAGATGTGTTCAACATCCTCTTGCAGGTTCTGGACGATGGCCGTCTCACCGACAGTCAGGGGCGTGTTGTTGACTTTAAAAACACAGTCATCATCATGACCTCTAACCTTGGTTCCCAGGCCATCATGAACAGCAAGACCCTTGGCTTCACCAGCGTCGATGACAGCGACAAACAGGCTGAAACCGACTACGAAACCATGAAGTCTAAGGTGATGGACAATCTGAAGAAAGCATTCCGTCCAGAATTCCTCAACCGTATCGATGACATCGTGGTCTTCCATCCATTGACCGACAACGAACTCAAGCAGATCGTTGGCATCATGATGAAAGATCTCAAGAAGCGTCTCGCTGATCGCGACCTTTCCATCACCCTCAGTGATGATGCTCTGGAAGAATTGGCAAAGGTTGGCTATGATCCGGAATTTGGTGCACGTCCTCTGCGCCGTGCCATCCAGAATCAGATCGAAGATCCTCTCGCTGATGCGCTTCTTGCTGGGCAGTACAAGAACGGTGATACCATTAAGGTGGATCTCGACGACGACAAGAAGTTTGTCTTTACCAAATAAGTGTGCAATGAAAAGCACCGACATCCAAATGGGTGTCGGTGCTTTTTTGTGTGTTTAGACGTTGCCAGCAACGAGGTCGGACAGGGTGATGCCAGCGAAAAAATCGTGAGTGAGGGCATCGTATTTTTGCCACATTGGCAGTGTTTTGCAATAGCTGGCGTTGGGACAGGGATCTGCGCCATGTTCCAAACAGGCGACGCTGGCAAGGGTGCCTTCGGTCAGCGTAAGAATTTCGTCGATGGTGTAAGCTTCTGGTGCGCGCGTGAGTCGATAGCCGCCGCCTTTTCCACTGGCACCTTTGACGAGCTTCCCTTGTACGAGAAGTTTAACCACGCTTTCCAGATATTTTTTGGAAATGCCTTGGCGCTTGGCAATGTCGTTCAAAGGCACGGCGGTGTCTTGGGGCTGCTCGGCGAGATCGATCATTAAGCGGATGGCGTAGCGCCCTTTTGTAGAAATCATGATCACATACCTCCTTTTGCCTATTTTACCTCAGGGTAAAAAGGTTTTTCAAGAAATTTTACTAAAACCTATTGACTTGGTAGGTAAATAGGTTTATTATCATAGCAACAAAGAAGAAATACGTTTTTACACCAACCATCATGGATAGGATTTATCATATGAGGAGGAACAAGATATGATTTACGCAGACAACGCAGCAACCACGAAAATGAGCAAAACTGCGATTGCAGCGATGCTGCCTTATATGGAAGAACAATACGGCAACCCATCAAGCCTTTACGCGTTTGGGCAGCGTGCCAAAGAAGCCATCAACGATGCACGCACACGCATTGCAGCATGTATTGGTGCAGAACCGAAGGAGATTTATTTCACTTCCGGCGGCAGTGAAGCGGACAACCAGGCAATTTTCAGTGCGGCACGCATCGGAGAACGCAAGGGCAAGAAGCACATTATTTCCACAGCCTTTGAACATCATGCCGTGCTTCACACACTGGATAAGCTGAAAGAGCGTGGTTTTGAGATCACGTTGTTGGATGTCCACGACAATGGCCTTGTCAGTGCTCAGCAGGTGGCGGAGGCAATCCGTCCAGATACGTGCTTGGTAACAATCATGTATGCCAACAATGAGATTGGCACCATTCAGCCGATTGCTGAAATTGGTGCTGTGTGCCGAGAGAAAGGTGTGCTTTTCCACACTGATGCTGTGCAGGCAGTTGGTCACCTGGCCATCGATGTGAAGGCGCAGCAAATTGATATGCTTTCACTTTCCGCTCATAAATTTCACGGACCGAAGGGCGTTGGCGTTCTCTACGCAAAGCGCGGCATCGTTCTTGACAATGTGATCAATGGCGGTGCGCAGGAGCGCGGCAAACGTGCCGGCACCGAAAATGTGCCAGCCATCATGGGCATGGCGGCAGCGCTTGAGGAAGCCTGCAGTCAACGTGAAGAGCGAAGCGTGCAGCTGCAGGCACGCCGTGATCGTTTGATCGCAGGCTTGCGAACGATCCCTTACGCAGCGCTCAACGGCGACGCGCAAAAGCGCCTGCCAGGCAACGTGCATTTCTGCTTTGAAGGCATTGAGGGTGAATCGCTCTTGCTCATGCTTGATGATAAAGGCATCTGTGCATCATCTGGATCTGCGTGCACCAGCGGCTCCCTTGATCCGAGCCATGTTTTGCTGGCGATCGGCCGGCCGCATGAAGTGGCACATGGCTCACTGAGGCTCAGCCTTGGTGACGACACCAGCGACGAGGATGTTGAAACGATGATCGAATCGGTGCGCGATGTTGTAACCCACTTGAGAAATATGTCCCCATTCTGGCGCGATCTTGTCAATGGAACGCGGCCACACATTTTGGATGAATATGAGGAGGTTTGACCATCATGGCTTTATACAGTGAAAAAGTAATGGAACATTTCCGCAATCCACGCAATGTTGGGGTGCTCGATGACGCCAATGGCGTCGGTGAGGTCGGTAACCCTGTCTGCGGAGATATTATGAAAATTTATCTCAAAGTCAACGACGACCAGGTGATTGAAGATGTAAGGTTTGAAACCTTTGGTTGCGGCAGCGCCATTGCCTCGAGCTCCATGGCTACCGAGCTGATCAAAGGCAAAACGTTGGATGAAGCGTTGCAGCTGAGCAACAAATCGGTGAGTGAGGCGCTCGATGGTCTGCCGCCACACAAGATGCACTGCTCTGTGCTGGCTGAAGAAGCCATTAAGAAAGCGGCCCAGGATTATTATGATAAAAACGGCATCAGCTACGACCCAGCACTTTTTCCGGCACACAGCGATGCCCATGAGCATGCCGATCATCATTAATGGCTGCAACTTGTTCTTCGTTGGTTCATTAGTATTTGTATATTTTAAAAGCTCCCCATCAAGCAGCTTTTCTTGTTTTGGTATGCTCCCTTTATGAGAGACAGTGAAATATAAAAATCGCTGTTCTCATG
>CALJRU010000030.1 GCA_937976375.1 uncultured Peptococcaceae bacterium | reverse complement strand
CTTTTAGCGGAAACATTTGCCGCAGTTCAGAAACGATGATCACTTTTTCTTCTGTTCGCGCTCCTTCCGCTGTTGAACCACGGCTCTTAATTTTTTTAGGTAAGCATTCTCGGCTTCCAAATAGAGATTCTTTTCTTCCAGATATTTGACCTTTTCTTCCGGAGTCATATCTTCGTAAGCTTTAATGATTGGTTTTGGATGTTGTTTCATAGATGGTGGCCTCCCACGGTTTTTCTCTATGATAACATATCCATTGTCTTTGTAGGAACGGATCCAGGCATGCAGCAAACCATCGTTAGGAAGTCCATATTCGATGGCGACCGAATAAACCGATTGATGGTCGATGAGCACGCTGTTGATGATTTGAAGTTTAAGTTCAGGAGAATAATAGCGATTCTTATCCTGGCGAAGGATATCTGGCCCATGATGATCGATGAGGCTACAAAGATACTTAATACCTCTTTCATTGATCCCGTACTCCAGAGACAAGTGAGAGATGGTGTAACCAGCTTTTCTTTTGGCGTAAATTTCCAGCTTTTGTTGATGGGTTAATTTTGACAATAGAAATACCCCCAATAATTCGGATGTCCAAATTATTGGGGGCACTACACTCCCTCGGCATGAAGCAGCGCCTCGGCATCGCCATGGCGCTGGCCGGTCAGCCCGATTTTCTCATCCTCGACGAGCCCATGAACGGCCTCGACCCCCAGGGCATCATCGAAATGCGCGAGCTGATCCTGCGCCTCAACCGCGACCACGGCCTCACCGTGCTCATCTCCAGCCACATCCTCGACGAGCTCAGCCGCCTCGCCAGCCACTACGGCGTCATCGATGGCGGCAGCATGGTGCGCGAATTCAGCGCCGCCGAGCTGGATGCCGCCTGCCGAAAATGCCTGCGCGTGCGCGTCAGCGATGTTGGCGCCCTGGCGCGCGTCCTCGATCGGGCGCAGCTCGATTACGACATCCTCTCCGACGACAGCGCCGACATCTTTGCCCAGCCTGTGCTCTCCCAGCTCGTCTACGCCCTGGACGCAGAAGGCTGCACCCTGCTGTCCGCCGAGGAACACGACGAATCCCTTGAAAGTTTCTTTATGTCTCTGGTGGGAGGTGCGCGCCATGCTTAAACTGCTTACCGCCCATGCTGTCCAGCTGCTGCGCAGCAAAACCTTCTGGACCTGCCTGATCGCCACCGCTGCCGCCACCCTGGCCCTCGTTGCCTCCACCTTTAAAATGCTCGACTACAACAGCCTCACCAACCAATGGACCGCCGAAGCCAGCATCTTCTGCATGCTGCCCGGCATTGGCATCATCAACGCCATCGTCATCCATCTTACCATCGGCACCGACTACGACCAGGGCACCATTCGCAGCAAGCTCGCCTGCGGGCACACGCGTGCCGCCCTCTACACCGCCCACGCCCTCGTCAGCATTGCCGCTGCCCTCTGCGTGCTTCTTGCCAGCCTGGTGCCAGGCATGCTGCTCTCCTGGTACCTGTTCCGTGCCTTCATGCTCACCCCGGCTGAGCTGGCGCTGGTCCTCCTCGACTGCGTGCTGCTCACCCTCGCCTACGCCGCCATCAGCATCGCCCTCGCTATGAACCTGTCCCACAAATCCACATCCAGCGTCGTCGGCCTGCTGGTCATGATCGCCCTCGCCATTGCCGCCTCCAAGGTTGAGTCCATGATGACCGACATCACCATCCACGGCGTCGCTGCCAGCCCGCTCACCACCGCCATCGTCAGCGTTCTGTACGATTTTCTGCCAAGCGCCCAGTGCATCCAAATCAGCAACCAAATGTTTGACCACATGGCGCGCTGGCCTTTGTATTCCCTGCTTCTCACCATTGCCGCTGCTTTCTTTGGCTATCTGCTTTTCCGCAAAAAAGACCTCAAATAACCCCCGCAAAGGAGAATGCCCATGGCTGCCGCCCTCATCATCGGTGTGCTCGTGCTCATCATTGCCGTCCTCGCCGTCAAAATCATCCTGCTGCGCAGCGCCGCCGACGCCATCGCCCAGCAATTTGACGACCGCCTCCGTGCCGACACCAACACCCCCATCACCCTCTCCTGCCGCGACGCATACATGCGCCAGCTGGCCAGCGCCATCAACGACGCCCTCCGCGAACTGCGCCGCCAGCGCCTGCGCTACGAAAACGGCGACCGCGAGCTGAAAACCGCCGTCACCAACATCTCCCACGACCTGCGCACGCCGCTCACCGCCATTCGCGGCACCCTCGACCTGCTCGAGCGCGAAGATGCCAGCCCCAACGCCAAGCGCCACCTGGCCATCATCGCCAACCGCACCGACGCCATGACCCAGCTTTGCGAAGAACTCTTCCGCTACTCGGTCATCCTCGCCGACGACACCCCGCATCCGCCCAGCGCCGTCTGCCTCAACGACGCCCTCGCCGAAAGCCTGGCCGGTTTCTACGGCGCCTTTCAACAGCGCAGCCTGACGCCGGACATTCGGCTCTGCGACGAAGCCGTCTGGCGCACCCTCGACCCCCACGCCCTGGCGCGCGTCTTTAACAACATTCTCAACAACGCCCTCAAATACAGCGACGGCGACCTCTTTGTCAGCCTTTCCAGCGACGCCGTCATCACCTTTGCCAACCATGCTGCCGCCCTCGACAGCGTCACCACCGCCCAGCTCTTCGACCGCTTCTTCACCGTCGAAACCGCCCACCACGCCACCGGCCTGGGCCTATCCATCGCCCGCACGCTGGTGGAGCAAATGGGCGGCCGCATCAGCGCCAGCCACGACAACGGCCTGCTGACCATCCGCCTGCAGCTGTAACGCCAACAGCAGCGTACAACGCCATGACTGACAAATCAAAAACGACGGCTCCGGGGCCGTCGTTTTGTTTATGTTTAGTTTGCCAAGTACCGTTGGAGCATAGCCGAGGCTTCGGCGCGCGTTGTGTCGCCCTGTGGACGCAGCGTACTGTCCTCGTAGCCACCAATCAGGCCGCTGCCAACCGCCCATTCAACAGAATCCTTCGCCCAGTCGCTGACGCTGGCGGCGTCGGTGTAAGTGCTGAGGCTGCCGGTTGCTGTGACGTCGAGGCCTTTATATTCTGCGTAATTGCGCAGGATGGCGGCCAGCTGTTCGCGGGTGATGGCGGCGTTTGGCTGGAAGGTGCCGTCGTCAAAGCCATTGACGACGCCGACGCTGGCTGCCCAGTTCACGGCCTGAGCGTACCAGTCGCCGTCGGCCACGTCGCTGAAATCACTGCCGCTGGCCGCCGGGCTGCCTTCCAGGCGATGGAGCACAGCCACGAGCATGGCGCGGCTGAGCGGCGTGTTCGGCGCGAAGGTCGTTGCCGAGGTGCCGGTCATCAGGCCCTGTCTGTACACATAGCACACAGGGTCGTAGAACCAGTCACCCTCGCTCACATCGGTAAATGGCAGGGTCACGATGCCGTGGGTGTGGTCGTCGATGACAATGGCGTACTGGCTGGCGTGGCTGAGGGACAGGGACACGCTGCCATCGCTGCCGATTGGCGCCGCCGTTTCAAAGGTCATGGCGTTGGCTTCCTCATTGAAATGGTACAGGTTCGCCCAGTATCCGGCGTTCTCGGCGCCCAGTGGGGCGGTGAGGGTCATGGTGAAGCCAAAGGCGCCGTCGTGGGCCAGGGTGATCTGCACACTGTCACGTTCGCCAGTGATGGCGTTGACCACATTCACAGGGATACCGTCGCTGCCCATGGTCACGCCCATGTCGATGTCGGTGAAATCGGCGTTCTCAGGAACGTCGCTGCCCTTCACCGTCCAGGACACACCGTCGCCCAGGTCAATGTCCAGAGTGATGTCTTGGCCTGCAAGGGTTTCAAAGACTTCCTTGTCGAGCTTGGTGCTGCCGCTGGAAAGATCCACCGTCACCGTCTCGCCCGGCTGGGCGTCGGCAATGGCGTCGGTCGTTTCTTCGCTCACCGTTGGCGGATTTATTGGCGGAGTGACAGCGCTGTTGCGTGCAAAAACTGCTTTAATCGCCACCGCTTCGGCGGGCATGGTGAAGGTGTTGTCGTCGATGGTCACATTGCCAGTTACAACATCCCAGCGTTCAAAATGATAACCGCTGTTTGGCGTGGCGGTAAGGGTGACCGTCTCGCCCTCGACGGCGGTGGTCTTGTCCGCACTGGCTTCGCCGTTGCCGTCGTTGGTCACGGTGATGCCGTAAGCGTTCGCCGTCCATTTCGCCCAATAGGTTTTGTTCCCCGTGTCCTCGGCCGAAATCGCCGTCACGGTATCACCGCTGAAATCTGCACTGGCATACCAGCCAGCAAAGGTGTAGCCTTCACGCGTCACATCCGTTGGCAAAGTCGCCCCCACGCCATAGGTGTAGCTGGTGATGACTCCGCTGTTGATGGTGCCATCATTGGCGTTCAGCGTCACGGTGTACTCCTGCGCCGCCTGCTTCTGCCAGTGAGCGTAGATGGTGGTGTCCTTCGTAAAAGCTGTGTCGGTCGTGACTTTCTCTCCACCAGTTTCTTCCGTGTACCAGCCAAGGAAGTCATAGCCGTCGTAGGTCGGGGTAGGCAGGCTTTCCAGCTTCCCGTCTTTGGTGGTGGTGCTGGTCGTGCTTACGCTGCCGCCGTTGGCGTTAAAGGTCACGGTGTACTCCTGCGCCGCCTGTTTCTGCCAATGGGCGTAGATGGTGGAGTTCTCCGTAAAAAATGTGTCAGTCGTTACTTTCTCTCCACCGTCTTTCTGCGTGTACCAGCCAAGGAAGGTATAGCCGTCGTTGGTCGGGGTAGGCAGGCTTTCCAACTTCCCGTTTTTGGTTTGGGCGCTGGATGGGCTTACGCTACCACCGTTTGCGTCAAAGGTTATTGCATATTCCTGAACAACAGGTTCGTTTACTACCCCAACAGAAATGCCCATTTCCACGGTGTTGTAGTTGTCTGTGTCATCCGGTGTGAAGATCGCAGGATAGGTTTGTGTTCCTTCGGTCTGCGGAATGGTGCTTTCGTCTTTCCATGCCCAGCCTTCCGGCAGTGTCACGTCGGAAAGAGGTTTTCCCACCTGTGCGGTAATGCCGGTCGGCACTGTATAGGACGGATATGCTTTTGCAATCGTCAGGTCAAAGGTACACTCGGTGTAATATTCTTCTCCAATCGTGCGTAAATGAAGTCCTCCGACCTTAATGGTATAATCACCGGCATCAGAAGGCAGACCTGCAACATAGGCGCTGTCCTCTGCGCCCTGCGACTTATGCCAATAATAGAGTTTTTGTATGTCTGCTGTTCCGCTCAGGCTGAAGTCTCCGTCTTTTTCGATTGAAGCTCAGTCGTAGACAGGATTGTTTGATGTTTCCGACATTATTCCATCTTGAACAGGATAAACTGCCCAAGGATAGTTTGGATCGTATTGATTGTAGCCAATATCTCCGTCAAGCTCTATTACTTTGACATTATCCAGAACGGTGAGCGTCGGTTCCTGTGCCGGGTCTTTATCATAAAATCCTCCGGCAATCAGGATTTTGACATTATTCATGATATCGAAACATGAGATAGCATCATCTACTTTGTGTTTGCCATCTAAAATTGTAAAGGAAGCATCATTTCTCAGCACAATACTGCCCAGTTCATCATAAGGCAAGGTATCTTGTGCTGATGATGCTGGGTCATATGTAATTTTGCTGTTAAGACTAACAATATTATCAGGGTTTAAATATCTGTCCTGATTATTTTTGATGACCCAATTAGTAATATCAACAATACATGGGCTTTCAGAAGAATCACCTATGTAGAGACCGCCGCCCCTGTCTTGTGCAGCGTTATAGCTGATGGAGCCTACCCGGATTGTTAAATGGCATCCCTCCACGGCACATATACCGCCGCCAGCGTTGGCACGGTTTCTGGTAATATCACAAACATTATCCCATTTGGTGCCTTCACTCAGGTATACACCGCCTCCTCTTCCAGTTGCTGTATTCATGGTAATGCAGCTGAGCCCAGAAGAACCGTTTCTTGTGTTGACCTGCGCTCCCGGCGCCACATACACGCCGCCGCCGGCAACTGCTTTATTCTTGGTGACTGCACCGTAGATGTTACAGCTGCCGCCTGCCGCATAGATGCCGCCGCCGTTTGCAGTTGCAGTATTCTCGGTGACTGTACCGTAAATGTTGCATTCGCCTGCGGCTATATAGACACCGCCGCCGTTAACAGCGGTATTCTGATCGACCACACCATCTATGGTGCAGGTACCCCTTGCCACATAGACGCCGCCACCGTCATAGTTATCAGTTTTGTTTTCGGTAATATCGCCGTGGATATTACATACACCTCCGGCCACATGTACGCCGCCGCCCTGTCGAAAGGCGTTGTTGTTACGGATCTTTGCTCCTTCCTCGATGGTACAGGTGCCGTTCTCGACATACACACCGCCGTATTTGGTATTGTTATCGTAGATGTTGCTCCCACTGATGGTACAGCTGCCGCCAAGCACGCTGACTGCGCCGCCGTTATCGATGCGGCAGCTGGTAATGCGGGCGTCGCCGCCGATGCTGCAGCTGCCGTCTTTCACCACCACAGCGCCGGTAGCTTCCCCGGAGGTGGTGGTATAGTCCGAGATGGATATGGTGCCGCCGGTGATGTTGCAGGTGCCGCTATTGACACAAACGCCCACTTCATAATCGGAGTTTGTGTTGCCTTGGATTATGGTGTCCTCGCCGGATATATTGCATGCTCCGCCATCCACCGTGATGGCTCGATTGATTTCGCCGCCGTAAATGTTCAATATGCCAGGGGAAGAAAGCGCCGCGCCTGCATCACCGCCTCCGAAAACCGATATCGATCCATCGATGGTGCCGCCATATATAGATGTAGAACTTGCGGCACTAGCAAGAATATTTCCCCCAATGTAACCACCATTAATATAAAGTCCATAACTGACTTTGATGTCGCAGTTGATCCGGCAGCCATCATTGATATAAAGATCGCCCCATGCACTGATACTGCCACCGTTCATTTGCACATTGCTTAAACTCGCCGTTACGTTTGTTATATTTACATTGCACCCAATCAGAGTGATATCGGTCAGGTCAGCGTTGGTCAAGACCGCATCACGGATCTTCCCACTACCTGTGCAGTCGCAGATTGTGACATCTTTACAGTAACTTGTATCCTTGATATTACAACCATTTCCCTTGATTTCGTGGCCATTCAGGCATATCACGACCGATTCATCCTCATCCCCCTCTTCACCCAGGTCCCAACTCGAGACTTTCAGGGTTACATCTCCGGTGAGCACATAATTGCCGGCAGGCAAATATTCATTTTCTATCGTGCCTGAAAGTTCTGTCCAGCCAGCGTGGTCTCCATGGCTGCCATCGGCAAACGCCGCGATGGGCACCATGGACACGATCATGCACAGGCTGACAAACGCCGCAAATAATCGCTTTTTCATCATGTTTCCTCCTTACTTGCGCCTGTGTTCCTTTGCTTTATCGAACCGGAGCGCATCTTATCATTGTGGCAGACACCCAGAACGGATTCGGCTGGCTGCCGGAAGTAGCTACAGGAGCCGCAGTCAATGCTTAGCGGGCCATCGTCTACCATGTCGGCATGAGGACAAGCGTCCTCGATGGTTAAAAGAATTGGACAGCCTGCCGGAGTACGGACCGGGTTTTCAATAAAATCACAGTAATCCTCCACAAATTGCCGGGAGCGTTCATCCCAGCGCAGAGGGATTTCGACAACCGCTCCTTCAAATTCATAGCGATTGACCTTTTCCATCACACCGCCTCCTCTCCAGCGCACACAAAAAGGGCGCGGCACGCCCGTGGAACATGTCCACGGACGCACCGCGCCCTGATGAGGGATAAAATGGCGCAGCAAACAGAGCCAGCGCTACGCTATGCTGTCTGTCTGTCTGTCTGTCTGTCTGTCTGTCTGTCTGTCTGTCTGTCGAATTATGGCACGGCCTCGCCCGTTGTCAAGGCCGCAGAAGGATTGCATGGTCATGGCTGAGCCGCCTCCTTTGGCAGGAATGATTATTCTTTATTATACCAAAGAAAAAAGCACCTGGGTATCATACTTTTTGGGGCCAAAAAGTATGAGTGCCGCGCAAAGCCGCGCCCAGACCGGCTTTACGCAGGCGGCTGCTGGAAAAATTTTTTCAATTTTTTCCGCAAAGTCTCTGCCGCGCCTGTTTCACCGCATAAAAAACCCCGCTGGCGCCGCAGCCAGCGGGGAAAACGATCAAGCACCGAGCGCCAGGAAGCGCTGCAGGTTGGCATCGGCCTGAGCCTGCACCACCTCGGCACTGCTGCCGCGCAGGGCGGCGATGTCCTCGGCGATGCGATCGAGTGCCTGAAGATAGTCGACGTGGTCCTCGCCTGTGGCCCAGCGCACGGCGTCGATGCCGTCGGTTTCAATGAGCAGGCGGTCGGCAGGTGTGTGCGCCGCCACAGCGGCCACGGCCGGGTCGAGGCTTGGGAACGGGCCCACGCTCATGTAACAGCCCAGGGCCAGGTAGTCGTCGAGGTGCTCACGGCAGGAATACCAGTGCACGTGGTAGGTGTTAGGGTAGTGGCGGATCATCGACAGCACTTCTCCCTCCATGCCTTTGGTGTGGAGCACAACGGGGCGCTGCCGCGCGCAGGCAAAAGCGAGCTGGCGCTCAAAGAGCTGACGCTGCAGAGCCAGGTCGGTCGTGCACCAGACATTGTCGAGGCCGATTTCGCCGATGACGGCAGCCTTTTCCAGCCAGGGCAGCATGGTGGTCCAGCTGTCGGCGGCGGCGTACCAGGGATGGATGCCGCAGGAGCGGTGCACATAGGCGTGGCGCGCGGCGAGGGCCGCAGCCTGCTGACACTCCTCAGGCGTGGCGCAGCTGAACACGGTGCGCACCGGCACCGCTGCCAGCAGCTGTTCGGCAAAAGGCGAAAGATGGCTGTGGGCGTCACTGCGCATGGCTGTTGGCCTCCCGCAACAGTTTGTAGATGTCGGTGCGGAGCGCGCCCTGGGCGTAGAGCCATTCGCGGCTGCGCGGCTGTTCTGTGAGCACGATTTCCTGCTTGATGGACGCCGGCCGGCCGTTTAAGATGAGGATTTTGTCGGACAGGTAGATGGCTTCGTCGATGTCATGAGTCACGAGCAGGGTGGTTTTGCCGAGCTGGCTGCGCATGGTGGCGAGCCAATCCTGCATGTCGCTGCGGGTGATGACGTCGAGGGCGCCGAAGGGCTCGTCGAGGAGCAGGATGTCGGCATGGCAGAGGGCCGTGCGCAGAAACGCAGCGCGCTGGCGCATGCCGCCGGAAAGCTCGTCCGGATAGGCCTGTTCATAGCCCTGGAGGCCAAAGACCGGAAACAGCGCCTGGGCCTTTTCGCGGGCCTGGGCTTTTTGCTTGTGGATGGTGCCGTAGAGGCAGACATTGTCCATGATGGTTTTCCAGGGCAGGAGCAGGTCTTCCTGGGGCATGTAGGCGAAGTGTTCGCCAGGCTGGCGCAGCGGCTGGCCGTCGACGGTGATGGCGCCGCTCTGCGGTGTGACGACACCGGCGAGGATGTTGAGGATGGTGCTTTTGCCGCAGCCGCTGGGGCCGAGAATGCTGACAAAGGCGCCTTCCTCAACGTCGAAGGACACGTCGGACAAGATCGGCTGGCCGTCGTAGGCGGCAGACAGCCCTTCGATGTGTAGTTTCATGGTCTCACCTGATCTCTGTGTTATTGCTCGATGAACTGGTTGGTGTACTGGTCGCTGGCTGGGATGGCTTCGTCGATGAGGCCGTATTCAGCCATGAATTCAGTGTAGCCGTCCCAGACGCTGTCTTTCATGACGCCCCAGGATGGTGCATCCTTGGCGTATTCCTGGGAGATGTATTCCTGGCTCTTCTTCAGGAAGTCGAGGTCGTATTCCGGCACGTATTTGGAAAGGATTTCGGCGGATTCATCCGGGTTGTCGATGGCGTATTCATAGCCTTTCTTGACCGCATTGATGAAGGCCTGCACGGTGTCTGGATCGTTGTTGATCATGTCTTCGTTGGTGATGATGAGCGGGGTGTAGTAGTCGAGGCGTGGGTCGAGGGAGTTGAGCGGCATGTAGTTGAATTCCATGCCTTCCATTTCGGCCTGGGTGAGGGCCCAGCCTTTGAATTCCCAGATGAGGTCGATGCCGTGGTTGAGCTGGGACACGCCGCTGCCGTCGGCACCAACGATGGTGAGGGTGGATGGATCGGCACCGGCTGCTTTCATGACAGCCTGGATGACGGCTTCTTCACTAGGGGACTGCCAGCCGGCGTAGGTTTTGCCTTCAAAATCGGCTGGTGATTCGATGCCGGAATCTTTGAGGGAAGCAAAGCCGGAGGTGTTGTGCTGGATGATGGTGGCAATGGCCTTGATTGGCATTGGTTCTTCGGCAGCACGGGCGTAGGTCACGTCTTCCTGATAGCTGACGCCGAAGTTGCCTTTTCCGGCAGCGACGAGGGCTGCGGAGGTGTTGTTGTCGCCTGGTTCGATAATGTTGACCTTGAGGCCTTCATCTTCGAAGTAGCCTTTTTCCTGGGCGACGTAGATGCCGGTGTGGTTGGTGTTTGGCACATAGTCCAACACGAGGGTGACTTCTTTGAGGTTGCTGTTTTCATCGGAAGCGCTGCTGGCGCTGGTGTCGCCGCCGCTTTGGCAGCCGGTAATGCCGAGCACGAGGGCACCGATGAGGGCGATGGATAATAATTTTTTCATGGGTTTCTCTCCTTTTTTAGGGTTCTTTTAGACTTTGCGTTTGCCATGGGGGCAGAGCCAATGTTTGGCGAGGCTGACACAGCCGTTCAAAAGCAGGCTGATGACAACGACGATGACCACGGTGGCAAAAACTTTGTCAAGCATGTAGCCGTTTTTGACGCGCAGCATGTAGTAGCCGAGCCCGGCCGACGAGGAAATCCACTCGCCGACGATGGCCCCGCCGACACAGTAGGTGGCGGCCACCTTGAGCCCGGAAAACAGGCTTGGCGCCGCAGACGGAATCTTGACCATGGTGTAGATCTGCCAGGTGGACGCCTGAAAGCTTTTGAGCAGGTTGATCTGCTTGGGGCTGACTTGCGCCAGGCCGTCGGCGAAGGAAATGGTGATCGGGAAATAACACATAAAAATGACGATCAACACTTTTGGCGCCATGCCAAAGCCCAGCCAGATGCTGAACAGCGGCGCCAGCACCATGACCGGCACGGTTTGGGTCACGACCAAATGCGGATAGACGCTGTGGCGAAAGGTGCGCGAGCGGTCCATGAGGATGGCTGTGAGCATCCCCAGCGCCAGCGCGATCAGAAGTCCGAGCACCGCTTCTTCGAGGGTGACGATGGTGTGCCGGAGCAGCTCCGAACGATTGTCTACTAGGGCGCTGACGATCTTCGACGGCGCCGGCAGCAGGTAGAGCGGCACATCAAAGATGCGCACGCAGGCTTCCCAGAGCGCGATGACGATCACCGCCACGGCAACAGGTGTCCCCCATTCTCTTTTTTTCACGTGATTGCACCTCCTTTTATGCAAAAAAAGCCGCCTCATATTTGCTATATGACGCGGCATGTGTGACAAATATGATTCCTACAACGGCATTATCCGACAGGTTCAATGGGTCGAAGCGCCGAGCGCCTCCTCTCAGGTCATGATGGCCTCCCCTATGGATGGTTCCAATCCAGTATAGCGCGACCACCAGCCGCCGTCAACACCTGGCGGTGCACGGCACAAAAAAACACCGTGCCCGATAGGACACGGTGGGTACGAGCATCAGAGACGGCCGCTGAGCTTCCAGAGCAGGAGCAGCACAAGGGCGATGATGAACACGTACAGCGATGGCGCTGTGAGGACGACGGGCACGCTGGCAAAGACGCCGACGAGCAGCGCGATGAAGCCGACGATGAAGAGAAAGCCAACGAGCTGGGTGCGGCGGCGCGCTTTCTGCGGGTCGTTGTACTCGGCTTTTTTGTCGCCCATGACGAAAAAGCGAGTGCCGGCGAGAACAGCGATGAAGCAGACGATGTGGCCAAGATTGAGGGACGAGGTCACGCTCATGATGGCGGTGCCGGCGATTAGGCCGCGGATGATGTCGTAAGCGCTGATGACAAGCAGCACGATGGCACAGATGGCGATGCCTGCCATGAGGGCGCCAATGTGTCGCTGCTGGCGCACTTCTTCGCCAATTTCGGCAATGGCGCGCTGAGCGAAGGTGTCGGCGTCGCCAATGGCGGCACCGACGCTTCGGCCTTGCTGCACATTTTCAAGCAGCTGCTCAAGGATATTGAGCTGAATGAGCAGCGATTGCTCCGGCATCAGGCTGGCCTGGTCGACGCGGCGCAGCACATCGCGCACGAGGGCGCGCTCGTCGTTGTCCAGGCGGGCATAGAGCGCTTTCGCCTGTTCGGAGCTTTCGATCTCTAATTTTGCAGACATGGTGGTTCACCTCTCTTCTGCTCAGCCGATGCCGCCGAAGACAACACCGAGAATGATGACAATAATGGTGACGCCGCAGTAAATGTACTTGCCGACGCCTTCAATGAAGCTGCCCCACTTCCGGCTGCTGCCAGTCTCGATCTGCTTGGCGGCGAAGCCTTTGCCGCAGATCCAGAAGAACATGATCCCAGCCAACAGGGCGCCGACAGGCATGATATAAATGGTGAAAATATCCATCCAGGCGCTGACGGTGTCGCCATTTTCCAGGAAAATCCCCACCAGCAAGCCAAGGCCGAAAACAACCAGACAAGACGCTACACGGCTGAGGCCGAATTGTTCCTGCAGGGCTTCGATTGGCGTTTCATAGAGGTTGACCAGCGAGGTGATGCCGGCGAAAAAGACCGCCAGGAAGAACACGATGGCCAGAAGCTGCGCATATGGCAGCTGAGCGAAAATCGATGGCAGCACGATGAAGATGAGCGGCGGGCCGCTTTGTGGATCGACACCGAAGGCGAACACCGCTGGCAAAATGGTCATGGCAACGAGAATGGATGCAACCAATTCGAAGAACGAAACCATGAAGCCCGAGAAAATAATGTCGGTGTCATTTTTAAGATAACTGCCATAGACGATGGTGCCGCAGCCAGCCAGCGACAAGGAGAAAAACGCTTGTCCGAGCGCATACATCCAGGTTTTCGGGTTGGCGAGCGCCGACCAGTCAGGGTTGAAAAGAAACGCGTAGCCTGCTTCGGAGCCAGGAATGGTGGACACGAAGATGGCAAGCGCAATAAACAGGAAAAAGAACAGCGGCATGACGATTTTATTGGCACGTTCGATGCCTGAGGAAATGCCGGCGTTCATGACGATGAACGTGATCACAATGGCGAGCACGTGCCAGCCGATGCTGCCGAAGTTGCCGGCGATTTCGCCGAAGTAGGCGGCCGAATCGCTGTTGAACATGGTGCCGGAAAGGGCGCCGAACAGGAAGCGCAGAATCCAGCCAACGATGACGCTGTAACCGATGGCGACGCCGGTAGAGCCGATGAGCGGCAAGAGCCCAAAGATGGCCCCTACTTTACTGCCGCGGCGTTCGGTGGCTTTGCGAAAGGCGCCGAACGGACCGGTACGCATGGCACGGCCGAAGGCCATTTCGCCCATGACGCCGCAGAAACCCAAAGCAATGACAAAAATCAGAAACGGTACAAGAAAGGCGAAGCCGCCATATTGACCGACGCGATAAGGAAACAGCCAGATGCAGCCCATGCCGACGGCAGAACCGATGCAGGACATGATGAAACCGAAACGACTGCGAAAGGTATCACGCGAATGCGCGTTTTTTGCCAAGATGAATCACCTCTTTATATTTTTTCACAGCAGCGAGCATCAGCCGATGCCGCCGAAGACAATACCAAGAATGAGAACGATGAAGGTGACGCCGCAGTAAATGTACTTGCCGACGCCTTCAATGAAATTGCCCCACTGATGAGCACAGCCGGTGTTGATTTCCTTTGCTGCGAAACCTTTGCCGCAGACCCAGAAAAACATGACCGCTGCCAAAAGCGCTGCAAACGGCGTGATATAGATGGTGAACAGGTCCATCCAGTTGCCGACAACGTTGGAATCTTCGAGGAAGATTCCAACAAGGAAGCTGAGCGTCAGCACGAGGGCGCAGGCTTTGCGGCGCTGCATGCCAAAGTGCTTTTGCAGGGCTTCGATGGGGCTTTCGTAGAGATTAACCAGTGAAGTGATGCCAGCGAAAAAGACCGCCAGGAAGAACACCACAGCCAGGATTTGGCCGCCAGGGATCTGTGCAAAAATCGATGGCAGCACGATGAAGATGAGCGGCGGGCCGCTCTGTGGATCGGCACCAAAAGCGAACACCGCTGGCAGAATGGTAAGCGCCACAAGAATGGACGCAATGAGTTCAAAGACAGAAACCATGACGCCGGAAAAAACGATATCGACGTCTTTTTTCAGGTAGCTGCCATAGACAATGGTGCCACAGCCAACGAGCGACAGCGAAAAGAACGCCTGCCCGAGGGCGTACATCCAGGTTTTTGGATTGGCGAGCGCCGACCAGTCCGGACTGAACAGGAACGCGTAGCCCTTCTCTGCTCCTGGGATCGTCGATACGAAGATGGCCAGGCCGATAAACATCAAAAAGAACAGCGGCATGACGATTTTGTTGGCACGTTCAACGCCCGACGAAATGCCAGCGTTCATGACAACAAAGGTGATGAGCACAACGAGCACATGCCAGCCGATGCTGCCAAAGTTGCCAGAGATTTCACCGAAATACGCTGCTGAGTCGCCATTGAAGATGGCGCCGCTGAGGGACCCAAACAGGAACCGCAGAATCCAGCCGCAGATGACGGTGTAGCCAACGGTGACGCCGATGGAACCAATGAGCGAGATCATGCCGAGGGCTCCGCCAAAACGTTTGCCGCGGCGCGCCATCGCTTTCTGGAAGGCACCAACAGGACCGGTGCCCATGGCGCGGCCGAATGCCATTTCCCCGATGACACCACAAAAGCCGAGCCCAATGACGAAAATCAGAAACGGTACTAAAAAGGCGAAGCCGCCGTATTGACCGACACGGTATGGAAACAGCCAGATGCAGCCCATGCCGACGGCGGAACCGATGCATGACAGAATAAATCCAAAGCGGCTCTGAAAGACGTCACGTGAATCATTAGATGGTTTGGACAAAATTTTTCCCCCTCGTCCTAATATTCTAAATGAAGACATGTATAAGAGAATTGCATACCTGCTATTTTATAACAGCCATATTGAAAGAGTGAGTCTCTCACAAACAGTGAAAGGCTCACTCTCATCAACTATGAAATTATTTGCCGGAGGCAGCGTCTGCCTCGGCGATGGCTTCGGTGCGCAGATGATAGATCATCGTTGGCACGTCAATATCCATTGGGCACTGTTCCACGCAGCGTCCACAGCGCAGGCAATTGTAAACGATTGGTGCGGCTTCTTTGGTGTCGTCGACGAACGCGGTCCAGATGGCACCGATGCCGTTCATATAAGTTTTGCCAAAGTGGCCGGCAACCAGTGAGAAAACTGGGCATTCGTACATGCAGCCGCCGCAGCGCAGGCAAAGCGCAGCGTCGTGGCAGACTGGATCGTCGATCATCTTGCTGCGGCCATTGTCCACGAAGATGACGTGGAAATCGTGTGGCCCGTGGGCACCGTAGGTGGTGACTTTTTCGATGTCACCGGTCTTGGATGGACCGCTGATGATGTTGACATAACCAGGCGCCGTGTACTGACCGTAGCGCCAGTTGACCTCTGCCACCTTCATGGAATCGAGGAAGGTTGGCACGATCTTTTCAATACCGACAACGGCAATGTGTACTGGTGGCGCACCGGTAACAAGGCGCACGTTGCCTTCGTTTTCGATGATGGTGATTTGGCCGGTGTCGGCAGCGACAACGTTGGCGCCGCTGATGCCAATGTCAGCGGTGAAATATTTTTCACGCAGGAATTCGCGCACGGCCATAACTTCTTCGGCGATGTCTGGTTTGATGTCGCGGCCGAAAAAGTCAGAGAACACTTCTGCCACCTGTTCGCGTGGAACATGAATGGATGGCGACAGAATGTGCATTGGGCGGCCGTCCATGAGCTGCAGAATGAACTCACCGAGGTCGGTTTCCCAAACTTCGTGGCCGCAGTCAGCCAGGCGCTGGCGCAGATGCAGTTCTTCGCCAAGCATGGACTTGCCTTTGACGATGGTCTTATTGCCGCCGGCGATTTCGTTGATGATGTCAACGACTTCCTGGGCATCTTTTGCAAAGTAGGCGTGGCCGTGGTTGCGTTCGATGGATTCAGAAGCCTGCGCCATCAGTTCGCGCCAGTTTTTCTGAGCTTCACGCTTGATGCCCTGCACTTCTTTGGCGAGTGCTGGCGTGTGTGGATAGCGTTCCAAGGCTTCGGCGAGGTTTTTGCGATAGGACGCAATGGCACGCGTGATGGCAGTGCGGATGCGTTCGTCTTCGCTGGCCTCGTTGATGTCTTTGGCATATGTGTTGATGTTTTGTTTGATCGTGCTCATAGCTTATACCCCTTTGCCAGAAATTCGACGAAATCCATGATCTCCATATGGTTCGCGGTCTTGCAGTCCTTCAGCGCAGAGAGGCAGTATGGGCAGCTCAACAGTGCGATCTGAGCGCCGGTGTCTGCCAATTCGTTGGCACGCTTCTGGGACAGCTTGTGGGACAGTTCTGCATAGGTGGTCTTGATTGGGCCGCCGCAGCAGGTGCTCCATTTACCAGTGCGGAATGGTTCTTTGTAGCGCACGTTCATGGCGTCAAGCACTTCGCGGAATTCGTCGACCACGTCCATTTCACGTGCCATGCGGCAGGAATCGTGCAGGGTGACGAGGCCGCGGTAGAAATTCTTTGGCAGCATGTGGCGTTTTTCGTGCACCATTTGAATGAAGGTTTTGACTTCCACCTTTGGGAAATCGCCGTACTGTGGGTAGATCAGCGCAAACATTTCAGCTGCATGCGGTGACATGCAGACAACAGTTTTGGCGCCGCTCTGGTTTAAGAAGGTGGCCACGCGCTTGGAATAGACGCCGAGGGCATCTTCAAAGCCGAGCTCATGCAGCAGCGCGCCGCTGTAGATTTCGTTTTCGCCGTCATAGCAGATATCATAGCCAAGGGCTTTCAGAATCTGCGCAGCTTTTTTGTTGATGGAAAAGAAACGTTCCTTGTCCTGGGCAAAGACAGACGCAAAAATCTTTTCCGGTGCCATGCCGCTCTTGTGCACAAGGTCGCGCATGGACATCATCCAGCCGAACGCTGGATTGCCAGGATCAACAATGTCCATGACTGTGAGCAGCGAGTCCATAAATGGCAGGAGCTGATATTCTCCCCCGGTATAGAACAGGATGTCGCCTTTTTTAGGCAGGTTGAGATCCTTCGCCCATTCAGCGTTTTCCTTGGCGCTGACTGCGAGAGGATTGTCGTATTGCAAGATATTGTCCCTGATCAGGGTCAATGTTTCAGGTAATTGTTTTCCACCCATTATGATTCTCCTCATCCCTCTAAAATATGATTTGATAACCTCTTTATATTAGCATGTCTCCCCGCCCTTGTAAACAAGGCGCGAGGCCTGCGCACGCATTTCCTTTATGCCTGCGGCTCCTCTTTTGACCGATCGTGGCAAAGCACGAGCACGCCGTCGCCGCGGGCAATATTGATGGTGGCAACTTCGGCGTCGGTAAAGACGTTGCTGATCAGGCGCGTGATGCCGAAAGGCACGCTGAAATCCTTGAGCGGATAGTACAGGCCGTCGATCGACAAACACATGCCGTCATCGGAGAACGGCACAATGCCAATATAGCCCGGCGTGTGGTCGAGCAGGTGCTCGCCTGGCCCGACATAGCGCATGCAGTTGATGTCGTCCCAATAGACGATGGAGCGCCCCTGGCGGCCAGCGCCGACCAGGAGCATCATATTGGCCAGCTCGTGGTCCATGCGTCCGCCCAAGGCACCGATGACGATGATTTCTTCGGCCCCGTCGTCAAAGAGCTGCTGCACCGCCAGTGCGGTGTCGCTGTCGTCTTTTTCCGCAGGATAGACCACTTCCGGCACGCCCGCCTCATCGAGCCAGGCACGTGTCTGCGGTGAGAGCGAATCCATATCGCCAATGAGCGCATCGGGCAGCACGCCGGCGGCGCGGCAGAGATCGGCACCGGCATCGGCACAAAAGCAAGGCACCTTCGGAAACTGAGCCCGCAGAGCGCTGAGCAGCGTGGGCTCTGGCGCGGTGCCGCCGGTGACGAGGATGGCATGGCGAGCGTGTTTGTCTAGGAGACCTGGTGCGTAATGCTTCATCCCACTCTCACCAGCTTGACGTCGTAATTGCTGTCGCCATAGTCCACGATCATGCCGTGCATTGGGCTGTGGCATTCTTCGGTATCATATATCAAGGTGCGCTTATAGCCAGCGCGGTCCATCGTGTCTGGGAAGCGAATGTAGACCACATCGTGTTCTGTCAGCGGCAGCAGCGTCAAATCGATGTAGCGCTTTTCACCTGGCAGAAAGTTTTCAAAGACGATGGCATCCGGTGCTGCTTCGGTGCCAAGGTAAATGTTCAAGGTTTCGGCGGTGCAGTTCTCAAGCTCCAAATGGTAAGCACTGGCGAGCTTTTTCACCGCCACGGCTGCACCTGCCGCACCAGCAGCCAGGGCTGCAACTGCAGCGATGGTTTTCAGTTTTGACACAGGAATCATCCTTTCATATCTCGACGGAAACTTTTCATTGTGTCCGTTGTTTGCTATACTAGCTATGCACTATTATATCAAATTCAGGGGGAATTGCCATATGGTTCTTTTGGAGGCGCGACATCTGCGCTGCAGCTTCGGCGAGCGCGTATTGTTTGAGGATCTGGGATTGTCGGTGAATGAAGGCGACAAGATTGGGCTCATTGGCACCAATGGGGTTGGCAAGTCCACGCTTTTGGCGCAGCTGGCTGGCGTTGATCTGGACCCGCGTTCTGAGATGCTGACCTCTAATCAGCTGGTCATGGAATACCTGCCGCAAAATCAGCCAATGGACGAAGACAACACCGTGCTGGAACAAATCTTTCAGGGCACGTCGCCGCTGCTCGCTGTGGTGCGCCGCTATGAAGATGCGCTGGCTGCCGTGACGGCGCGTCCAGATGATGCCGACGCCACTCGCGCCCTTTTGGAAGCGCAGGACGCCATGGACCGCGAGGACGCCTGGCAGCTGGAAAGCAACGCCAAAAGCATCCTGCATCGCCTGGGCATTGATGATGTGAGCCAGAAAATCGCCACCCTTTCCGGCGGGCTGCGCAAACGCGTGGCGCTGGCGGCAGCGCTGATTCGTCCAGCCAATCTGCTCTTGCTCGACGAACCGACGAACCATCTTGATTATGAAACCATCCGCTGGCTGGAGAAAGAGCTCCACGACCGTCAGTGCTCGTTCATCATCGTCACCCACGACCGCTATTTTCTCGATCGCACCACCAACGTCATTCTCGAACTGGACGGCGGCAAACTCCATCGCACGGTTGGCAACTATTCCACCTTCCTTGAAGAAAAAGCACAACGCGAAGCCGATGAGGCGCGCCGCGCCGACAAGCTGCGCAGGCTCTATAAACAGGAGCTGGCCTGGATGCGCAAAGGCGTGGAAGCACGCCGCACTAAGCAAAAGGCGCGTAAAGAGCGCTTCTACGAAATCGAAGGACAGCTCACCCACGAGCATGAAGACACGCTGATGATGGATTTTGTCAACGCTCGTCTCGGGAAGAAAATCATCGAATGCGAGCACCTCAGCAAAAGCTACGGCGACAAACCAATTTTTCGCGATTTCAGCCACGCCTTCGTGAAAACTGAGCGCATCGGCATTGTCGGGCCCAACGGCATCGGCAAGACGACTCTGCTCGATGTGCTGGCCGGCTTGACGCCGCCGGACAGCGGCCGTTTGGATGTTGGCGAAACGGTGAAGATCGGCTATTACAAACAGCAAAACCAGGATCTGCCGCTGGATCAGAAAGTGCTCGATTTTGTCCGCGACCATGGCGAATACATTCACCGCGCCGACGGCTCCCATCTCTCGGCCAGCCAAATGCTCGAAGCGTTCCGTTTCCGTCCGGATCAAATCCACGGACCGATCCGTCAGCTTTCCGGCGGGGAATGCCGTCGTCTCTATCTGCTGTCGATCCTCATGGAACAGAACAATGTGCTCTTTCTCGACGAGCCGACCAATGATCTTGACATTGGCACCTTGCAGGTGCTGGAAGATTATCTGGAGCATTTTCCAGGGCCAATCGTCGCTGTCAGCCATGACCGCTATTTTCTCGACCGCATCTGCACCAGCATTCTGGCGTATGAAGCAGACGGCGCTTTGAAGCTCTACGCCGGTGATTTTTCCAGCTATCTTGAGAAGCGGCCAGAGCCGGTCAGCGAAAAAGCCGAGCCGGTCAAAAAAGAAAAGGCCAGCCGCCCAAAGCAGCCAGCCAAGCTCAAATTTTCGTTCAAAGAGCAGCGTGAATACGACACCATCGAAGACGACATTGCCATGCTCGAAGAAACCATTTCGCGTCTGGAAAAAGAAATGGCGGCCAACGCGACCCAGTACAGCAAACTCTTGGCACTGACCGAGGAACGCGATGCCGCCGCTGCCCAGCTTGAAGCGAAAATGGACCGCTGGGCCGAATTGGAAGAAAAACACGAACGTATTTTGCAACAGTGAGGTGAATCCAATGGCAGAGAAACCAAAAATCCACACAACTTATCACTTTATCGATTTGTACGACGACTGGTCCGACTACGACTTTGCCGAAAAAGAAAACGGCATGGACCAGACCGACAAATACAATTTTGCCACCGGCAACTGGGACTATGATTTCGCCGCATTAGAAAACCGCACCTATGAAGTGCTGCATGCGCTGACAACGCTCAGCGACGAAGACATTGCAGCCATCATGGTGCGGCATGAAAAGCGGGTCAATCCGTGAAGTACACGGCACGCAGGCCCATCGAATAATATATAGGAATGAATTGTGTCAGCGGCATCCAGCGATCGCCGTTGATGGAATCAACGAGGTGCACTTTGAAGCCGCTGATGCCATCTATAACAACGGCGTGCAGGTTGTTGTAGGGATGATAGGAGCGTCCGTTCACCTGCCAGACAACGGCATCGTCACGATCAGCCATCTCATCATCCACCGTTACCCAGACAATCACCGGCTTTTTGCTCAAGTGAAGCCGCATCGCAATCTCGCTGACAGACACCAGCTTATGGGTTTTCGCCTCTAGGCTGGTGTTTTGTGTTTGCAAAAAAGCATTGATGCCCGCCGTCAGCGCCTCGGGATAGCAATAATAGCCGTCACCAAACGGATCGCCAATGTAAGCATCAGCTGGACTGACGCCGCTGCCAATGGCGGCTGTCGGCAGATATTGGCTGGCAAAAGTTTCAGCCGCAATCGGCGCACCAAGCGCATTCAGCGACACAGCGGCTGCCACCGATTCACAGCCGTTCGGCAGCGACGGATATTGGCTGCGTCCTGTCACATCCAGCGACACCGGAACAGCCAGTGCCGTCACGGCCGCGATGATCAGAAGCACAATGGCGATTTTGAACGCACGCCATAGAAAACGAATCACAGTGCGCAGCACATGTCGTCACTCCTTTCCAAAATCTATTCATAAAAGTACGCTTATTCTAAAACAACCGCTGGTACCTGTCAAGCGCCCGCCCCGCCAGGGATTGTCATAAAACAAAGAACAAATCTTATCTGGTCAAGATGGAATACATCTATTATAATGTTAGGTGCACATTTTACCAACTTATAGAAAGGACGACAAACGATGGCACAAAACCGCTCTGCAACATCCAGCCATAGAAAAAAACGCCGCGGCCGCGGTGTGGTTCGGCTGATTAAGCTTCTCATTGCACTCATTCTGTTGGTGCCGATTTCTGCCATCGCCATCAACCTTTTTATGTATGCCACAACGACCAACAACATGTGGTACCCAAGGGAACTTGCTGGCACCAATGCCGATTACATCGTTGTGCTTGGCGCTGGCATTGAGCCCGATGGCACGCCCAGCCCAGTGCTCGCAGAACGGCTCGACACCGCCATTGTGCTCTATGAAAACGGCGCTTCAAAACACATCATTGTAAGCGGCGGTGAAGATGCAGCCCAAAGCGAAGTCTCCGCCATGCGCAACTATCTGCTCGATTCTGGCATACCTTCCCTGGCCATCACAACAGACACCCATGGTGTTGACACCTACGCCAGCGTCAACAATCTGGCCACGCTATACGATGCACACAGTGTCATCCTTGTCAGCCAGCGCTTTCATTTATACCGTGCCGTCTATATTGCCGAACATCTGAATTTAGAAGCCTATGGCTGTCCTGCATCTCAAGCAGCAATCTCGGATAAAAACCTGTTGGTGCGTGAATTTTTCGCCCGCATCAAAGATTTCACCCAATGCACGGTCGGCGAACTGCCGGAACCCCTCGCCAATCTTGCCACGTCTGCTTATAACCATTATATTGCCGGTGCCATAAAATAAATCAAAAGGCCCCGATGCTCACGGATGAGCATCGGGGCCTTTTCGTCAGAACATTTTCCGTCGAAACATGAAAAATACCACTATCGCGGTGGCGATCAAAGACACCAGGCAAATGTACCAAAATCCACCTGCACTGTGTTCCCATGGCAGCGGCACATTCATGCCGAAGAAACTGAAAATCATCGTCGGAATGGTCATGATCAAGGTTGCCGATGTAAGCACCTTCATGACCGAGTTGAGGTTGTTCGAGATGACCGAGCTGTACGCTTCCATGGTGACATCCAAAATGCTGCTGTACACGTTCGCCATTTCGATGGCCTGCTTGTTCTCGACGATAACGTCTTCAAGCAACTCTTCGTCTTCCGGATATTTCTTCACAGCATCCAACCGCATCAAGCGGTCAAACACCAAGCCATTGGCGCGCAATGAGTTGCTTAGGTAGACCAGCGATTTATCCAGCGCCAGCAGCTTGAACAGTTCCTCATTTCGCGTCGATTTATGGAGAGCGTCTTCAATACCGCCAATGGAGCGCTCGAGCATGCGCAGATAATGCAGGTAGTAGGTTGCATTGCGATAAAGGATCTGCAAAATGAAACGTGTTTTCTTATAGGTAAAGAATTTTTTGATCTTGCCTCCGCGGAAATCGTCCAACAGCTGCAGCTCGCGCAGGCAAACGGTGATGATGTAGCGTTTATCCGTGTCGCCAAGAATGATTGCCAGCGGAACCGTCCCGTAGCTTTCACGATTTTCTCTGCTGTCTTCTTCATCCTTATAAGGCACGTCAATGATGATCATGGTGTAGTCGTCGTCAGAATCCACACGCGCACGTTCATCTTCGTCGAGTGCAGACACCATGTCCTGCAGATCGATCTCGAAGTGCTGACTGACTTCCTGCACTTCCTCCGCTGTTGGCGCGATCAGGCATACCCAGTTGCCGTCGCAATAGGTATCGATCTTCTCAAAGATCCCGGTTTCTTCAGTTGTTTTGTAAATGGCCTTCACAGTTATCCCTCCTGTGACTCACCATTTTATTTTGTCAAAAAAAAATAGTGAGCCAAATCATCTTTTTGCTTCTCCGTCAATCGCTCGGGGCCTTGTTCCATCTGACTCACTTCCTTTTCATTCGTTATCTGTCATTAAATTATATTTTTCCAACCTCTTCAGTGTAAAGCGTAAATCTCTCGCCGTCAAGAAAAGGTTCTGTAAAAAATAACAAAAAAACTGCCCATCAAATGATGGGCAGCTGATATGCCAAAAATAGGATTTAGGAAAGCACTTCCAAGGTAACGTTGGCAACACCCTTGGAAACAATCCCAAGATCAGAAGCAGCCTGATAGCTCAAGTCAATGACGCGGCCAGCACCGAATGGACCACGGTCATTGATGCGAACAACAACGCTGCGGCCGGTGTCGTTGTCGGTTACGCGAACAACAGTGCCGAATGGCAGATATTTATGGGCTGCGGTATAGTCATACATGTTGAAAATTTCACCGCTGGCAGTGTAATTGCCCTGAGCACCGGAACCATACCAGGTAGCCTGGCCACTTTCATAGTAAGTATAGTTGCCGCCTGCACTGCTGCCACTGTTGCTGCTGCTTGTCCCAGAAAGGGTGATGGCCTGGCTGGCGTCGTTGGCAGTCACATAAATGCCGCCGTAACCATTGGCGCTGACAGTAGCGTTAGAGAACAGAGATTGATAAAAATCTACACCAGCGTGCAGAGAGCCGCCAATATTATTGTAAGCATAAGAACCATTGGCTGTGGTCAAAACACCATTGACAGTGTCAACAGACACTTCCACGGTCTGGCCGCCATAGGTCAGGGCAATCTTCTGGCCGGCAGAGGTATTTTCCCAGCATACATCCACCCCCACTGCATTCAATGCACTGCGCAGCGGCAGGTAAGAAGAAGACTGACTCACGCTTGCAGCAGCAGAACCTACATAAGCAGTATCCTGCGCAGATACTGTCATTGGTACAGCCACGGACCCAACTGCAACGATTGCAGTTGCAGCAATAAACTTACGAATATGAGAATTCAAAGAAAACACTCCTTTAACGTTAGGGACATCGTTCATCCCTCTTTGTTGAATGGAAAGACATCCTGTCTTTTTCAAATTATCTTTTATCATTATAAAAGACTTTTTTCACAAGGTAAAGTTTTCACCAGTCGCAGCCGTTTATCCTTCTTTTCTCAGTGAATAAACATCTCATGAAGTATTTTTTTATTTTACAAAATACAAATCACAATTTTCATCTATTCTTTCAAATATTTATTCTGAATTCCTTCA
This sequence comes from uncultured Peptococcaceae bacterium, assembly GCA_937976375.1. Taxonomy (GTDB): domain Bacteria; phylum Bacillota; class Peptococcia; order Peptococcales; family Peptococcaceae; genus UMGS1590. The sequence goes on along the minus strand of CALJRU010000030.1, from coordinate 153,764 downwards.
TTTTTCCTTTTCGGCACAAAAAATAAACATCACTTATCAAAATGATAAGCGGCGTTTATTTTCAACAAATTAGAAACATATCTTGACGTATTTTTTACACGCTCTCAAAAAGTTACAATCACGCGAAAAAAGTTACAAGCTTAGTGCTGTGCATATTGCCGCAACACTTCACCAACAGCATCAATGATGTCGGACGCAATGGTGGCCATTGGTCCACGCTGTTCTTCCAAAAGCCGACCAGCCAAACCATGGACAAATACACCCATGCAAGCAGCATCGTAAGCCTCCATACCCTGCGCCGCAAAAGCAGCAATCACACCAGTCAGCACATCACCGCTGCCCGCCGTTGCCAACGCTACGCTGTCAAGCGGATTGATGGCATAGCGGCCATCTGGCGCTGCAATGATGGTGTTGTGGCCTTTGAGCACAACAATACAGTGAAAGCGCTCCGCCACGCGGCGGGCATACTGCATGCGGTCAGCCTGTATGTCTGCACTGGTGAGCCCCAGCAAGCGTGCCATTTCGCCAGGATGCGGCGTAAGAATACACTTTGCTGCCGTGTTTTTGAGAATGGTGCCATCACCTTCACCGATCATGTTCAAGGCATCGGCATCAATGACAATGGTGCTTTCTGCCTGACGCAAAAGCGAATAGATGGTTTGTTTTTTCTCTTCGCTCTTCCCCATGCCTGGGCCAATGATCTGCACATTGGTATGAGACAGCAGCCAATCAAGCGCTGCCGTATTCGGCCAGGCAATCGGTTTCATCATAACTTCCGGTGCTGCCGCAGCCGCTGGCGCAAAAATTCCTTTGTCAATCATCGCCGTTACAAGGCCAGCGCCGCTGCGCATGGCTGACCTTGCTGCCAGCACACAGGCACCGCTCATGCCAACACTGCCGGCAATGAGTCCGACATGGCCAAATTTATTTTTGTGGCTGTTGATGGCACGTTTCGGCAATTTTTCGCGAAGCATATCCGTTTCCAACAGTGTTCCAGAAATTTCCGCAGCGTCTGCCACTTCTTCTGGAATGCCAATTGGCAGCACCCGCAAAGTACCGATGTAATCGGCAGCATCGCCTACGAAGAGGCCTTGCTTCGGCCAAGCGAGGGTGTAGGTATAGTCTGCGCAAACCGCTCTGCCACACACCTTTCCGCTGTCACCCGCAAGCCCAGAAGGAATATCCACAGCGACACGCAGCACATTTTTCTCATTAAGAATATCAACAACGCTGCTAGTCAATGGCCCCAGATCTCGAGACAAGCCAGTACCAAACAAACAATCCACAGCGACATCGGTAAAATTAAGCTGCGCCTTGAGCACGTTGGCTTTTGATTCACCGTCTACTTCAATGATCTTCACTGGCAAGCGATCCAAAATATCGCGATTGGCTTGATGATCGACGGAAAAGCGTCGTTCCCCTTCAATGACAATCGCCACCGTTACACTTTCTGCACCAGCCAGATGCAATTGTCGTGCCAAAACAAGACCATCGCCGCCATTGTTGCCGCATCCGCAGAGAATGGTGATGCGTTGATGCAGCAGATCCGGCACATCCTTTTCCAACTGACGCAAAATGGCAATGCCTGCATTTTCCATCAACACCAGAGACGGGATCTTCCACTCCTCGATGGCGGTTCGATCAAGTGTCCGCATTTCTTCATTGCTCACCAAATACATCTGCTATCCCTCCAATATGATCATCGCTACAGCTACAGTCTTTTCATGGCTGATGCTGCAGTGCACGTTCTTCACGCCCTTTTCTGCAGCCAAAATCGCTGCCTGTCCGTATAAATTTACCTGAGGCTGACCGCTTGCTGTGTTGACGGTCTCAATATCCTGCCAGGCAATTTTTCCAATGCCAGTTCCCAGCGCCTTACTGACCGCTTCTTTCACAGCGAAGCGTGCAGCAATGCGCGCAATGGCGGGTTGTGGCAAAAAATGTTCTCGTTCTTTTTCTGTAAATATCCGTTCTGCAAACTGTTTTGGCCGACGCGCGCACAAAACTTCAATACGATCCAACGCTACGACGTCGACGCCAATCCCCAGAATGCCCATTATGCGCCAATCGCTTCCCGAACCACATCGGCAATGGCATTGGCCATGGTTTCAATCTCTTTTTGATCCTTGCCTTCTACCATGACGCGCAGGAGATTCTCGGTGCCAGATGCACGCACCAGCACACGCCCTGTTTCACCAAGCTCGGCTTCCGCTTTGGCAATGGCGTCCTGAATGGCAGGAATGTCTTTCCAGCCCTCTTTCTTTGTTACCGGCACATTGACCAGCACTTGTGGCAGACTCGTCATCGCAGCATCAGCAAGCACACTCAATGGCACGCGCTTGTGATTCATAATATTTAACAGCATGATGGCGCTGATCATCCCATCACCTGTACTGTTGTATTCTCGGAAAATGATGTGGCCGGACTGTTCACCGCCGAGTACCGCACCACTTTTCTTCATGCCTTCGTTCACATAGCGGTCCCCCACCTGCGTTTCGACCAGTTCGATGCCGGCCTCTCGCATGGCAAGCTTCAGCCCCAGATTGCTCATGACTGTGACAACCAGCTGATTGTTGGCAAGGCGATGTTCTTCTTTCATGGCCAAAGCATAAATAGCCATCAGGCGGTCACCATCGACGACGTTGCCTTTCTCATCAACAGCAAGAAAACGATCGGCATCACCGTCAAACGCCAGGCCAGCATCTGCGCCTTCTGCAAGCACACGTTTTTGCAGTTGTTCCAAATGTGTCGAGCCGCAGTTCACATTGATGTTGGTGCCATTTGGACGATCGCCCATCATAATCACATTGAGATTGGCCCGTTCAAACACTTCCTGCGCCAACTGGCTGGCTGCACCATTGGCACAGTCAACCACCAAGCGATAATCACGGCCATTGACGCTCATCAGCTCATCCAGATAATCTTTATACACTTCGATGGCTTCATCCACCTGGGCATAACGGCCAATGGCCTTGCCTTCAGCCGGCTGAACAGCCACTTGCCCCTGCAAAACAGCTTCAATGGTTTCTTCCTGATCATCACGCAGCTTGGTGCCACTGGCGCTAAAGAATTTAATGCCATTGTCTTCAAACGGATTGTGACTGGCTGAAATCACAGCACCAGCCAGCGCTTTGAACTTTCGCACCAAAAAAGCTACCGCAGGAGTTGGCACGACACCCGCACTGATGACCTGAATGCCTACAGACGTCAAGCCAGCGGTCAGTGCACATTCCAGCATTTGCCCGGAAATACGCGTGTCACGGCCAACGATAACCACGCCTGTTTTCCCACCATTTTCTTCCAAAAAGACATGACCCGCCGCCTGTCCCAATTTCATTGCCAATTCTGCGGTCAATACGCTGCCTGCTTTGCCGCGTACACCGTCTGTTCCAAATAATTTAGCCATATTCGTCTCCTTATTATTCGTACACATTATTCGGGTACACTGTCACTGTACTTGGCGTAATCGAATCAACAACCAAGCCATCAACATTGGACACTTGTACCTGCACCGTTGTCGCTGCGCTCAATGTATCAGGTATATTTACATAGGCATTCAGCGATGAACCAGCATCTGCATAACCATTTTCCATATGATAGCTGATCTCAACCATCTGAGTATCAACGCTAACATTGTTCGCACCAGCTCCTGATAAAGACACTGGTACCACTTTAATATAACTTTGACCACTGCTTTCAGTGTCCTCGGTCGACGATACATTAAGCGTTACTGTCACACTCTTTGGATCGCTCACCGTATCACCAGCCAATTTAACTGTCAGCTGTGTGGTCTCTGTGATCTTTGAAATATCTATCGCTTCAGTTGCAACAGAGTCCACCTTCGCCAATTCTTCTGGTGCGCCAGAAACTGTTGCTGTTTCTGGATAAATATCTATACTGTCCATTTGCACGCCACTCGGCAACTGACCAACAAGGTTGGCCTGGATTGGCACACTTTTTTCAATATTGCTCTTTGAAACTTTTGTCGTTAAGGTCACCGTGCCTGGCAGTGCTTCCAGATCGGCATCTTCAATAATATTGCCGCTGACATCATAAAATTCAACTTCCGCTTCTATCTTACTGTCATCGAAGACATTGCTGAGGTCAACCGCCACACCAACTTTATCGACACGATCCAGATCATCCTGGTCACCTGTTACAAATACGCTCTTTGGCGATACCGACATGTCTTCAATGGTGATGCCATCCGGCAGCGTTCCAGTGGTCACAATGTCAACATCCATGTTGCTGCCATCACGGTCACTGACCAATACATCCACCGACTGAGGCTCAACACGTGCAAAATACACTTCACTTGGCAGCTGCACCTTTACAGGCACTTCAGATTCGCCCTTCGCCGCATCCGAAAGATCAACATATGCCTTAAAGTCACTGCCGCTGAGTGCATTCAACCGATCTTGGCGCCCCATGACACGCACCTGCACCGTTTCCTGACCTAACGCAGCGGTTTTATCAACTGGCAGATTTTGAACCTCTACGGTCACTTCATAGGTATGCTGCGCAATCGGGTCTTCCTGGGTCCCCACATAGAGCCACAGGACAATTGCGATTAAAAGTGCCACCAATGTTAAGGCTTTATTTTTTTCCGTCATCTTCATTTATGAAACACCTTCTTTAGGCGACTGATAAACGATGGCGCTTCCGGCACCTGCAGCAAGGCCGTCATTTCTGCGGCAAGCGCTTTTTCATCGAGATTATAGCGCAGCTTGCCGCGTTCAGCGATACTCATGGCTCCTGTTTCTTCCGACACCACAGCCACCACCGCATCACTGACTTCAGAAAGGCCAATGGCAGCGCGGTGGCGCGTACCAAGTTTCATGGAAATATTCTTGTTCTCAGACAGCGGTAAAAAACAGCTGGCAGCCATGATCTCATTACCTGTAACAATGACCGCACCATCGTGCAGCGGGGTGTTGACAATAAAAATATTGCGCAGCAGCGGCGTTGATAGGCGTCCATTGATGGCAATGCCTGTGTCAATGTATTCTTTCAATCCATTTTCCCGAGTAATCGCAATAAGAATCCCAGTTCTGGAAGCACTTGCTGCCGTCATGCAGCCCATGATTTCCTGTACCTGATAAGCGACGATCTCGTTGTCTGTCAAGTGGCGATTACGCACAAGAAACGTGCCAGTTCCCAGCTGTTCCAATGCACGACGCAATTCTGGCGCAAAAATAACCGGAATGGCCACAATGAACATCGTCTGCAGCTGAACCAAGACCCAATTGACGGTGGACAAACCCAACACATCGCTTAACACAGAAAACAGCAGTAAGATTCCGATGCCTTTGGCAAGCGGCATGGCACGTGTGCCTTGCATGATTTCAAGAATCTTATACACTGCAAAGGCAATGATGGCAATATCCAAAATATTGATCAAAAAAATGGACCAAGGGGAATTTGCCAGTAAACTGATCATATGCAAGCGCTCCCTTTCATAAGTATTTTCACTAGAAATTGTACAACAACCAGGCGTCAAATGCATTATATTTTCCTATAAAAGAATGATTTTTAATCATTTCTTTCCGAATTCTTTATAAAAGATCCCCCCATAAACCTTCTTCATGATTATTTTTAATGACGATTTAAGGTTTATTCTCTATGATTTTTCTATTGATATACGCTATACTATTTTTATACGACTATAAGGGGGATTATTCCATGCATATTCTCATTGTTGAAGACGAGCGCGCGCTCTCAGACGCTATTGCGCAGCTTCTCAAAGATCAGCACTATGAAGTAGATTGTGTTTATGATGGCCGAAGCGGACTGGATTATGCACGCAGCGCACAATATGATCTCATCATCCTCGATGTCATGCTGCCGGAAATGAACGGGTTTGATGTCGTCAAAACCATGCGCAAAGAAAAAATCTCAACGCCAGTGCTCATCCTCACTGCTCGCGAAGCTGTCAGCGACAAAATCACCGGCTTGGATTGCGGCGCTGATGATTATATGACAAAACCTTTCGTCTATGAAGAACTCTTTGCCCGCATTCGCGCTCTCACACGTCGTGTTGGCGAAGTGGTGCTCGATGAACTCACGTTTGGGGATCTTACATTAGATCTGGAAAAAGCAGAATTGCGCTGTGGTGACAAAGCAGTGCATCTCGGCTATAAAGAATTTGCGATCATGCAAAAATTTCTGCAGCATCCACAGCTTTCAATCAGCAAAGAAGAACTGATCGTCAGCGTTTGGGGCAGTGATTCCGATGCAGGCGAAAACAATGTTGAAGTGTACATTTCATTTCTGCGCAAAAAGCTCCATTTTCTGGCTTCTCATGTCCAAATCATTACCCTTCGCCGCATCGGCTACCGTTTAGAGGACACCGCATCATGAACCGCTTAAAAGCGTTGCAGCGGCGGTTTATGATCATCAACATGGGCACCATTACGATCATGCTATTGATCATCCTATCAATTGTCATCATCGGTAATATGCAGCATTATAAAACTGTAGCTTTTGAATCGCTGCATACACTGGTCAATATGACCAATCCTGTCAACACGTTTTCCTCCAGCAGTGATCCCGGCGCATCACGCTTTCAGGACGCCAATCGTGATGCCAATCAACCATTAAACGTCGATCAATCGGAAACAACTTCATCCACCACCGACGATGAACAGCCAGATGATGAACCACCACCAGAAACCAATTCAAAATTAGATCCCAAGGAACAAAAGGCGGCATTCGCACTGCCTGGTATCGTTGTTGCTGTCGATGAAAACTATGACAATGCTGACATCATTTTCTCACGAAACATGAAGACCAGTGCTTCCACCGCCAAAAAGCTCGTACAAGCTGTTGAAGAAAATGGCAGTACAGAAGGAACGCTTGAAGCCTATGACGTGTCTTACAGTGTGCGGCAAACACCTGAAGGCATTAAAATTGCCTTTGTTGACCGCAGCTATGAAACATCCAACATACGCAATCTGTTCTTTTGGAGCCTCTTGGTATTCTGTATCGCTTGGTTTATTTTTTTCTGTCTCGTCTGGCGATTGTCGAACTGGGTCTTTCGGCCAGTGGAAACAGCCTGGGCGCAGCAGCGTCAATTCATTGCCGATGCCTCTCATGAATTAAAGACGCCATTAACGGTCATTCTTGCCAATATGCGCATCCTTGAAAACCACAAAGAAGACACCATCGCCGATCAACAGCGCTGGATCGAAAGTTCCAATCAAGAAGCGCTGCGCATGAAAAAACTGGTCAGCGACATGCTGCTCTTGGCGCGCAATGACGCCAATGAAAATCAACCCATTGCCACAGAGCAAGTGCTGTTCAGCGACGTGGTGCTTGGCGCCATCTTAAGTTTTGAGTCTGTTGCACTCGATAACGGACTGCTCATTCGCGAAACCTTGGATGAAAACTGTGTACTCGAAGGCGATAAAACCCAGTTAGAAGAGCTGATCAACATTCTTCTCGACAACGCCTGCAAATATGCACCTGCCGGAAGTGCCATCGATGTTGGTCTCAAACGCCAGGATAAAAACCTGCACCTCAGCGTGCACAATAAAGGCAACGCCTTCGATGAAGATACGCTTAAACACCTTTTTGAACGGTTCTACCGCGTCGACGAATCACGCACCCGAGAAACCGGCGGCTACGGATTGGGGCTGGCTATTGCTGACAGCATCTGCCAGCGTCACCATGGACACATTAGCGCCTGCAACGAAGACGACGGTGTCACCTTCCACGTATCGTTGCCAATCAATCAGCGCCATAAAAAGTAATCCTAAAAAAGCCGAACAGGAGAAACATTCCTGTTCGGCTTTATAACGTCCAAAATTTCTAGTTCAAACGTACCACGATATAGCCATTAACAATCTGGATACTGCCTTCCTGTGGATAGGTAGGCATCCAAGATTTAACATCTCCGATCGCTGTCTTGATTTCATCCGGCATATCATCCATGTAAACAGCATTTGGCAATGCCAGGAAGCGATTGAGATAATAACCGTAACTGTACTGTGTTCGATAAGTAATTGCCTTTAAAACACCCGTTAATGTGATCTCATCTTGCTCCGGTGTCAAGTCCAGCATGGCATCAATGCCGCTGCTGCCAACGAGCACCACTGGCATGTCTGTCGTATAGCCATCAATACTCTGAATGGCACTCACCAATCGATTGGAATACGCATTGATCTGCTCAAGACTTACTTCCATCGACAAATACGCTTTGTTGTCTGCCACCGTATATGAATAAGCTGTAAACGCCATTGCAATCATAATAATCCAGCTCAGAATTGCCTGTATACCGGAACGCAAACTGCCCGTTTCCACAAATTGATCACCAGCAAAACTGGCTAAAGCGATGGGCAGAATCAAAATATAAACGCAGCCATAGATCATCAGAAAATGAATCTCAGCGCCGCCTACCATGATATGAATAAGGGCTCCTGCCAATGGATAGCATACAACCAATACCAGCGCCAAAACGCCACGTAATACCCCAACATTTCTCCGTACAATCAAAAGAAGGAGTATCACCAGGCCACTTGCTGCCGCTGCTAAAAGCAAATAGCGGATAAAGCCAAAATTCCAACCAAATTGATTATCAATGAAATACTCACGATAGCACTCATAGCATTTTCGAATAAGCGAAGGCAGTTGGTCCAATGAAACGGAACCCATGCTGGAGATCCCCATATAATCAGAAAGCCCGCCCATATTGGCTGTTGCCCAGCGCGCAGCTGCCATATATACAACAATGCCAAGGCCAAGAGTAACAACCATTTTGATACCACGTAATAAAATCTGAAGAAAAGAATATTGGCCTTCCAAACAATCAAACAACAATGTGCCAACCATCAACACCGTCGCTACTGGGAAATAGCTTTGATAAACGCCCATCGACAAAATGAGCGCAATGGTACCCAACGGAAGTCCCATGATTGGTAAACGCGCCACAGCAAAAGCTGCACAAGCAGCCAAAAACAAGCCAAAGAAATAAGCATCCGCCGTAAACATATAAGTAAACGTTGCGGCCACTGTTGGAAAAGAGACCAACAGCGCAGCGGTAATGATACAAGCCAAAGGCCGACGGATATGAAACAAACTGGTTGTAATGCATGCGGTACCAGCCAGACAAAGAATGCCTAACACACCGATCAGCCATGGCATGCTAAAATCGCCATCCCATTCCAGCACTGTCGGCAAAAACCAGCGTCCAGACTGAGTTCCATAATCGCATTGAAAAAGATGAAAAATATCATCATGATTTGGCAGCTTATTCGTCAACATATAGAGATGCGCAATTAAGCCAAAAACAACGGACGCTGCAAATGTCCACTTGGTGTAGGAAGGAACACTTTTACGAAAACGTTCAAAGGCCGCATCTGGTGCGAGAATCATTGTTTTTCTCCTCCCTTCTTCGGCATTTGCTCACAGGTTTGTGCGACAAGATACCGCGGGCGTTCTTTGCTCTCTATATAAATCTGTGCGATATAATAACCGATGATGCCCAAACTGATCATGATGATACTGCCAATTAACAGCAATAAAATGATCACCGTCGTGAATCCATCGGCAGCATTGCCACTGGCCCACAACACCAAGGTCTGAACGCTGAGCGCGATTGCCAAAAGGAGAAAAATACCGCCGATCACAGTAACAATCTGCATCGGTGCCGATGAAAACGCAGAAATGTTCGAAAGTGCGTAACGAATCAATGACAGTGTTGAAAAGTGACTGGTTCCTGTTGTCCGTTCTTCTACTGAAAACGGCACATCAATCGAGCGAAATCCTACCCAGCCAACCAGAGCGCGGAAGAATGTCTTGCGCTCCGGTAATGCGAGCAAAGCATTGACCACGCGTCGGTCCATCAGCTTAAAATCAGAGGAATGGCTCATATCGATCTTTGCGGCACGACTCATGAGCTTGTAGAAACATTTGGCAGCGAAACCGTGTGCTGCACTTTCTTCTCCACGGTCTTCCTTCACGCCATTAACCACTTCCCAACCATCCTGCCACAAAGCATACATCTCTACGAGCTTTTCCGGCGGATGCTGAAGATCACAATCAATCACCGCGCAGCATTCACCCTCTGCGGCACCCAAGCCCGCAAAAATAGCCGCTTCCTTGCCAAAATTACGCGAAAAACGCAAACCTCTGACATCAGGAAAGTTTTGATGCGCCATGTCGATTTCATTCCAAGTGCGATCACGGGAACCATCATCGACAAAAATGACTTCATATGGAATGTCCGCACCTGCCAGCACCTCATGCAAGCGCTGAGCCGCTGCAAGCACCAAACCTTCCTCATTATAGGCAGGTACAATCACTGACAGCATCACTCACACTCCCTTCTTATATACCAGCAGGCCAGTTAAATAATTAACCACCACAACAATGACACCCACAACAATCTTTGCCAAATACTCACCAATGCCCGCCCATTCCACAATCAACACTAAAAGCACTGTTTCAAGTCCCAGCGAAAACAAACGAGAAATTACAAAAGCTGTCGCCTCCCGTATGCTCCGCCGTGATGTGGAACGATATACCCAAGCACCATTGGCAAAATAGGCAAAAGCAACGGCACCAACCCATGCCAAAATATTACTGGCAATGTATTGCATGCCAAGAAAATTAAGCAAAAAATAAAGCACATAGTTGATGAGTGTGGTGCCACATCCAACAATCAAATAATGCCATTGTTCTTCGTATTTTTTGAGCAGTTTCTTAAAATCCACACATCCACCTCCAAGAAGGTATTATCATTTCATATGTACATTTTTAGGCATTTTAATTTCACTTATTGATTAGCTTAACATGTTTATTCCATCCATTCAAGCCATCACGACCTGTCTGAAACAATCTTCATAGATACTTAAGAAACATTGCAAAAATATAAAAAGCAATCTTCATTTATTCTAACATAGCTTAAAATGCAGAACACTTTGGGCCACCACAATGACATTGCATTGTGACAACCGGAAACGCAACTTTTTAACAATAGAGAAAGAGACGCCCAGCATAAGCTATGCGTCTCTTTCAATGATATAGGAAAGGTTTAGAAATTAGAAGTGTTCAACTTTAAAATATCCCGGTTCATGACGGATTACTGATTATCCTTTTGTTCGGAAAAAAGCTTGGAAAACGTAAAGTTATCGGAATAATATTTATCGATTTTATGTTTATAACGTTCCACTGGTACTGCTTTCTTTGAGAATGCAATACCATCGTCGCCATCCTGTTCAGCTACAATCCAAGCAAGGAAGTCGTCATTATTGCGGGTTGGATAATCTTCGCGGAAATGTCCTGCACGGGATTCTTTACGCTGCAAAGATGCACGCAAATACAGCTCACTGATAAAGGATATACCCTGTACTTCAATAAGTTTTAACAGATAGTGCGGATCTTTTGCCTTCATACGTGGCAGCATGTCTTTTTGGACTTGCTGAAGTTTATCAAGCGCTTCATTCAGCGAACGTTCACTTTTAATAATGGAGACTTCGTAAGGGAACAATATTTCCTGAATAGCACGCAGCACGTCATGCGGCATAAGCCCATCATCACCAATTTGCGCGTACAAAGCCGCTTTCTTTTCGGCAATAACAGCTTCATCGAGCTCGCCTTGCGTCAAATCTTGTAATGCTTTCACCACCGCTTCACCTGTCATATAACCGCCAGAAGCCGTCGTTTCGAGCGCGAAACCACCCATGTATACACCAGGGTCCAAGCTGCGTGAAGTACCGGCTGCATAAAGTCCCGGCACGCCAGTATAACCATCGAGGTCTGCTTCAACGCCACCAAAGCCGCAGGTCAGCTGTGGAATCCATTCACTGTTTTCCTTGAACATGTCGATGCCAAGGTCACAGAGTTTGTCATAGTTCAGTTTTTGCCAGCCATCTTGAGGTTTCAGCAGAACTAAGTCGTCTGGATTGACGGCACTAATGTCAAGATAGAATGGACCATTGCCCTTACGGTGTTCAACAGCCATCGCCAGCGTCGTAAAATGTGGGTCGGTATTCGCACCAAGCACTGGAGAATATGGATCCATCAGCGGTTCACCAATGCCATTGACCACTTTCGCACCCAATGGAAACAGTGCCGTCTGACCTTCCCAGCCAAAGAGCTTTGGCACGTTCCAAACACGGCCAAATTCAAAATTGCTGAGCTTTGCGCCAGCTTTAAATGCCAATTCAGCGCCTTCCCCAGTGGTGGTATTTTTCCCATAGGAAGTCTTCCATCCGGTCCATCCGGTTGCTAAAATGACGGCACGCGCTTCAATAACATAAAAATCTCCGCTTCTTGAGTCAAAGCCTACCGCACCAACAACACGTTCTCCATCTTTGAGAAGGTCTGTGATCAAAATGCGGCCAAGGCGTTTGACCCCGCGCTCTTTCACTTCTTTGATAAGATTGCGCGCCATATCCTCGCCGCCTTTGCCCTTGTATTGCGCAGGGTAGAGCTTTACATGAGGCAAGCCACGCTGTGGGATGCCCTTCAAAGATCCATCTTCTTTGCGGAAGAATCGGCAGCCGAGGCGTTCATAATCCTGCATACGCGCGTAGGATTGAGACAGCAGCGATTCTACCAGCTCCTGATTGCAAAGGCCATCGTAATAGTACACAAGGTCTTCCACCCAGTCGTCAATATTTTCGTCTGGCAGTATCACATCAAAATCGCCGCCGGACATGGACATGAGGCCGCCCCAATCGGCAGGCCCTTTATCTACAACAAGCACATCAAGAGAGGGATCCAGTTCTTTGGCATGATCTGCCGCCCAAAGTCCAGCAGACCCTCCACCGATGATCAATACATCGGTTTTCAGACGAATGTCTTTTACGTTCGTTGTTTCCATAACAGCACCTCCACTCACTCAAACGCCATAGGCAGCGCTTCTTTGAACGGATGCACAAAGATCGCTCCTGCCGGGCAAAGACGTTCACATTTGAAACAGGTCATGCAGTCATCTCCATAAGCGATGAAAGCTTTGCCGTTTTCATCGAGACGAATGGTGTCCAACGGACAAATTTCAACACAGGTGCCGCAGCCAATACATTTTTCTTGATCAATGGATTGAATCATCGCGCAGTCCTCCTTCAATAAAGACATTGTCCATGGAAAGACTTTCCATGGACAATGCATCAGTCAGCCACAGTATCTTATATTCTCTTACGCCATTCCAATACCACTTCACCATTCTTATCAAGATGAATGGTCTGGAACATGTTATTCAGCAATGGATTGGTATAGTCATAATCGATACGCTTATGGTTGCCGCGGCTTTCTTTACGGTTGCGTGAAGTAATGGCAACAGCCTTGGCAAGATCAATAAGGTCGAAAAGTTCCATGGTGCGCATGAGCTGATGTGCATCTTCACAGCCGATGTCAGATTGTGCATAGGCTTTCAAATCATCCAGATACTTGATACCAGCACGCATCATATCTTCGCTGCGCAGTTTCAGACCAACATAGTCGTTCATGATGACTTGCAGGGTGGAGTTTGCTTCGAGCCAGTATGCACCGTTCTCTCTATTCATCAGTTTATTGTAGAAATCAATGTGTTTCTGAATGTCTGGATGCCCAGATACATCATATTCGTCAACGGTCTTTACATATTCCGCCACAGATTCACCAGCTACATCGCCCCAGACAGAAGCACTAGTGATGTTGCCGCGTACGTTGCCGCAAACAATACCAGCTGCATAAATGCCTGGTACGTTGGTGCTTGCATCAAGGCCGATATCAATGCCGCGCTGTGCCAAAGAATAGTCATAGGTACCAAATTCTACCATGCTCTTATGCAAATCTACACCACGCTGGTCGAGGTAGTCGGTGATGGAGTCGATGCCTTCGCATTTGAACTGCTGATGCTGATAAGCGTGGTCTTCTTCGCTGTAACCGGTGCAGTTCATGAAGGTTGGGCCGGTTGCACTTTCAAGGCGTTTGGTAAAGATACCTGGGTTGATATCCATGAGCGCATCACCGCGCTTACGGTCTGGTTTGTCGCAGAATGGGCTGATGGAGTCGCCGTTGATGTCACTGATAACGCCAAACCAGGTTGCCTTACCACTACGGGCAAAGCCTTTGACACCAGCATGACGATATGGAACATCGATGTTAACCAGCTTTGCACCTGCACGATAAGCGATGGCAGCACCGCCGGCTGCTGCTGGGCAGCTATGGGTGTTAAAGATGTAGGCTGGGTTAACGTTTGGATACATGCGCATGGCTTGAGCTGTCGCTACGAGCACAGCTTTTGCCTGGATAACAACCACTTCTGGTTCGTCATCTGCAAGGATGAACCCAATTGCACCAACCGCACGGCCTTCATCATTGGTCAGGATGTCGTTGATGAAAAGTTTATTCATGATCTTCGCGCCGTTTTTACGTGCTTCGTTGGTCAATACACGTTTCTGGTTGGCGCCATCGTATTTCAGATGATAGCACTGGCGGGATGGCATGGTATGTCCTTCAAAGTGGTATTTGCCAGTAGGCTTCATGTTAACGCCCCATTTTTCCCAGCGTTCTACAACGCTCTGGGTGCGCAGCATCATCTTGCGCAGCATGGCTTGATCCTGCCATGGGCCGCCTTCCATGCCTTCGTTGATTTCTGAGATGACACGGTCAAAATCGTCTCCGTGGCATTCTGGAATATAGCACATGAAGTGGTCGTTACCGCCGCAACCAGAACCAGAACGGCGAGTATCTGCTTTTTCAGCAATGAGAACATCGACGCCTTTGCTTGCTGCTGTGATGGCAGCCATTAAGCCTGCAACACCACCGCCGATGATTAAGTATTCTGTTTTAATGATTTCGTCGCGAACCTTGACATCCATTATTCAGCACCTCTTTCTTTTGCGAGCTTTTCTTCCGGAACATCCATGGTGAACATCATGTGTGACAATGGATAACGCATCGAAATTGCACCCTTAGGGCAGTCCTTTACGCATGCACGGCAGTGCCAGCATTCGTAAGGATACTTCACAACAACGATCTTCTTCCCTTCTTCGTTCTTCGCAAAGCGGATAACGTCCAATGGGCAGATCTGCGCACAGGTTCCGCATTCAATACATTTTTCTTTGTCAATGATTGGTGGCATACGCCAACACCTCTTTCTGAAAAATTTTTGCTAATTTAAGGAGTCTATTTAGAAAATAAGTGAACCGATAGCAATGGTAATGACTGTTACTGCAACCCATGATAAGATGACAACCGGTGTTGCAGATTTCATGATATCCTTGGTGGTTACCCATTCATTCCCATGCAGCAGAGATGCACTGGAGCTGGCTGCTGGCGTAAGGAATGCCAAGTGTACGCACATTACAATGATGATAACGGACAATTGTGGATCAACGCCATTGGACATGCAATAGCTGTAAACAATAGGCATGAGTGCAACACCGAGCGCACCGTTGTTCATAACGTTGGTAAGAAGTGCTGCAATAAGACCAATAACAACCATGAAGAAGATTGGGCTCTTACCGCCGAAGATTGGATTCAGAATGCCCATCAGCCATTCAGTGATACCACTTTCATCTGCAGTCATTGCTGTGGAGAGTGGCTGAACAGCTGCAAGCAGGAAAATAATACCCCAAGCAACACCGCCATCAATGGCTTTTTTAATCTTCAGGAGTGGTTTGCCATCGACTTTAATGAAGCACATAACTGCAACGATAAATACGCACACACCAGTGCTGCCGATACCATTAAGGAACTGGGTTAAGAAGAAATTCTTTGGCAAGAAGCTTGGAAGGAGCAAGCAAAGTACAAGTGCAACCAAGAAACCAAGAACGATCTTCTGGACTTTTGTAAGAACAAGACCGTCACCAGTCTTATCGAGCTGAGTCGCATCGAGATCAACCAGTTTAGAAACATCAGGACGGAAGATAAATTTGCAAACAAACAATAGGAGAACCGCACATACAACGCAGCATGCAATGGCAATGACCATATATTTTGCATAGTCAATGTTGGTGCCAGAAATATTGGAAAATGCACCAAGAACAGTCAGTGGAACTTGCTTGAATGGAATCATGGACATCCCAACCTGTGCTGCAAAAACAATTGCGAAGACCATCATTGTTGGATAGCCATCACCTTTCTTGTAGCCACAAAGGTCACAGATTGCATAGAGGATTGCCCAGCCAATCAACGCTGCAGGAGATGCACTAGTGAGACCGCCGAGGATAAAAATAGAAACCAGAAAAACAAAGGTGAACGCCCATGGCTTACCTTGTACGAACTTACGAGTGATGAACCACAGCGAAATAAAACGGGACAAACCATATTGATCAATCGCTGCACAGAAGATAAAAATAAAGAACATCATAACGACGATTGGATCACCGAAGCTCGAATTAAGTACAACTTTTGGTGCCATGCCGCCAATAAGCATCAGCGCCAATAACCCGGCCATACTTGGCCAAACAATATCAACAAAAATCCAACCATATAACAGCCCTAAGAAAATCCCAATCAGATTCATTCCAAGCGGCGTCAGTGGTGCAGCCGCAGGAAGTTGACCAAAACCAAAAATAATAACTAATGTAATAATAGAGTTAATGTAATACATCGTATTTTTCTTTTTTACTGCCTCTGACATATTAACCTCTCCTTTGCGGTTATTTTCCTTTCCAGAGTTTCACGTAAAATTTTGATGGCCATCAACTCATACGTGATTTCTTTCCACGCCTTTATGATATATCCAGCTTATGGTTTCTAAAAGCCTAGTTTATCAATATTTATCATTAAGAAAAAATATAACAATCCTTTCTTTTCATGATTTTTGTCAATAATAAAAAGGCTATACGTATCACAAAATACGTACAGCCTTCTGATCGTCACTATAGCGTCATTTCTGAATAGCTTTGGCAAATGTTTTCAATAGCCTGTGCCACACATTGTTCTGCAGCATTCATTTCATGCGTGCTATGGTGTACCCACCCACCAACAATGTCCACATCAAAATCCTTCACATCGAGCACCGTCAGCTTATAAGGAAACATTTCATTGCTCCTCAGCGCTTCATTTTTTGGCAAAATGACCACCGCATCGGTTTGCGTGGCATATTTGCGCAAATTTAACACGTCAACCAACGTTACAATAGAAATATCACTGTCTTTTACGCCAAAATTTTGTGTTAAAAATGGATCTTTTTTGGTCACCATCGTCACCCGTTCATAGCGTGCAACATCTTCAAAATAAACTTCTGGAAGCTTGGTCAGCGGGTGGTCCTTACGTGTACAAACCGCTTGCTTATCAAAATAGGTTTTATGAAATTCCAAATGTAAGCGCTTCAAGTCATTTTGCACATCCAGCGCCGCCAATGAATGATAAGTGATAAATCCCATATCCAACTCATTTTGCGCCACTTTTTTCAGCACTGCCTTAACATCATCACGTTGTGCATAAACACGAATGCCTTCATACTGATGTTTTAATTGCAGCATTGTATCAGTAATAATATTCATGCCCAGGTGACTGTTGCTGGCGATGCGCACTTCGCCAATGATTTCTTCAGAGCTGCCGGTGATATCTTTTAAGCTGTCCAGCACATTCTGAATCTCATAGGCACGCTTTAATACCTCTTTGCCTTCCGGCGTGAATGTCACACCGCGTTTACTGCGGTTTAACAACACATAGCCCAATTCCTCTTCCAGATTGATCAATGAAAGACTGATCGTTGACTGAGAAATATACAACTCTTGTGCTGCTTTCGAAATTGACCCATATTTGTCTACCGCAATAAGAAACTTAAACTGATTGAGCTGCATATGCCGTCCCTTCCCAAACAATAAAATCCTTTTATGTCACGATTATATAATAACGCATCTTTTGCATTTTGAAAAGGGACCATCCATTCATTTATTAAATACAACCTGCTTTTCAAAAAACGTGTGAAAAATATGTTTTTTTAAAGCAAGCACACTCAATTTCGACTTTACTTTTTTAACATGAAAAAAGCCTTTCGGAAAATCCGAAAGGCTTTTTGATGGCGATACAGGGACTTGAACCCCGGACACTACGGGTATGAACCGTATGCTCTAGCCAGCTGAGCTATATCGCCATAAGCTGATAACCAGATTTGAACTGGTGACCTCCACCTTACCAAGGTGGCGCTCTACCGACTGAGCTATATCAGCAAAAATTGCGGGGACAGGACTTGAACCTGCGACCTTCGGGTTATGAGCCCGACGAGCTGCCAACTGCTCCACCCCGCGGCATTTTAATGGAGGGAACAGGATTCGAACCTGTGAAAGCACAGCTAACGGATTTACAGTCCGTCCCCTTTGGCCAACTTGGGTATCCCTCCAAAGGCTTGTCGGTTTCAAGCAACCTTGCCAGCCGACGAGATATATAATACCATTGTGTTTTGATAATGTCAACGCTTTTCTTTTATTTTTTTTGATTTTTTTTCAAGTTCTTTTCATTGCCTTCATGAATCATCGCATAGAGCTGCCTACGCACCTCTTCATCCAACTGCGCATCAAGCGGATTGGTGCCTTCTGGCTGCTTTTCAATGCGGCGGCGGTGAGCCTCCTTCTGGCTAAACACCATATTATGCAGCTCCATCGCTGAAATGCGCAATCCTCCCTGTGCCAATACTGTTTCCTGCTCAAGGCGGTCACTGGTCGCCACATAAATCTTTTGATGCTTTGGCAGCTGTGCCACCAATCGTTCAATGGCCATGTCCGCCGTGACGCCTTCTGCTGTGAAAAGGATTTCTATGTAGGGGTTTTCAATCACGCTGCCGCGATTGCCCTTGACCCGCCAGCCATCAAATACAAGCACTGTATGGTATCCGCTTGCGACGGCATATTCACTGAGATAATCGATCACCTTTTTGCGTGCTTCTTCTAAAGATTCATCGCGCAGGCTGATCAGTTCTGGCCAGGCACCAATGATGTTATAGCCATCGACAAACAGATACGTTCTCATGCTTAACCCTCCCGGCGACGCTCAACTTCTGAAAGCACAATGCCAGTAGCAACGGAAGCATTCAGCGAATTGATACGCCCTTTCATTGGAATGGCAACTGTAAAATCACATTGCTGAGCAACAAGCGGGCGCATGCCATGACCTTCATTGCCAATCACAATTGCCAGCGCACCAGAAAGCGGAGCCTGATAAATATTCTGCCCATCCATGGCTGTTCCACAAACCCACAGCCCTTCCTTTTTTAAGGCCTTTAAGGTTTGCGCAATGTTTGCCACACGCGCTACTGGCACATACTGCAGCGCGCCAGCCGCAGCTTTTGCAACAGTGCCTGTCAAACTAACAGAACGCCGCTTTGGAATAATGACACCGTGCACACCAAAAGCATCTGCATTACGCAGAATAGCGCCAAGATTATGTGGATCTTCGATCTCATCCAACACCAGCACCAGCGGTGGCTCACCTTTTTCGCGCGCCTGAGCGAGAATGTCTTCCCACTCCACATACTGCATTTCTGCAACAGATGCATACACGCCCTGATGATTCTTCCCTGGGAACAAGCTGTCCAATTTGCGACGTTCCACTTGCTGCACTGGTACCTGCGCCGCACGTGCCAGTTTATAAATCTCATCAATGGCCTTGTGCTGTGCACCTTTGGCAATATAGACACGATTGATTTCTGTGCCGCTTTTTAACGCTTCAATAACAGGATTGCGCCCGTAAATCTCACTCATACGAATTCCTCCAATGATCGTGGGGACTGATTGCGATAATAACAAAACTGCAGTGTATAGCCGTGTTCTTCATCCTCTGCCAGCGTCTCCTGCAGCTGCCAGTGCGTCTCTGCAGCCAAGTCTGGAAAGAAGGCCTGTACCCCGTCATAAGCATGACCAATATAGGTCACATAGCCGCCACTGCAATAATCTTTAAGCGTTGCGTACAACGTCGCTCCGCCAACCAAAAAAACATCTTCGCGATCCATTGTTTTCAATAGCTGCACCAATTCAGCCAGAGAATGGACCAATACCACACCATCAGCAGCCTTGTAATCCGACTGCGACGTTACGACAATGTTGACCCGATTTGGCAGCGGCCGGCTGCCAGGAAAAGATTCCAAGGTCTTACGTCCCATGACGATGACATGGCCGCTGGTTTTCTTTTTAAAAAAAGCCAGATCTTTTGGCAAATGATCGAGCATGCCGCCATCTTTGCCAATCCCCCAATTTTCATCCACTGCAACGATAAATTCCATCGTTTCATCCAACTTTCTATCTTTTGATCACGCCTTTTCGGCGTTCATTTTTTAAATGTCATACTCTACCGAACGTAGGGCCTTAAGAAAATATACCACATTTTCTTCCATTGCTCAACAGAGTACGGAGCAACAATACCCAACACAGGCATTCTGCAGCATAAAACCAAAAAGCTGTATTTTAAACCGCATGATTTGCAAACGCATAAAAAAGCAGCGCACATCAACTGTGCGCTGTGAGGATCATTCTGCGACGGGAATGCGCCCTTCTAATGGCCAATATTCATAATGATCGAGCTGAACATCTTCTACTGTGAAATCATAGAAATCAGTAATGTTCGGGTTGAGTGCGAACGCTGGTGCATCATACCCCTTATGAGCAATCACCTCTTCAACAATCGGCATATGACGGTCATAAATGTGTGCATCCGCTATCACATGCACCAATTCGCCAGCTTCTAATCCGCTGACTTGTGCGATCATGTGTACCAACACCGCATACTGTGCCACGTTCCAATTATTGGCAGTCAGCATATCTTGGCTGCGTTGATTGAGAATGGCATTTAAACGCTTGCCGCTGACATTAAACGTCATGCTGTATGCACATGGATAAAGATTCATCGCATGTAAATCATGATGATTATAGATGTTGGTCATAATGCGTCGGCTGTTTGGCTGGTGCTTAAGGTCATATAGCACACGATCCACCTGATCAAACCAACCTTCTTTATATTCATGTTTGATGCCCAGCTGATAGCCATAAGCTTTGCCTATGGTACCATCATCACCAGCCCATTGGTCCCAAATATGGCTATGCAGATCTTCAATACGATTGGATTTTTTCTGCCAAATCCACAGCAGTTCATCCACCGCGTTGCGTAAATTGGTCTTGCGCAATGTCAAAATTGGAAACTCTTCACTGAGATCGTAACGATTCACAATGCCGAAGCATTTAATGGTATGCGCAGGTGTGCCATCGCTCCAACGTGGACGCACCTCATAATCGGTGTCCCAAACACCGTTGTCTAAAATCTGACGAATATTTTGTTTAAAAATCTCATCGGCTCTACTCACAATTTTCTCCTTCTGTCATGTCCCATAAAGTGTCAAATGCCCATTTCAGCCTTGTCTCGTTGTCCATCAGGTACCAATAGCCTACAAGCGCTTCGACAGCCGTTGCACGACGGTAATCCTGGGTATTCGCATGTTTTGGTACAATGCCTTTGGCGTTGCGGCCACGATGCAAGACGCCTTGCTCCACGTCATTCAGTTCTGGCGCCAGCAAATCATACAACGCAGATTGTGTGCGATTGTTGACCAACTGTACACAACGTTTATTGAGAACATGTGCATTAACGCTTCGACGCAGCATCATCGTCCGTACATAGATTTCATACACCGCGTCTCCAACAAAAGCCAAAGTTAATGCCGGCAGCTGTTCTGGATGATTTGTGCTCTTTTCATAAAGATCCAAGGCCTTATGCATGGGCTTCCTCCAACAGGCAAACAGCATACGCACTCATCCCAGAGCCATCGCCCACAAAGCCCAAACGTTCCGTGGTCGTTGCCTTGACATTGATGGCATCGACAGACACGTCCAATGCTGCAGCAATATTTTCCCGCATGATGGCAATATGTGGTGCCATCTTTGGGGCTTGGGCACAAATCAACGCATCCACATTGTGTACCCGATACCCTTTTTTTGCAATCTTTTCCCGGCATGCCGATAAAAGCACCATACTGTCAGCCCCTTTATAGGCTGGATCCGTATCCGGAAAATGCTGACCAATATCGCCCATTGCTGCTGCGCCCAGCATGGCATCCATGATGGCATGCAGCAGTACGTCTGCATCAGAGTGCCCCAACAAGCCTTTTTCATAAGGGATCTCTACGCCGCCAAGAATCAATTTTCGTTCTTCCACCAATCGGTGCACATCATAGCCCATTCCAACTCTCATTGTTTTTGTGCCTCCCATGCATGTTTCATTTCTATCGCCCATAACATATCATCTGGTACGGTTAATTTTCGGCTCATGGCATCACCTTCCACCATGCGCACCCGTTTGCCGCCATATTCATAGAGGGCTGCATCATCCGTGAAAATCTGGCCGCTGTCTGCCACTGCCAAATGCAGCGCGCAAATCTCCTGCGCCATAAAGCACTGCGGTGTCTGCGCAGCGCGAAGCTGAGACCGCGGCGGCGTCTCAATAATAAATCCAGATGCATCAATTCTCTTAATGGTATCTGTGACTGAAAGACCTGGAACCACGCCAATGCCTGGCGCTGTTGCCGCAAGAATGCGCTCAAGCATGTCCTTGGGAACAAACGGACGCGCACCATCGTGAATGAGCACCTTTTCCCAAGTCTCCGGCATGGCCGCCAAAGCGTGCCGCACCGAATCCTGCCGTTCTTTGCCGCCTTCCACCACTTGTACGCGTGCTTTATCCACGCCACTTTCAGAGACGGCCTTCCACGCCTTGTCTTCTTCGCCTTTTGCCGCTACGACAATGAGCGCTTCTGCCACTGCCGCCATGCTCTCAATGGCGCAGCTCAGCACACTGCGTCCCTCAACAGTGAGATATTGTTTATTCATGCCAGCCTGCATGCGCTTGCCCTTCCCGCCAGCCAAAACCACTGCACCGATCATCGCCGCTGCCTCCTTGTCCATTTCATTGCTCCCCATTATAGCATATTTTCTATCAAACTACAGAAGGAATTAAAAAAGAGCGAGGCAATCTCTGTAGTGCCTCGCTCACAAATCTTTAATTTTGTTCCAAACGCACGAAAATCATACGACCGGCATTGGTCTGAATCACAGATGTGACGACTGTGTCCACAGTCTTTCCAATAACATGTTTCCCGTTTTCAACGACAACCATGGTGCCATCGTCCAGATAACCAACGCCCTGATCATTCTCTTTCCCACGGGCAACCACTTCCACGCGCATGCTTTCACCTGGCAGCACCACCGTCTTAATGGCACCTGCCAATTCATTGACGTTAAGGGTTTTTACTTTCTGGAATGACGCTACCTTATTCAAGTTGAAGTCATTGGTGACCACATACCCATTGATATCTTTGGCCAACTGCACCAACTTTGCGTCAACTTCTGGAATTTCTTCATAGTCAATATTCATATTGATGACTTCCACATCAGTTTTGCGCAAATCGTTCAGAATATCCAGTCCGCGCCGTCCACGCACTCGTTTTAGAGAATCGCTGCTGTCAGCAATATGACGCAGTTCATCCAAAACAAAGTTTGTGATGATCAGCGGGCCTTCCAAAAAACCTGCTTTGCAGATTTCTACAATACGCCCATCAATAATCACACTGGTATCCAATACTTTTGGATGAACAATGGTCTTATAAGACAAGGTCGCCAATGCCTCTTCCGAGCTTTTTGGGTCTTTGCAATCCTTGGCTTCACGACGGCTGCGCTTCGGTGAGCGTCGCAGCGCTCCCAAAAAACCATCGACTGTTTCACGCCAACGATAACCAACCGAAATGCCCAAATAGCCGAAAATGACACTCAGCACCACTGGCATGTAACTGCCAACGATTGGCAATGCTTTTACAGTGCTCGATAACAATGCTGCAATTAAAAGACCAACGATCAAACCAACGGTACTGGAAATCAACGCTGGAAACGGCATCTGTTTGAGCCGTTGTTCCATCAATGTGGTGCCTCGTACAATCAATGCCGCCAATGGTTTCCCAATAACAAATCCTATAAGTCCACACAAAACCATCAAGACGCCACACACGATGGGAAAGCCATAGGAAGTATTTTGAAGAAAGTTCACCGACATGGAACGCAGAAGATGATACAGCGGAAAGCTAACAATATAACCAATGGCCAATCCCACGCATAACATCACCAATCGCACGATATTCACAATGATCTTTTCTGAAGTTCTCATGATTCTCACCTTCTTTCAAGTTGCTGTAAAGCATCATCACTGTACCCAGTTGCTGTCAGTAATGATTTGACTGCGGATACGTTCCAGCCCAAGAGTAATCTGGCTGACACGTGCCGGCCCGATACCTTCAACTGCATCCAGTTCATCATTGCTTGCCAATAAAATGGACTGGAAATCGCCAAACGCTTCCACCATATTGTCAATAACAGAATTTGGCAAGCGCGGAATCTTATGCAGCATACGATAGCCGCGGCATTCCAAAAAGACACGCTTGTCCTTATCATGAAATTCATTCAAATTTAGCGAACGCGCAATCAAGTCCAGATCCCACAGCTGCTCACTGTCAAAACGGCCAAGGCGATGCAGATACTCTTCCAAAAGTTCTTTATCGCTCTTGTCGGGATCCCGAAGCATATAATCACGTATGGTCAACCGTTCCTCTGTCTCAACATTGCTGCTCAATTCTTCCGCCTGCATACGAATCAATTGGCTTTCATCACCAAGCTCCGTGGAATACACGCGCAGCATCATCTCAACACGTTTGAAGAGCTCTGCACGCTGAATAACCGTAAGCACATCTGGCAATGTCACAACGTTGTCAAATTCCTGCACGCTCAAACGCAGCACGGCTTCTTCAAGAACGTCTTTATATTTTTCCAAAGTTCCGAGCGCTTGGTTAGCAGTATTTAACAATACGCTTACATCTTTTAATACGTACTTAGACGTGCCCTTATACAACGTAATGACGCGACGGCGCTGCGAAATGCAGATCACCAAAGCCCCTGTTTGGCGCGCTGTCTGTTCGGCTGTACGGTGGCGAATACCTGTTTCAGAGGATGGTACATCTGGATCAGGCATCAGATGGGTGTTGGCGCTGATGATACGTTTCACATCCGGTGAAATTAAAATGGCACCATCCATTTTCGCCAATTCATAAAGATGGGCTGGAGAATAATCGGTATCAATTTCAAAACCACCCTTGGTCAAAGGCTTGATTTTCGCCGGATCACCAATAACGATCAGCCCACCCGTATTGGCGCGCAGCACATTGTCCAGACCTTCACGCAGTTCCGTGCCGGGGGCAGTTTTTTTGAGAACATCCATCAATGCATTGGTTTCATTTGAAATAAGCTGCATATTTACTCCCTCCAACATTCATTTATGACATCGTTGATAAACGATCGTTCAATGACTTCCATCTGCGGAATCTTCAACGTCTTTTTCTGCTTTGGCACAATCGCTTTGCGGAAACCCATTTGCGCCGCTTCGCGCAATCGCCGCTCCAGCTGATTGACCTGGCGCAGTTCGCCTGTCAAGCCAACCTCACCCAACAGCAGCATATCTGGCGCAATACATTTATCCAAATAGCTAGATGCAATGGCCATGGCCACTGCCAAGTCGCAGGCAGGATCGTCCACACGCAAACCGCCCACCACATTCAAATATACATCTTGGTCGCCCAGCCGTAAACCGGCACGTTTTTCCAGTACAGCGATCAACATCGACACACGGTCATATTTAATCCCCGTTGTCATGCAGCGTGACTGTCCATAGAAAGACTTCGTTGCCAATGCTTGAATTTCCACAAGAATGGGACGCGAACCTTCGAGAAGCGCTGTTACCACAGCGCCGCTCACCGCACTCGCACGCTCTGAGAGGAACACTCGTGAAGCATCGCCCACTTCAACCAAGCCTTCGCCGGTCATATCAAATACGCCAATCTCATTGATAGAGCCAAAACGGTTTTTCAGCCCACGCAGCACTCGATACTGAGATTGACGATCTCCTTCAAAAAGAAGCACAGCATCCACCATATGTTCCAACACACGCGGTCCAGCCACGGTTCCATCTTTTGTCACATGACCAATAAGCACTGTGGGAATCCCAACGCCTTTTGCCCAACCCATGCAGACGGCTGTTACGGCACGCAGCTGAGAAACACTGCCTGGCGCTGATTGCACCGCCGGATCAAAAATAGTCTGCACGGAATCAATAATCAAAAGGTCCCAATGCTGACCGCGAACAACAGCATCCAACACTTCAACATTGTTTTCCGTCATCACATGAATCCGTGTACTTGACACGCCAAGTCGCTCAGCACGATTGCGAATCTGCCCTTTTGATTCTTCGCCAGAAACATAGAGCACCTGTCCGCTGCCTGCGATTTTATCCATCAGCTGCATGGTCAGCGTCGACTTGCCAATTCCCGGATCACCGCTCAGCAGCACCAATTCACCAGGTACCAAACCGCCGCCAAGCACGCGATTCAATTCTCGAATGCCTGTATCCACGCGATTGGCTGCTGTACTATGAATGGCTGAAAGCGATTCTGGTTTACTGCTGCCGCCAGCCAAAGGCTGCAGATGCGGGCGACCGGCTTTCTTTTCCTGCGGCTGAGCCATCACTTCTTCAACAAGGCTGTTCCATGCCCCACAATCGGGACAACGCCCCATCCATTTAGGTGTTTGATAACCGCACTCTTGACAAACATACCTCGTTTTGGCTTTTACCACGAGGTCTCCTCCTTTATTTTACATTATTCTTCATCTAAGCAGAGTTCATTTTAAAAACGCTATTTACAAAAAATGCGACCTAAAAAGGGCGCATTTCAGTTTATCCATAATTATTTTTCGCTGTCTTCTTCAATATCTACAATCTTCAAAGTTTTCCCCAGTGGGCGCAACACCTTGAGGATGGTCGTCAGCTGAGGATCCGTCAACCCTCTTTCCATACGCGCGATGACTGGCTGTTTAACCCCGCATGCCGCCTCAATATTTTTCTGGGTCATCCCCATTTCTCTTCTCGTGCGAAGGATTTCGTGCACCAGCTTCTGTTTTTTTTCAAAGATTTCATCGGACGCTTTCATCGATTTTCTAACTTCCCTTCCTAAAAAATTTGTACGTTGAGCAAATCGCTCTTTTTAAAGAGCCATGACTTCATATGCGTTTGTTCCCCCCAGAACACATGAAAACACTGAATGACATATTCTTATTTGCTTATCAATATTATCCACGGTTATTGGGCAAACGTCAAGAGTTCTGTATACGTATATTTTATATTTTTTCCAATTCTACAAGATATATCTGCAATACCCAACATATAAATGAATAATACCACTTCTTTACTAGATTTTGAAGTCTTTCATAACATCTTTAAAAGAATCTAAAAAAATCCTGAAATGTGCTTGCATTTTTTCCAACACAATGCTAATATATAGGAGATGCATTTGCCGATATAGCTCAATTGGTAGAGCAGCTGATTTGTAATCAGCAGGTTGCGGGTTCGAGTCCCATTGTCGGCTTCCTCTTGCTGATGTGGCTCAGTTGGTAGAGCAGCTGATTCGTAATCAGCAGGTCACCGGTTCAAGTCCGGTCATCAGCTTCACACCAGAAGGTACGGCCTTCTGGTGTTTTTTTATTGCCAATTTCTTATTTTTTGCGCTATGCTATAAAAAAACGAAAGGATTGATCGCCATGAACGAAACGTTACAACACCAACTGAACCATCGCAGCATTCGCAAATTCAAAGACACACCGCTTACTGCTGATCAGCTTGACGCCATTCTTGATGCAGCCAGCCATACGCCCACTTACACCTTCCTGCAAGCAGCCAGCATCATCCATATCACCGACAAAGACAAACAGCAAGCGCTTGCCGCCATTTGCAAACAAGCCTATGTTGCCGAAGCAGCGGCTTTATTTGTCATCGTCGCCGATATGAATCGCAATGTCCGCATCGCAGAAGCGCAGAACGTGCCTGCCGACGGCATGGGCCGCACCGAACGCTTCTTCCCAACCTTCTACGACGCTACATTGATGACGATGAACATGGTGACTGCCGCAGAAAGCATGGACCTCGGCTGTGTCATTCTTGGCAGCATCAATAACGACATGCAGGCTGTCATTGATTTGCTCGAACTGCCAGCATACACCTTCCCTTGCCTGGGGCTCGCCATCGGCGTGCCTGATCAGGAACCGGCACTAAAGCCACGCCTGCCTCGTAAATTTGTCGTCATGGAAAACCGCTATGAACCGATTAGCGAACCGCTGACCGCCCTTGCCGATTACGACAACATCGTGCATCAATATTATGATCTGCGCGACACCAAAAAACCCGTAGACACCTTCACCGCCCAAATGGCGGCACGCATGGCTGCTGTGCCTGACGCATCTCCAAGCCTGCTTGAAACCTTGCAAAAGCAAGGATTTCTCAAAGAATAACCATCCAAATTGCGCCTCAGCATCCGCATAAAAAATAACGGATATTCGATCATTTCACCGAATATCCGTTATTTTTTATGCTCTTTATGAAACAATCGATGACATGCCCAACAAATTTCATCATAATATGATCAAAAGATCCGTGGGTTTTCCCATTTTCTCGGGTATTATTGAATAGAAGAAACCATCGAGGGGAGGCGATGACATGAAAGAGCAGGACATTATTGCATTGCTCCAGAAAAAAAGCGAAGATGGCCTGACGGCCCTATCCACGCACTACGAACCACTGATGCGCTATATTATCGCACCAATCCTGCACAATCCACAAGATCAGGAAGACTGTCTCGCAGAAGTAATCATGCGTGTTTGGAACAATATTGATCAGTACAACCCTAAAAAAGGCAGTTGGAAAGCCTGGCTCACAGCCATCACCAGAAACACGGCATTAAACCACGTTCGTGCGCTTGCGCGCCACAACAGTACAGGAGATCTTCCCGAAAATCTCCCGTCATCGGAACCAACGCCAGAGGAAAAAATTTTGCTGCAGGAGCAGCAAAAAGCCCTAGAGGCAGCATTGAACCGGCTTTCCTCCCGCGATCGTCTCTTGTTTTATAGAAAATACTATTACTTGCAGTCGACCGCTCAAATCGCCGCCGAACTAGGGATTACAGAACGTGCCGTCGAAGGCCGGCTTTACCGTTTAAGAAAAACTTTACAAAAGCTGTTGGGAGGTGACCATGATGACTGATTCTCGACACACCTTCGAAAACGACCAGGATTTCGAGACCATGTTGCGGCGCAGTGTGGCGGACTTGCCGCCAGACGACATCGTCGCGCAAACAGTTCCTGGAAAAACGGCATTAAACCGCATTCTTATTGGGTATTTTCTCTATACTTTTACCATTGGCTTCATAGGGCTTGATTTTATTCTCCCAGCCATTGGTCAAATCCTGGTGCTGCTTGGATTTCGTGCCTTGCAGCATGAAAATCGCTGGTTTGGCTTCTGCTACATTCTTGAAGTGTTCCATGCGATCTATTTATTCGCCAAACTGATTTTAAACACCACCATTATTGAACTTCCACCACTTTCAGAGGCCTTCACATTATTCGCGCTATTCCTTAATGCCCTCTTTATAGCGCTTTCTCTGTTTTGCTTCTGGCGCGGGCTCCGAAACATTCAAAAGAAAATGGGTCTTCGTTCAAAAGCGCTTGGTGTATTGGCACTGCTGGCATGGAGTCTAGTACCTAATGCCATGGTCTTTCTGCAACTTAAAAGTAACTTCTATTTCAATTCTTGGCAGATTCTTGTTGTATTGATTTTCATTTTTATCCTCATTCTCTGGATCATTTCCCGCACCTTTAAAGCGCTGGACAATCTTGGCTACGTTCTTCAGCCAGCACCAGTGCAGATTTCAAACCGATCCTTCACCTTGATCCTTGTTGCCCTTCTTCTCGTTGGCAGCACCTGCGGCTATCTCTTCTTCAATAATTATTCCATGGAATGGAGCACAAAAGAGAATACACTCACACCAAACATTGAAGAAACAAAGCATCATCTGATCGACCTTGGTTTCCCTGAATACATCTTGAACGATCTATCTGCCGAAGACATTGCGGCGTGCGAAGGCGCCACGCAGGTGCTTCTCAATTCCGATACAAAAGAATATGATTCTGGCGTTCTTATTCATGAGAAACACAGCATTGATATGACCAATATCGTCGTTCTGATACCTGGCGAACAGCCACGCCTGGTGCTTTTCCACTATTTTCACTGGCTCACCAATCCTGGTTTCAAAGGAACCGATACCATTCAATTAAATCCTGCTTATGGACAAACACCGCAAAGCGCCCTCTTAGCCAGCGAAGTCACTGGCCGTATCTTCTACGACAACAATGGAGAACATTTTTCAGCACCTTATTATTCCATTGAAACCCGTACAAAAGTCGACCCTATTTTCACAATCATCGAGCCATATGATCTTATTTTCGCCAACTTCTCTTTCCCTCGTCAAGGAGAAAATTATCGCGGCTACATCATTTATTCGTTCACTCCTCTCGAGGGTAACCAATTTTACAACAGCCAAGCAACGTACATTCACCAGGAAGAGCTTCTCCAATATCCTGCCATGTCGGCAGAATCCTATAGCCTCAGCCGCGATTACTACTCTGAATTTTCGCCATTTTCTTCTATCCAACCTCGATCACTGATGTTCGATGTCACTGTTGATGGCATCTCATTGCGAGAGTGATAATTTTATAGAAATTCACCCTTTTCGCCATATTTTACAGACCCTCGCAACGAGGGTCTTTTTTAATAAACAGTATATAACACTTGACAACAGTTTCCTGCTGTTATACACTGTTTATAACGAGAGGAGGAATTCCATTGAAGATCATCATCAATCACTCTCTCATGGTACCAATCTATGAACAAATCGTTGACCAAGTAAAAAAGCTGATTCGCGATGGCGAACTCGTTGAAAATGACGCCTTGCCTTCGGTGCGCAGTTTATCAAAAGAGCTCAAAATCAGCGCACTTACCGTAAAGAAAGCCTACGATGCCTTGGAAGCAGAAGGCTTTACCCACACCATCCACGGCAAAGGCACTTATGTAACAGCCACCAACAGCGAACTGTTATTAGAAGAACAACGCAAGGAAGTAGAAGCAGCCCTGGAACAAGCCATCTTGAAAGGGCGGCGCCTTGGCATCAGCGACGATGATATGCGCGACCTATTCGACATCCTATTGGAGGGATCAAAATGATCACACTCAATCACCTGCAAAAGCACTATTCTGGCTTTACCCTTGATTGTACCCTGAGCGTTCAGCCTGGCACCATTACCGGTCTCATTGGCCGCAACGGCGCCGGAAAAAGCACAACATTTAAGGCCATCCTCGGACTCATCAACACCGACGGCGGCGAAGGCTTGCTTTTTAACAAACCATTTGATGCCATCACACCAGAAGATCGCCAAAATATTGGTGTCGTACTTTCCAATGCGACTTTCAACGGCCATCTCACCATTAAAGACATTGCACCAATTTTAGCGGCATTTTACGAGCACTTTAATAAAGCAGATTTTTTGCATCGTGCCGAAGCCATGGGCCTGCCGCTGAAAAAGAAAATCAAAGATTTTTCCACTGGCATGAACGCCAAGCTCAAAGTGCTCATTGCCACCAGCCACAACGCCAAACTGCTCCTCCTCGATGAACCAACCGCAGGCCTTGATCCCCTGGCGCGCGAAGACTTGCTGGATGAACTGCGCAGCTTCATGGAAGAAGACGAAGACCGCGCCATTCTCATCAGTTCCCATATTTCCAGTGATCTTGAAAACCTTTGCGACGATCTCTACATGATCCATGACGGACACATTATTTTCCATGAAGATACCGACGTGCTGCTGTCCGACTATGCCGTGCTCAAGGTGACGTCTGAACAGTTTGAACAGCTCGATCATTCATATATTTTGCGCGTCAAACAAGAAAACTACGGCTGCCAATGTCTCACCAACCAGAAGCAATTTTATCGTGAAAATTACCCGGACATCGCCATTGAACACAGTGGCATTGACGATGTGTTCGCACTCATGATTCGAGGTGATCAACAATGAAAGGCTTACTGCTTAAAGACCTGCGCTACATGCTGACACAAAAAAGCTTCATTATTCTCATCTTATTTATTGGCTTCACACTCAGCCTTACCCAAGAAGACAACGAACTTTTTGTCATCGGCTACTTAGCTTTTATGGGCATTGTCCTAGGAATGACCAGCATTACCATGGACGATCAGGAACACAACCTTTTGTTTCTTTTCACCTTGCCCCTTTCTCGCCGCTCCTACGTTTTTGAAAAATACTTTTTCACTTTTTTAATGGGCATGCTTTTCTGCTGTATCGCCCTCGCTTTCGCCCTCATCACCCGTCCATTTGGCGACTATCAGGCTCCCGTCGATGCAATCCTGGCCACCACATGCGGTACATTGGTCGGTGCCATCCTATTCATGAGTGCTACCATTCCACTTCAGCTCAAGTTCGGTGCCGAGCGCGCGCGTATCGCCAGCTTTATTGCCATCGGCGGATTTCTAGCCATCATTTTTATTGCAGGCTTACTCGTGAATGCTGCCGACGCTTTGCCATTGCTCCAAGCCATTACATCCTTGGGCGCGCCTGTTCTTATCACCATTGGCTGCATCATTCTTTTGCTCTGCCTGGGCATTTCCATCAAATTCAGCCTGCGCATTATGACGTATAAAGAGTTGTAAGCCGTTTCACCCTCCCCGTTTTTTCGAATTGAGGTGACCATCAATGAAAGGATTATTTCTTAAAGATTTTCGTTACGTGCTGACACAAAAAACCTTCATCATTCTCATCCTGATTATCGGCCTTGCCCTCAACATGACAATGGGCGACAGCTATTATTTCACCCTTGGCTATATAACCTTTATGGGTGTTATTTTGGGCGTCACCACCAGCAGCATGGACGATCAAAAAAACGGTATGAGTTTTCTTTTCACACTGCCCATCTCTCGCAAACAATACATCACCGAAAAATACCTCTTCTCCATTCTAATGATGCTTCTGTTCTGCGTCATCAGCCTCTTGATCGTGTTTCTCACCCGTTGGATCAAACACTACGATATACCATTTTCAGACATCTTTTTTACTGCGTTTGGATGCTTTTCCTGTCTTTTCTTCTTTCTTGCATTGATGCTGCCATTGACCCTAAAATTCGGCGAAGAACACGCCCGCCTGGCTTATTTCATCACACTCGGTGCATTTCTCATAGTAATGATTCCTATGATCGCCCTGATCAATTTTCTTGATACTCATACAGCACTGCTGCTTTCTCTTCATTTCGGCATAATATCACTCGCTATAACTAGCTGTCTCCTTGTGGCCCTCTGCCTCATTGTTTCCTATTGCGTCAGCCTGCGTATCATAAGACACCGAGATTTCTAAAACCCGTTCTCTTGACAAGGCCAGATCAAAGTTGTAAGATATTTTTTGTAGGTTTTGTTTTAATCTCTACAATGATTCTCTGGCCCGTTTGAGAAGTGGTTTAACTCCCCAGCCCCTCATGCTGGTATTCACGGGTTCGAATCCCGTACGGGCTATGCGCTTCGGAACATTCCGAAGCGCTTTTTTGTTACTAATAAATAACTTGTCTTTTGCACGCAGAGAGTGGTATAATAGATGGGCCGTACTAGATGGGGAGTTAGCGGTGCCCTGTAACCTGCAATCCGCTACAGCAGGATCGATGTTCATCCGAGGGGTGTGATTTTAGGGTCTGGCCGCATTAAGCGGTGTTGACAGCTGGGTCCTGTGCAATGCGCACCTATGAACCGTGTCAGGTCCGGAAGGAAGCAGCACTAAGTAGACCCGCGCATGTGCCACGGGAGCGCCTGGCTCGAGCTGGCTGATGTGTTACCGCCTGGGAGATCATTTCAGAGATGAATGTGCGGCTTTAATAAAAATCATCAGGAATGAAAACGCTATCGTTTTCATTCCTTTTTTAATGCAAAAAATAAATCCACATCTGTGCATAAACAGGTGTGGATTTATTTTTCATCAGCAGATGCGGTTCACTTCTTCACCATTGAGATACGCCTGCAAATTGCTGACCACTGTATCCAACAGGCGAGCCCGTGTAGCCCGTGGGCCCCAAGCAATATGCGGCGTCAGCACAACGTTGTCGCGTCCTACCAGCGGATGGTTCATGTCAAACGGCTCCTTCACCATAACGTCACTGGCAAAGCCCGCCACTTTTCCACTGTCCATGGCTTCAATCAGTGCCGCTTCATCGACAAGCGCCCCACGCGCCGTGTTGATCAAAAAAGCCCCTTGTTTCATCTTCGCCAAAGATTCACGATTGATGATCTGGTAGGACCCCTCATTAAGTGGCATGTGCAAACTGACAACATCACTTTCTCTAAGCAGCGTGTCCAGATCGACGTATTCTGCCACTTCTCGTCCTTCCGGCCGTTCACGGCGAGAATAGCCTAAGGTCCGCATACCGAAGGCACGTGCCATGCGCGCTGCATAAATAGCGATGGTGCCATAACCAACAAAGCCAATGGTTTTGCCAGCAAGCTCGGTCATCTCCATCTGCCATTGACCCTTTTCCGGAATGATTTCGCTGGTCCACTCGCCACGCAGCACACGCTCATGCATGGCACAGGTACGATTGGCCAGTTCCAAGAGCAACGCCATCGTATGCTGGGCCACTGCGATGCCGCCATAGTCCGGAACATTGGTCAAGGCAACACCATGACGTCGAGCAGCATCAACATCTATGTTATCAAAGCCCGTAGCCAATTCACCAATATAATGCACCTTTGGACATGCTGCCAAGATGCGTTCGGTGATTTTTGTTTTATTCACAAACAAAATTTCTGCATCACCAATGCGTGCAATCTGTTCCGCTTCGTCCATATATTGCGACGACGGATACACCGTCAAGGAGCCAAAAGAATCTAATACACGCCAGTCTAAATCACCTGGATTCAGGGTATAGCCGTCCAATACAACCATCTTCATCATTCTTCATCCTTCCTCTTATTCTTCACTCCATCATATCATGTCACAACCAACGTTTCAAAAGATTATTTTTCCAACAAAAAAGACCACCTCATGATGAGGTGGTCGATGGTACACAATTTATAATTAGAATTTAGCGCCGGTTACTTCATCATCTGGATCAGCTTCTGCAGCATCATCGATCTGGTCATCGGTTACGCAAGCTGCCATTTCAGAAGTGTAGCCGAGAGCTTCAGGAACTTCGGTGAAGTTCTGGAGCATACCTTCAGCAGCACCTGGAACACGGAAGGTCGTGATATCGAGTGGTTCTACAGGTACTTCTTCTGGAGTGTCGAGCTGTGGTACATAATCGTATGGATAACGATATGCACGATATACAAACATGCCTTCGCTTTCCTTATTGAATGGAGCGATGTATTCCCATACAACTTCTTTGTCTGGGGTTACTTCAAAGATTCTGGAGCAGCAACCTTCGGTGATCATGGTGTTACCATTAGGCAGACGCTGTGCAGCACTGATCAGCTGGCTGTAGAATCTGGTGTTAGTAATGAATGCGCCCATTGCACCTTTGTGAGTATCGCCACCAACGTAGCTCCAAACAACCTTGAGAGTTACAGGATCGATTTCAAGAATACGGCTGTGGTCACGAATATCAACCTTCGTACCATCAACGCTCATGCGGTCAGGCAGACCATAACCAGCCCAGCCACCGTTATCGAAGATAAGGATGTTACCTTCGCCTGGCAGGCCTTTTGGAATCATGTGAACATGATGCTGACCAATGATCTGACCGATGCGACGCATTTCCTTGGTTTCAGTGAAGTCTGGACCAAGTTTCCAAACGATCTTACCGGTTTCTTTGTCGATGATTGCAAGGATGTTTGCTTCACGAGCATCCCAGATGATGTTGTCTGGTTTGAAACGTTCATCACCAGCATCGTACCATTTGTTAGGCCCAAGATAGCTCATGGAGTTGATGTGCATCCAGTCACCAAGTTCACCATTCTGGGTGAAGTGCTGGTTAGGGTTACGGAAGAGAACGTTCTTTGCTGCTTGAGAGAAGCCCAGTTCACGGAAGTGATCACTTACATGCCATTCCCAAACAATGTTGCCTTCCCAGTCTACTTCGATGAATACATCGTCGAGGAGCTGTTTGTCACTGATCTTGTGATCATGAATGGTTTCATGGCAGAGGATCAAGGTATTACCACCATCGGTTTTGCATTCCATGCCAGGAACATAGTAACCAACTGGGTTACCTTCACGCTGATAGTCATGATGCTGACGAGCCATCCACATTGCTGGCTTGCCTTCATCTTCGATGTATTCTTTGTGGTCGAATTTCCAAACAACGTTACCATCCCAGTCGAGCTGAGTCAGATCGGTCTGATCCTGATAGGAGAATGCGCTGTCACGAACACCGAGAGAACCCAATACATAACCGCCTTTCAGCAGTTTGTTAGGGAAGCCCTGGAAATCTTTCCAAACTTTTACAACGTTACCGTTCATGTCGATCAGAACAGCACCGACTTTACCGATTGGCATCAGAGTGTAGCCACTCCATGCTTTTTCTGGATTATAGATTGTAGTACCGGTAGGATAGATGGTTGAACTCATAAATTTTCCTCCTTAGAGATTAATTACTCAATATTAATTACCATCAATTTATAAATCCATTTTATATATTGATTAACGAGAAATCAATAACCCAGGTTAACTTTTTTCTGTGATTTTTTTCTAAAATCAAAAAATAACGAAATGTATTATATTCCTTCATCAAATCTTTTCTTTACGAGTATTTCAAATGACGGATGTTCTCTGCATATTCTCGCAAACGCTCCATATCATGCACCACCAAACCGTGTGGTGTTTTTTCCAGAACACCTTCACGTTTTAAGGCACCAAAAATGCGCGAAACGGTAACCTTATGCAGATTCAAGAATTTCGCGATATCATCATGATGATATGCCGGTAAGTAGTCTTGCCCGTCTTCATCTTTCTTTAAGCGCTCCAGCATCCAGGAGCATAATGCTGCCGGTGCCGGCACCTCCGTTTTTCCTAGATAAAGGTTCATCAGGTACCCACATTCATGGACAGCGGTTGCCACCAACTGTTCCAGCAATTCTGGCTGACTGCGCAAAAATTGCTTGATCACTTCAACTGGAATGCGCAGGCAATAACAATCTGTTCCAGCCACAAAATTGTTGCCTGAAAAATACGGTGGCTGAACGCCATACAACAAAAGAATGCCGATGAGTGAATCTGTGAGGCCGCCGCCTTCCTTGCAGGAGAGAATGCTTTCAATGCCCGTATCTGTGACAATTTCACGATAAACAGTGCCTTTTCTCAGATAATAAATATAATCCACGCGATCGCCATCATGGATGAGGATGTCCCCTTTTTTAAAAAAGCAAGGTTCAATGCCTGGTAAATCTTTAAAATTCATCACACACGCTCCTTTTTTCATCAATTAAAACGGCAAATTGGTGAGTCCCATGATCACGCCAGACACACAAACCATGACGTATGTGCAATGACGAATGATATCTTCACTGTTGATGCACGCTACGATACGGGCAGCAAAAAACTGTCCAATCAGTACAACGACAATGCCAACAATCGACGGCCCAATAAGATCTGCAGTAAAAATGCCCTCCTGGGTGCGCAGAATCAAACAATAAATATCTGTAATTAAAAAACAGCACTGAAGGTTGGCAATATATTCATTCATCGAATCGCACGCCGCCATATAGTACAACACCATCAACGGACCACCAATGCCAAACAAACCATTGATCAGCCCTGATACAAAACTGCAGCCAACCATGACGAGAATGGTATCCTTAACCTTCGCCTTCTCACTAAACCGCAGAAAATAAATTCCTATGATAATTAAAAAAATGCCAAAAACAAATTTCAAGGTCGTTGGATCAAAGGACAGTGTGTGCCGAATCGACAACCAACAGCCAATCAGATAAAACAGCGACGGAAACAACACGCGCCGCCAGTTGATCGCTTGTCGGTACATCCAAACAAGTGCCGCCATCTGTGCCATCGGAATCACGCAGGAAATGGCCACCGCTTGTGGCAGCGCCATAAAATACGGCAAAATTGTCATGATCGTCAACGACGAACCGAAACCAGTCACCCCTTGAATCAACGCCCCGATGATTGACACCAAAACGATGATCGGATACAGCATCACAAACGCCCCCCAACCAATAAAACATAGTATTAAATTCATGTTAATACGCCATAGAAAGACTGTCAATATAGCGATAGAAACAAAAAACGCTTTGCCTCGCATGTGATTGCTCGGTAAAGCGTTTTTTATTGTCTTGTCACGATTTCTCTATTGATGAATCATATTTACCAGAGATCCTTATTGTTCATCTTCCATTTCAATGACGGATGCTGCAGCCACCATCAGCAAATGTTTGAACTGTTCTCGTTCTTCATCCGTCATGTGTTGCGTCATATGCTGAAAAGACTGTTCAATCTGCTCCTTCACGAACGGATAGACGTCCCAGGATTTGTCTGTTGGCCGAATGTCATAAGTGCGCTTATCTTTTGCATTGGTGCTGCGCTCAACAAAACCGAGTTCCTCCAGTTTATTCACCGTCTTGGCGATCACGCTCTTATCCAAACTGAGACGTTTGGTGATCTCATCCTGTGTCAAAACCTTAAAATCACACACAATCAAGATGACCACCGCCTGAGCCGCTGTCAAATGGTACGCCATGCAACTGTTGTTCAACCAACTATGCGATTTTCTATACAATATCGAAATAGACTTAAATGGGCTGTCTACAATACCAGACATGCTTTTGCCTCCTTTGATACGATAGTACCATCGTACTATAAATTGGTGGCAAGTGCAACTAGTTGTTGACGAGGCGTGAAATTTATATTATATTAAATTTGGTGGCAATTGCCACTATATTTTATTGTTTAAAAGGAGTTATGTTCAATGGAGAAACCAAAAAAGATATGGAACAAGAACTTTATCTTGCTCTTCATCACCAATCTGCTGGTTTTAGCCGCCTTTTACGCCTCAATTCCAATCATTCCAATTTATTGTCAGGAAATTGGCATTACGGGGTCGAAAATCGGCATCGTTTTGACCGCAATGTCTGTGGCCACCATCTTATTTCGTCCCATCGCTGGATATTTATTAGACAATTTCAATCGCTATATCGTCTATATTATTTTCCTAGCGCTGTTTTGCTTATCGTTCCCGAGCTTTCTCATCTTCCCAATTTTCGGAGCGCTCATCGTCATTCGTCTGTATATGGGGGCTGTGTATTCTGTATGTGGCTCTGCCACAATGACATTGGCCAGTGACGTACTTCCTCCAGGTAAAATTACAGAAGGCATCAGCCGCTTTGCCTTCACCATTTCAATTGGTATGGCTGTTGGTCCTTATGTCGGCATCCAAGTGCAAAACCATATGAGCAGCAAAGCATCGTTCTTAACGGTATTCGCGATTGCCGTTGTGGCGTTGATTTGTGTCTCCTGCTGCAAAATCTCGTACCCTAAAATCAAACGCAAAAAATTTGCGCTCAGAGATTCCATCTATAAGCCAGCACTTCCATTCATGTTCAACATGATGTTCTTGATGATCCCTTATGGCGCAGTTATTGCTTATTCTTCCATCCTGGCACAGGAAAAAGGTCTTATGTCTGTCATCCCTTATTTCTACATCTGCCTGGTTCTTGGGATGCTGTTGTCTAAGCTTTCCACGCAGCGCTGGATTGATGCCGGAAACTATCACATTCTCGTCTTTGCCAGCCTCATTGTGCTGATTGTGACAATGGCAAGCTACCTATTTCTCACAACTGGCACGCATCTTCTGTTGGCCGGCTTCTTCTTTGGCTTAGGATATGGCATTCTGCAGCCGCTCTTTCAATCCTTCGTCACCGGCACCACGCCTGCACCAAAACGCGGCGTCGCCAATGCCACCTATCTCTTGTCCTACGATATTGGTATTGGGATCGGCTCACTCCTAATGGGCTTCATGCAAGAATCTCTTGGCCTGTCACAAGGCTTTGCCCTTACTGCCATCGCCTATCTGGTAGGCGGAGTCATTTATACCGCTTATGTTGATCGATACTATCGCAAGCTCAGAACCATTCCAACAACAAGCACCGACACCATCAACTTGCTGGACAAGTATATGAAGCGTGATGTTTACTCCTTAAATGAAAACGCCACCGTTCGCGATGCCATCGCTTTCTTCTCAAAGCAAAACATCAGTGGTGCGCCAATTGTTTCTTCTGATGGCAAGGCCAAAGGCTTTATCACAGATGGTGACATCATGCGTTACTTACGCGTTGATGATTATCCTGCTGCTGCGCTCGGCAGCTCGTCCATGTTCATGGATTATTTCTGGAATGATCATGCAGAATTTGAAAATAAACTGCATGATATCATGGATCTCAATGTTCTCGAGATTGGCAATGACAAGCCAATCACCATCCCACTTGGCACATCATCCGAAGACATCTGCAAGCTGTTGAGCGCAGCCGGCGTGAAAAAAGTCCCTGTTGTTGACGGCGAGAAAGTCGTTGGCATCATCTCACGCTCTGCTGTCACCCATTATTTGGAGCGTCGTTTCTTAGAACGCGCTCAACAACCAGCACACCAATAAAATTGTCTCAATGAAAAACACCTTTTCCCTGCTGTCGTTTCGCAACGGCACATCGAGAAAAGGTGTTTTTCGTCTTAAAAACTTTGCTATTTATTCTGGCTGCTTCCATAAAATCAATAAATGCAGGCTGAGTCCCACAACAAAAAATATGCCAATGCCACAAAAAAACATCGCCGCCCACACCATCGGCTGCATGGCCAAAAGGCCAACCACAAAGAACACCATCAGCCCTAAGAACAAAGCAATTGCATAGCCTAAACCAATCATCACACTCTGTCGACTGAATCGACGCGCTTCTTTTTCCTTCTGCACCGTTATTTCCTCCTGCTCAATGATTTGTGTTTCTTCCGCAGCGCCTGAAGCGCCAACAATCCGTTCCACACCGACGCCCAACACGCCAGCTATTTTTTCAATCATCTCCTGACTTGGACGCGTACGCCCGCGTTCCCAATTGGACACAGCCTGACGCGTCACATACAGCTTTTCAGACAACGCCTCCTGAGAAAGCCCTGCCTCTTTACGCGCAGAAGCAATGTGATCTGCTACTGTTTTATCGTCATCACACATCCGCATGCCTCACCTCCTTGGCTTCAACTATAACAGAATTGCACAGCAAATACACGCAACAGCACCGCAACACCTTCGCAACGTAAAAAAATCGCAAAAAAATTGAAAAGAAATCGAATTAAGGATTGACAAATCCCCCCTCCTTTTGATAAAATTATATTCGCTGAGTGAGGAGAGATGTCCGAGTTTGGCTGAAGGAGCACGACTGGAAATCGTGTATACGGGGAACCGTATCAGGGGTTCGAATCCCCTTCTCTCCGTTTATAAAACGCAAGAAACCGCAAAATGGCTCAATAAAGCTGTTTTGCGGTTTTTGCTTTATTAAAAAACATCATAAAAATACTACAATTTTCCACCGTTTTCCCACCACGTCACCGCCCCACCATTTTTTGCAAGTAGATAAAAATAAGCCGTGCACTTGACTACACAGTCAAATGCACGGCTTTCTTTTGTTATGTACGGTTATTCTCCGTAAATGCCAGCACGGTCATTCACTACCAGCATTCTACACAAATCATACGTCAAATCTAACTTGCCACCTTCTCCACCAACTAATAGCCCTTTATTAATCAATTTCTGCACAGTTGGTTGCGCAAATGTCGGGCATTCTGCCAGTGTATCATAGGTTTTCTGCATTTCTTTAACAATTGCCTGTACTTCTTCTTTCGTCATATCAGTATCCCCCTGTTCATTACCGTTGTATATTTCCATGGCTCTGTTATAGATGTGATCTAATTGCGTGTAGTACCTATACGGGCATCTTGTAGCACTAAAATCTTTATGTCCGTAGATCGGCAGTGGTCCATAGACGCTAAAAATGTATGCCACCAGCTCGCATACTGTCTCTAAGTCTGCGGCACTCATTTCTGGCCTACACTCAATACCGATACTTGTAAGGTTTGCACCCCAGTCCCCTGCATGATAAGCAGTATCGCCAAGATTTACCAAGCAAGCGACCTTGCCAGCTTCCGCGACATAATGAGCCGAAGTGGTGCAGCTAGGATTGCAAAACCATGCAACGACATCATCAAAAGTCTGGCCATCTGCTCCCCAGTGGTGGATCACGATTTTGTCTACGTTATAGTTGATATCATGATACATGCGGCCAGGCATATAGGATACGGCATCATAGTCTGTGATATATTCGTAACTCAATCTTACTCCCCCTTTCTAGGTACTGTATATGTCATCGCCTGCTGTGAGTCGCCAAAGCCAGCAGTCGTTGGATCTACAAATACTGCCAAAACAGCTAATGCCATCGTCCCAAGTTGGAACGGGTTGGACAAAACAGCCATGACGCTGTCCTTCACCGCTTCCCACGAAGTCAGTGTGGATGGGTCAAGCCCAATCGCTGTCAGCGCAATGGATACAACGCCAACCCAAAACCAAGGGTTCTTAAATCGTACCGGAACATTAATTTTCATCTTCATTCACTCTCCATTTCCATAATTTTTAATTTCGTAGTTCGGGTATACAAAGCCTTACCAACACCATTTCCCCCAAGACCAGCATATGCTTCGTAAAGATCCGTTATCATTTCGTACTGGCTCGGAGTGATGTAACCTTGTGCAAGAATGCTCTCACACTCTGCCAGTAGCCGATAACGCCCTAACGCCAGCAGCATCGCATCTTGTCGCTTGTTATTTCCCAGCCTATGCGCCAATACACCGATGACACCACCTAAAACAAGAGGCACAAAGTAGCTGATAATGCTACTAATAAGCAGCTGTTGCGTCATGCAACACCTCCTATTCTGCCCCCATGACGTCCTCGATTGTACCAAGGTCTGTCCATCCTGCTGGATATGCCGTCGGCGAGTACACATTTGTAGCCAAATTCGATCTCCACACATGTCCCTCCCAAGTGCAACATTCATCCATGCGATAATAGCTTTCGGACATGTTCGTCTCACTGTCCAGAAAAGGCTTAGCCTTGAGTGGATCAGTCGAATACACAAAACGCCAATGGGCTGCCAATGCCGCATCTTCTGGTTCCTGAGTATAAATGTCACTATCATATGGTTGGATCAGTCGCACAACATGTCCAACATTAGAACGACAAATAAAGCCGTTATCCTGCCCCCATGGTCTTTCCAGCATATTTTTAACCTTGACAGCTTCTGCGAAATCCGGAATCTTTTCCTCTTCCGCGTACATTGCCGTCCCATCCATCTCGGTGGATCTCTGCTGGAAATCCGCTGCATCGGCGGCCCCTTTGGCGCGCATAGCGTCGGTATAGATCGTGTTACTCATAACTGTTGACCCCCTCACGATATGCTGCATCTAGCTCAGATTTAACGACCACATCGCCTGCCTGAACGGCGTACATCTCAGCGACCTGTTCACCTGTCGTTGTGCTCTGTTTCTGCATGGCGTTTACTTGGGTTTGCATGGATTCAATCTGAGCTTTCATTAATTGTTGATCTTCAAGTGTTTTATCAAGTTTTTCATGTAGTTTCATTATTCATCGTCTCCGTCATGTTATTCACAGAATATCCCTTTAATATAAATATCATAATCCTTCAACGCATTAGATCTTATATAAGATGAAAACTTTGTTATTGGATGAATTTTATTTGGGTTATAAAAAGGTACTTCTATTGGAATTTCACTATTAGAAGGGCTTTTTACATATATCGTCTTACGGCTACTAAAATTATTCACAAAATACAAACCGTGAATGTAACCAGTATAATAACAATAATCTTCTGAACCCTGATACTTTTTACCAGTAGAATTTGCATTAAGTATAGTTTTTGCTATAGAAGAATTAAGAGTAAGAGATTCCGTAA
The DNA here is from genome assembly GCA_937976375.1 of uncultured Peptococcaceae bacterium. Lineage (GTDB taxonomy): Bacteria > Bacillota > Peptococcia > Peptococcales > Peptococcaceae > UMGS1590. Next base: position 109,921 of record CALJRU010000030.1, on the reverse strand, counting down.
CGGTATAATTTTTATAAATTGTGCAAAATTGACCGCCCTCAATCAAAACAGAATAAGATGGCGAATCATTAACTAATTTTTCGTATGCAGTTGCGTTTTTACAAATAGCATCAACTGTGGTTAAAGAATCCCATTCTACATCTCCGCTTGAATCTTTTAATTTTGTTTTAAAGAAACTTCCAACAGGCTTTGAATTATCAATAATATACTTGAATAAAAAATCGTCTATTTGTGTATTCAATATAGCTGGTTCATAAACAATGAGTTTGTCCATCTTAGAAGAATCTTTATAGGTAGAAGAATTTGTACCAGATTCCGCTAAATCTTTAATCCATTCGCTATATTGATTTCCTAAATAAATATCACCAACAACTGCATTTGTATCGGAAACGATATATTGTACATTTTTTAAAATAGACGATAAATCATCTATTTCCCCATTAATATCAGAAATTGCATTTTTTATTTCTAAAAAATTGGATTCAAATGAATTCGGTAAACCATCCAGCGTTGTCTGCACGCCCTTAACACCTTTTTTGACAAGGTTAATCAATCCCCAGGTAATTGGATCAGCCATTTACTACGCCTCCTTCGCCACCATTATCATTGATTGTGTGGCTTGATTTACTTGTTACGCCGTCGATCACAGTTGTCACGTCAACCGTTGTATCGCCGTTTTCGTCTTCTGCGATAACCGCCGTCATGCTTGCCGATACCGGACAATCCTCGCCAAGCGTAACCGTGATCGTGAGAGCACCGTTATCCGCTTCGCTCATTGACCATGTATAACCATAGTTATCCATAAGATAGGTTATATCAGCGACAGCCTTCTCAAGCTTGTCTGTGCCATCATTCCACAATTCTGGTATGTCTACAAAATCAGTACCATCCGCTGCAAGAATAGGCAGCCCTAATAATTTTGTTTCGGTCATATTAATACGCCACCTCTTTCAAGGTAAATTTCTTTAATCCTAGGATCTTCTTTAAGCTGTTGATACGTGTATCCTTTGAGTTCTTCGTACGTAAACTTTGTAAGCATATAATACTGGTTATAACGCACCTGGATTTTATAGTCCATATTCGCCGGAATTGCACGGCGCACCAGATCGGCGATAGCGTTAATCTGGTTTTTTCGCTTTAGCTCCACAGTTACATATACCATGTATTCTGATGTCCGAATATCAAGATCAAACATACCTTCACCGAGCAGTGCTGTTAATAGCTTCTTTAATCTACGCTTAGTGTACGGCAGTCGTGTTTGCATTTTAGCCAGGATTGCCATACGCCTATCTTCAAGTGTGCTGTCTTCTCTCGGTTTAAGGTTGATGTTTGGCAGTCGCTCGAAACGAGCCAGCCCATCTGCGTCAGCAGTCATAACATAATGGTTTCTATAGACACGATCTGTCTTTTTTCGAAGTTTTTTAAATTCTTCCTCGATCGTATATGCTACAGCTTGCAATTCTTTTTTATTCTGCAAAAACTCAGGCCATCGACCAGCTATATCAATTGGTAAATTTTCAAAATCAATCATGCTTCGCTCACCGTCCCTAAAACAGGTACGTCATACGGACCCACAACAACATTTTCTGAGGCACCGTTTAGAGTTGTGCCGGTCACATCGACTACACCGGGAACATCAAGCACAGCGCTTTCAATGTGTGCTATTCGCACAGTTAGACCGTTGCTCTCTTTCCACTCTTTTCGCGTTTCATCAAAATACGCCTCAACTGCTTTTTTGATACCGTCACCGATGAGCGACCAGTTCTGCCCGTCCTCATATGTAAGTGTCATAACAACGTCAACTGTGGTTTTTCCTGCAGCCACCACCGTCACTGTATGGTCGATTGGAGCCTTACCGTAACCCAGGCCCTCGTATTCAACAGGGTCGATTATTTCTTTTACACTTGCAACAAATTCTTCAGACGGCGGCAAGTTTTTGGAATCCACCAATACCAGTTTTACGGTACCACCACCGGCCCACACAGGAATCACTTTTACATCGCCAATACCACTTATGTTGGCACACATATTTTCGTAGTCTGCAATGTTACCCCCATAGTGCTCCCATTGGGTTTCAGTAAAATAGCGTTCACGGAATTCTTCAGTATCTTCATCATCCTCCCCACGCTGGATGATTTCGTCGATTTCAGCCGTTTCCAGTCCTTCTATCTCAGTGACCCTACCAGACACATCGATAGGCGTTATGAGCCCCACGTAGCTTTCATCAGGCAAGTCACCAGCCTGTTCGCACTGCAGTCGAGCATAAAAAAATCCATCATCTTCGTTTTGTGTGCAAGGCTCCACAGTGTAGAAGTTGTATGGCGTATTAAGTGCTGAAAATCTCGTTCCTTGCGGCACCGCAATGTTAAATTTTCCACGCACAATTGTGCTGGTAGCCGTTTTTGGCGCAATTGCTTGCTCTTTGGCGATAATAACTAAGTGCGTTCTATCGGCCGTATCAGCGTGCGCCTGATCATCGACATAACTTAAATTTACATGTTCCTGCAAAAAATCGACAGAAACACTCGAGCATGCGGCATAGATCACGGAGGATTCTCGTTTGTCCATAGAATCATCCACACGGCTGAGTAAGTCATTCAATATTGAGCTTTGTGTAATATCATCGAACATATAGCACCCCCGAAATGATATCCTCGTCAGAATAGCCTATATGGACGCTAAACCGAATTGTCATGACGTCACCTGAAGCCTGATAGGAAAACCCATCGACCGCCATAATCCGGTCATCCATTAATAGTGCTTCTCTAATACGATCACACAGTACAGCATACATGTAAGGGGCGGGTTTACCGTATAGATCATCCATTTGAAGGCCATATGACGCTGGATAGATAATATAGGCACCTTTTTCTGTGCCAAGAATACAAAAGATAGATTGAATAATTGCATCGACTTTATCTTTCTTGCCATAGCATCGATTGCCGTCAAGCTCAAAGCCCCAGGTCAAAGTGGGCTGCGATTCTTTTTCAGCGTCGGCAATAAAAAGACCGGTGTCAAAATTCGATGCAATCTTAGGTGTTATCGCCAATACTATGCACCCCGCTTTCACACATAAAGAAAAACCGTTTCCCTTTTCTTGCTTGCAGAAACAGATAGGTTTTACCCACATCGGCTGCATCAAATCCCAATCCACGAGGGAGTACCACACAAGATGACGGTAACGGCAACTCGACACCTTTTCGCCATTTAATCGGTTTAATGCCCGTTAGCGTTAAAGGCACGACTTCGGCGGGTGCTGATGCATCCACACCATTACTTGCGGTTTGTTTCATAAGGCGGGCAAAAGTCGCAACGGTATTAGGATCGATATTCATGAAATCACCCATTTCTGTGTAAGTATCCCGCGGGGTCGTATCTCTGGCCGTTAGGAATGCCAGCATGTACTTCTAGGTGTAAATGTGTACCATAGCTATTTCCGGTATTCCCCTCAACACCAATTTGCTGACCCTTGCTGACAGACTGTCCGGCGCTAACATTTATGGCCGATAGATGCGCATATCTTGTATACAGTCCGTCTTTGTGTTTAATATTTACCTCGTTACCATACGAGCTATGACTTACAGCCCAACCGGCACTTGCGACTGTGCCACCGTCAACAGCCAGCACTGGAGAACCAGCACCGGTACCACTGCGAGTCGAAATGTCCATGCCCAAATGCCCACTTTTGCCGTTCCAGCTAAAGTTTTGTGTAATGGTACCGCCACCACCAGCAAAAGGCCATCCCATACGACCCGTGTATTTCCCATCACCGTTTGCGCTGCCACTCGTACCAGGTATAGTTGTATATTGTCCCCACTTATCGTAGTATTCGTGAGCTTTGTTGATACGTTCCTGCAATCTCTCAACGCCAGCGCGTTCAAATCCTCGCAAGAATATCGTGGTTGCAGATTCAAGGCTGATCAGATTCTTAAAGCCAGAAGTACCAGCACAATTAGCATTGGCATAACTAATCCAAGTAGAATCTCCGCCGTTAAATTCATAGAAGAAATATGCCATCTGGCCTTCAAATGACGTGTAGTCGTATCCTCCAGACTGACACCAGCTCATGAGCTTAGTCTTGCGATCATCCCACTGGAATAGGCCGTACGCGTTTCCGCCGATTTGTTGTTTTGTTGGTTCTACCCCAGATTCTGCCCACGCGTTGGCCAGAACACCGCAAGCCGATTGTGCACTGAACCCGTTAGCACGCAACGTATTATACATACGCTCTTCATATGTTCCTGTACCGCCCACACTTGTCGCGCTAGATGCGTCGGACGTAGGTTTAGTGACTGTAAATGCACCATCAGGTGATACCGGATCGGCGAAACCAAGGTTTTCATTGGTGACGGTCATGTCCATCCAGTACCCATCCTGCCCGATGGTGTGAGTAACTTCCTTGACCACCATCCAGCTATACAGCAGCATATCACCAAGGTTAAGTTTTACAGCGATCATTGACCCGCCTCTGATTTGAGGGTTGCCAACAACTTTTGTTAGCTTCAGTGTCCGAACCTCTCTATTGAGTAATTCCAGCAACACTTTTGCTTTTGACTCTATTGCCTCTATTTCTTCATTGCTTTGCGCAACATAGCGCAATAGCCCCCAGCGGTTAATGTTGCCCTCATCCTCTACGGTCACAAAACGGTCGTGAGTCTCCCCATCAGACTGCAGCACGTCAATCATGATAGAGTTATAACTGTCTTCAATAGACGTGGTATAGTCCCAGTCTTCCATTTCGCCTGCGGTGAAAAATTGATTAGTGACGCGCATATTATCAAGCTTTTTGAGGTAGATTTTTCCAGCTTTGTCAAAAAATACCAGATTCTCTAAAGACAATGCCGCATGAGCTCCGATCAATTCTTCTATGACCTCGAGTGCTTCTTTACCATCAAAAACAACGTCTCCTTGTGTAGCCTGCTTCAATTCGTCAATCTCTCCGACGGGCAGTTCAAGCATATCGAGGATCTTTTTCACAGGATCTGCAGCACTTTGCACATTTTCAAAACTCTGATACAGTTTTACCTTGAGATATCGCAAGTTATCGTAAGCCGTGCATTCGATTTTGACATCTTTTGTGCGGTGCTTGTGCATAACATAGCCGGACCATTCAACATCATCATTTATTTTTAAGACTGCTTTTGTGCCCATTCCAAAATTGATTACACCGTCTTTCAGGACAGTGAATGTCATTTTTGACGGGGTGCACGCCCACTCTGAGTACCAGCTTATATTGTCCAACAACACTGGCTTAAACATTTTCTGGGGTGTTCCTGTACCATCCACGGTGTACAGCTCTATGTATGCTCGAGTATGGTCGCCTGTAACAATTTCATTCTTGTTTTCGCTCATTTACGGATCACCGTCCCAGCTAGCAACGTGTCACAAGGGCTAATACCATTCGCAGATGCGATATTCTTTATATCTGCAACTGACACATTACCAGATTTTGACAGTTCAATAGCTGCTTCTGATACTGTTGTGCTTTTCTTCGTCTTCATGCTTTGTGATAGTGCTGCGGCGCCCTGTGCCATTTTGATAGCGTTTTGGGCTGCGTTCATTGCATCGGCAGCAGCCTGCAGTCGGTCGTGCATGCCATCATCAATAGCCGTCCATGTGCCGTCTCCATTTTCAACTAATGTGAAAGACTGTGTTACGTGTCTCTCATATTTTTCCAGCTTGACGTTGATCCTATAATCAAGCACATCTTCATCGGCATCTTGCGTAATCTCGTAGTCCTCCAATGTAACAATAGTCGATATCAATGTAGGCTCGCTGGAATTATCGACAACAACAAATGGGAATGCGCGGTCATTCAGGTCGCTAGCTGTTTTGAGTTTTTCAAAAAGGTCAAAATAATGCTGTGGCGGCTGAAATCCATCTTGATATACAGCGAATGGTAAGCTGTCCTTATCATGTGGAATGATTAGCTCAAATTCATAGGATGTAAGCCCGGGCATGTTTAGCACTTTATACACACCGCCAGCAGCAAGATCCACTGTTTTGTTTTTGTTTGCAATCGTGATGGTAATCTTTGCCGGGGCAATAGGCATGCATTCCTCATTAATGTATACAGAGTGCTGCATACCGGATCCAACAAGGGTCGACATATCAACGGTCGACCCGTTACTATTAGAGCGTGATACAGTTAATGCGTCAGCCATGTGTTACACCCCCGCAGTTGCAATGCTTCTTTTACTGTTTTTGAGTTCTGTCTCCAATGCGCCCGTAAATGCTTTCAAGAATCCATCAATCTCAGCTGACCCAGTACCACTAATCGGCGCGTTAATGTCCAGCTTAATGTTCTGCTCAATTCTTTGCATTTCCAAACCGCGCACGCGCGCCCGGAAATACGCCATGTCGCTGGCAACTGTACTGAGAGTATCAGCGATGTTTTTCGTATTTTCGGCTGTTGTTTCAGAACTTTTTGCTGTATCATCTGACGAATCTTCAAGGCCGCTGGTATCAAAGCCGATATCTTCAGCGGTTGGTATCGTCCCTACATTTAATCCTGAACCAAGGCTAGTCGCTTGATCAACAATATCTGTGATGCCAGACAACTTATCTCCTACCCAGCTCATTGCCTGGCTCGCAAAGGAGCTACCGCTGTTATAGCCATTTTGAAAAGCTTCGGAAACTGATACCCAATCATAGGACTGGTAGTTTGGTGTAAAATCTACCGTGTCCATCTTGATGCCCATGGCATCAAGTAATTTATTATTATTTACTTTGCTTGCAGTCCAGTTAATAAATCTGGTGATTTTATCCATCATCCATTGCAGTGCATTGTTCGTTTCGACTTTGGCTTCCATCCAAGCATTTTGGAATGCCCATCGGATAACGTTCCCTGCACCCGCAGCACCACCGGCAATCATTGCAACAACGTCTTCAAAAGTCAGCCCCATCTCTGTTGCCGCTGCAGCAGCCAGCCCCATAATCACAATCATGGTTGTTAATACTGGATGGGTTGTAGCGAAAGCTAGAGTTGAAGCAAGCGCTTTTTGAGTAAGCCAGGTAAATGCCTTGTCACCAGCAATTAAAAGCAGACCAAATGCATACACAAGGCCCACGCCAACCGTTGCCTTCACGACATTAAGAACAGTGTCAAAATGTTCCCAGTTCGTAGCAGCGTTGACAACATAGGCAGTTCCCTGTGCTAGCAAACCTATCAGCGAAGCGAAAACCGTCATTGTTGACTGAACCGTGGAACTATTAAGCGCCTGCGACCATAAATCAGACAATGGTCTCAAGGACCAAGCAGCTTCATTTGCAAATTTTTGCCACGTTTGGGCCCATGTCATAGGCATGCTTTCGAAAGCTTTGTCGATTTCATCGGCACCAGAAAGTACGGCATTTTTAACGACTTCAGCAGTCAACATCCCTTCTGACGCCATGGCTCGTATCTGACCAATATCCACATCGAGATAATCCGCAATGAGGCTAATAACCCCAGGCGCCTGCTCAAATACGGAGTTTAATTCTTCGCCGCGCAGTACACCGGATCCCAAGGCTTGAGACAGCTGTGTCATGGCTGCCTCAGCTTCCCAGGTTGATGTACCGTTGATGACCATTTGCTTATTCAATGTCTCAGCAAACCTTACAAGTTCGTCGTTTGTAAAAAGGTCAGATGCCATTTGCCCTACACGTGCTACAAACTGAGCAGTAGAAGCATAAGCACCTCGAGACCGTTGCGCAGAATCAAAAACTTTTTGTGATAGTTCTTCAAGTGTTTGGGTTTCGTCGACAATACCCGCCAAACGCGCCTCAGCACTGGTCAAAGTGTCACTCAGTCTAACAAAATAGGAGACCCCTTGAGTGACAGCTTGAAAGCCGATATAAGCTGCAGCCACGCTCTTAATGGTTCCTTTGAGCGTTGAAGCTTGCCGATTGCCTGCTTCGAGCATTGCGTTGAATCGACTTTGATTCGCCACGGCATTAGACAGGTCACTACCGATACCATCCATAGATGCGCCAGTGGCTTCTGCAGTACGTTGAGCACGCTGCATATTGGCTTCTATTCGCTGCAAAGGGCTGGACATATTGTCAATGAGTGAAAATATCGTTCTAATGCTTGCCATGTTCTCACCTTCTTGCTAACGGATGTTTTTGTTAATTTCAGCATTGGCCCTGTCTGTATCTTCTTTGTGTTTACGGTAAAACGCCCTAATGATGCCTTTTTCAGCATCGGACATTGCTATATATTCACTCGGCAAAATATGGTGATCTGTAAATAGGAGATACGCTGTTAGATAATCCGCGTCATTTTCGTCTAGTTTTTTTTAGCTTCATTTTCTACGCCATCGACAAGGTCAATATCGTATCCAGACAAGCGCTGCACTTCTTGTACCAGGTCGGTATATTCGCCGGGCAGCAGTAACGCCTTGAGCAAATCAAGTTCGTTAAACACACCCCAGTCATCCTGCAGTTTTGCGTCCTGGAAATCTTCACGAGATGGATCGACTAAAGAAGCCAGAACCATTTCGTCAGCCAATTCCATGGTTCTCAGCTCTACATTCTTTTTCACTTTACGTTTACCGCGAGAGTTAAACTCAATCTTGTTTTCTGTATTTGTGCATTTCTCTGTGATAGCGTCGACTTCTTTTGTAGTGAGCGGACGCAAAACCCATACCTGGGGATTACCATCCTCGTCGGTCAGTCTATCCGATGGGTAGTAGTTAACATTTTCAACGCTCTTAACGTTTTCTTTCATAAGACGACTTAAATTCATAAAATAAAGCACCCCCAAAAAATATGCCGCGCATGTAAGCGCGGCTAGTATATCAAGCATCAAGTAAGCCACCGTCGCCAAAGACGTTCTCAAGATCCCAGTCATTGGCCGTGAAGGACAGTTCTTCGGTCAAATAATCACTTTCGGCATCGATCAGTGCAAGCGGCATCTCGTCAAAGTTTAATCCATAGAAGATAACCGTTTGCCGGCCTACACCACTGTTTGGGTCCTCATTAACCACTTGTACGTTATAGAAAGCATCCTTTCCGGTTTTCTTGTATTCGAGAGCAGCTTCGCGAAATGTACTGGTGTTGTAGTGCATTTTAACTTTGCCTGCAACCTCGCCAGGACCTTTTCTCGCAGGTTTTGTGCGTCTCCCCAGAATCGGATACTTTGTCTTGCTGTAAGATTCGCTGGCCTCAAACGTTAAAATATTTGCCCAAACTTTACGACGTCCGTCGGGTAATATCAAATAGGCAATCGCATCATTACCGCTCACAACAGCTTGCTCATCCATTCTTTCAGCTAAAGAAAACATCTATCTCTCACCCCTTTAACTGTTAAATGCTGCGACAGTAATTTCGTTATATACTTTGCGAACGCAAAAGTTTGGTTGAACAAAGTAAGATACGTGATAACTGTCACTCTGTGCACCTTCGGTTACAACGATATCAGCGCTGTCAAAGTTCTTAATGGCTCTTTGTTTTTGGTAATAGGTGGCACTTTCGACAAGTCGAATCTTGTAGTTGGTTCGATCGGCCTCGTCTGTTCCTGCGCTCCCTAAAAACTCATTAGTGAAGATCTGATTCCAATCAACGGACAACGTCTGCAGCACTCTGATGGTTTGGTTGCGATGGAAAGATTCGTCCTTTTTTGGCGTGTAAGCAATGAAAGTATTGTCATCATTAAGTACCCGCCATTCAGTTCCAACGGTGTGTAACATCATATAACCGGCTCTCATGCCATATTCAAGTTCGCTTTGCTTTGGTGCTTTCAGCCCTTGCGTATTAATCAAGAAATCAATGATTTCGCCGCTATATGTTTCGTTATCAAGTGTTCCACCCAACGGACATGCAGCCTCAGCACCCCCAATCCATGGGTAAAGCAGTTCTGCATTGACGAGACTGTTATCTGCCCCTAAGTCCGGAGCAATACAATATTCGTGCCCACCCTCAGGTAGCCAAGCAGCGTCTTTATCGCAAATCAACTGCATCCAATGACCGTATTTATTGTTCTGGTCAAGGAACACTTCATACGCGGCCTTATCCATGAGACTTGTTAACGGCACGATAACGTTAACGCCAAAATTGCCAAGCGTTTCAATAGCCGTTGCTACATCGGCGGCGGTAGCTGTACCACTGACTCCGCCCGTAAATACTGTAGCTGCTGATGCTGCTAATTCGGTTTCTTTGTCAAATGCCGCCCAAGCATTATCGACAAGATCGGCATAGGTGGTTACAGTTTGTGTGTCAACGGCTTCGCCGTCTAACAAGGTGTAAACGGTAAAGGTTTCATCGTCATTCTCGTCGATTTTAACGGACAAATCATTGCCGCGTTCGCCATATTTTGCCGCTGTCGCATACGTACAACTGGCTTTTGCTTTTGTGCTACCCAAAAGCGGATAGATAAAACACCCCGTTGCATTGCGGAAAGTTTCTCGGACAAAAACAGGCAACCACTTAGCATCATTGGTACCGGCGGAATAAGATGCTGGTAGTGCGGTATAAGCATCGTAGCCAATGGCTTTTTCGGCATCACGCGGCCAAACATAGGCACCTTTATGGTCGAATTCCTTTTCTGGCACAACCAATCGCGTCAATGCTCCATCGCTCCAATCAGACGGAGCAATTAATCCCACAAGGCCTCGTTCAGCGTAAGTGCTGACGTTAGTTCCAGCAGACTTATACTTATAGTAAGAGCCGGGTAAAATCTTATTTTCTTCGGTGTATAATCCACCACCAAAACCCATAACACTCACTCCTATTCTGTTTGCTTTTCAAAAGTAAAAGTAATGGACTGTACCAGTTCCTTTTTCTGTGGGGTTGTAACCCATAAATCGTAACTGGTAAGTACATGCACGACACCACCATCAATTTCCACAGACTGATTATGCCCGCGCTTACCTCGATCATTTACCAGATATCCGCCTTCCACAGCCTCTGCAGGGTATATCTGATAAAGAGCTTCCAGCATTGCAAAAGCTGCTGTGGACAACAACCCTATATCAGCAGCAGCCCTATCGGGTGGGAAGTACATAACATCAAATGGTAATCTCAGTTGGTGTCGAAACTTCAGGCACCGTGTCTCTGTTATTGACAACGGCCCCTTAATAAGAAAATAGCCCGCAGCGTTATGTTTAACGTTGTCAGGGCTTGTAGTGTATATTTTCGCGTCACTGTTAATAGCCCGCAGCGCGTTCGCTACGCCATTAACAATAGGGATAATCAAATTACTTGCCATTCCCAAACACCTCGTTCAACCAACGTTGCAAAACAGCTTCTAGTATTGCAGGCTCCATAGATCTGATCTGTTCTTCAGATATAGTCATCATATATTGCCCTTCTACCCAACTTGCTTTCAAGCGTTTACCAATCGCGGGAACATATCGGCCTGGTTCTTGTCGATGACCGAACTCAACATAAGAAGCCCATTCAACTGGATTGGTGATTGTAATCTCGTAAGACTTCCCAGTGTGTCTAACAGGTAAACTATACGCCCAGGCCCTCATTTCTGCAGCGCTAGGTGTACCCGGATTTGTTGCGGCCTGTTGATGCGTGTTTGACACCCAACCACGTCGCAACGTACCTCCCATTTTCCCGCTTTCCATAGGGTACTCACCAACAGGAGTGCGCGGGATCACTAGCGCAAGCATACGCGCCGCAAGCTCATGTGCTGCTTCCCGAAAGAAGCGGTACGGAGTTTGCCCTATACTGTGTAGCACACTGATAAATTCATCCCAGTCTGATGTATCTGCAGGCATTGATCATCCCTCCGCATAGTCATAGCCCTCGAGCTGTATCTCTTGATGTGTAACCAAGCGATCGGCAACACCTGAAACGCGAAAACGTCGTTGTGCACCATGTTTGACCACATCTATTGTTGAGCCCTCAGGAATAACATAGTCATTCGAGCAAATAAGTGTGATGGCCTGAGTCACCGTCGGCATATCTCCAGATACAGTGCCAGGATTTTCGTACTCGACGAAACAAGGAATGTCAACATACAATGGATTACTTTCATCCACTCTGCGGCTATCAATGTTAGGAGATGCGCCGTCAAATGCAATCGAATCACTAACGCTATACACGGTTGCACTGCAATCAAAAAGCTTTGATATGGCCCCGAAATAGGCTGCACTATCTATGATCGCCAAGCTTACCACCTGACCTTTCTCAGTGTAACTGTAAGCTCATACCATTTTCGAATAACGTCTTCACGCATTTGCGCGTAGAGATTTTTTCTATCGTCCCTCAAAATTTCATAATCTGATTTTCCGAAAGAAACATTGGTCGATTTAACGCTCACGCTATTGGTAGGCTTTTCTTTGCTCACGGTGTCCATATCAGGCTCGATGATCCCCGCTTCATACGCATCAATGGTTGCATCATCGATAACTAGTTGTAAAAATGGCAATCTAGCTGAATCCGGTAGATCCATTCGATTACATTCGTGTAACAAATCAAAAAGGGCGCGTTTCACTTTTCGCGCGAAAGCGTCGCCCTTTAAATCTAGTACAGTGGTGTCAAAGTAGGAATCAACCAGTTCCAGAAGCTCATCGCTAATAGTGTCAACCGCTTCATAGATGGTACCCATAGCAATCAGCCCTTAGAGATAATACGCGCAATTGGGATTGCCTTATCAGGAATAGCGGTAACACCATCATTGATTACAGCCCAGTTTGTCCCTTTGGCTAAATCCTCGTTGGAAGCGGATGCCGTAATGTCAGCACCTTTTTCAAAGGAAATACCCGTCGCACCGCAAATAAAGCGGTCACGAACATACAATGTATCCTGCCCGCCATTTTTTTCCGGCGTACGATCCATTTCATAAGGCACTGCGTCGCCAATATCGTCAAGGATTAACGCGCCCTGACCAAGGACGTAGGTCGTGTATTTCAAAGACCCACCCCCAGCATCATCGTCTGTTTCGACGGGCATACCGTCATCAACAAGAACCAAGCGGCCATTCCAAGTAGCAAGCGGCAAATCTCTTTCAATACCGTTTTCATCGGTATAAGTTAAGAATTTCAGGAGCTTTTGGTTTTCCAGGTTAGTTGCTACCACGCTGTGCATAATCGCAAGGGTGAAAACCTGCTTATTGTCACCGCAAGCTTTCTGAATCGCAGTGTTAAGTGTAGCAGGACCAACCATAGCTGCGTCGCCTTCACCAGCTGTAATGTCGAAAGTGTGGTTGGTGACAAAAGCCTTTGCTGCGTTCTGGGCAACAGATCCGCCTTCAGTAGTCATAGCAAAAATGCCTTTGAGCATGCTCAAAAGGATGCCTTGCTGCACATCAAGCTTGTAGTGGTTTGCAATTTCCTGCGCCACATGGTCCATAAAATTGACCCCAGCTGTGATATTCTGGGAAAAACTACGTTCAACCCACGCATCCATGCGACTTGCAACAATAAAGCCCTGGTCATAAGTGGTGGTTGTAGTCGCTGTGATATCGGTCGCCCCGTTATTATTTTGAGACGTGGATGCAGAAATGCGTCCGAAGTAAGGCACTCTAGCATAGAGACCGCCAGTCTGATTAGACAAAGCGTTTCTTGCGTTTTCGTTGGTGCCAACAGCTCCGCTGCGAGCTAATTCAGCTTTTGTGGTGTTTGGAATGCTTTCAACATATCTACCAAACGCCTCAGAATTAAAAGTTTTAGAATCAAATCTTGCAGACATTTATATCCTTCCTTTCATTATTTTGAATTTAAAAGTGAAGCGGCTTCAGGGTGTTTTGCCAGATAGTCAGTCATCTCAGAATAGGTCATTTTCGAAAAGTCAACAGGGTCGCTTCCCGGTTCTGTATCCGACGGATCTCCAACATGAGCGCCCTTCAGTGTTGGTTTTTTGTCGTCAAACAGGTACGGCTTGTTTTCTTTCAAGTTTGCAATCTGATCATCAAGTCCGATGAACTTACCATCTTTCACAATGATTTCATCCATGTTTAAGCAAGCCTTGAGAACCTCAGCATCAACAGTATTTGTTTTCGCAAGTTCATGCATCAACGCATTGTTTTTAGCCTCTTTTTCTCTTGCTTCTTCGGCCTCTTGAAATTTCTTTTCCCACTCTTTTGCAAGGTTCTTTGCCTTTTCAACGTCGAGGTCTTTTTCCTTAAAGCCAGCAATAGTTGTGTTGGCCTCTTCAAGAGTGGCTTGCAAACTTGCAAGGGATTCTTCAGCGGCCGTCGTCTTCGCTTTTTCCGCTGCAATATCCTTGCCATTTTCAGCCATGATTTTATCAACGTTCTCTTTATCAATGCCCAACTCCAACAAAAATTCTCGTTTCATGATTGTCCTCCTGTCTCGCTTACGGCTTTTTTCGTCTTTCCCCTGACGAGCGTGTTGCCCCTGTTACGCCGGGCTTGCGAATTTTTTGCATAACAAAAAGACCTTTTAACGACATGCCCAGGTCAAAGCTGCTACCAGGATTCGAACCTGGAACCCGCTGAGTACAAAACAGCTGCGCTACCAATTGCGCCATAACAGCAAGCGGTTCCCCTATGGCTTTCGGGGAACCTATATTTAAAAGGAGGTGTTCGCGGACCTTTTAACGACATGCCCAGGTCATTCAGATCTCTATGGCAGGCCCTTCAACCACCTCACCGTAGGTGATCAACTGGCCCGGCGGTTCTTGTAGATATATTGGTCGATATCCTATTTGATAATCCGATCCATTCCAGATTTTAACTTTTTCATAGAGACAAGGTACGGTGACTGTGTGAAGCTGATCAGTATGGAAAAAGCTCTGACCATTGATACCTTCTTTGCGTTTATGCATTGTGTTCGTCCCCCTGATCCTGTATAGCTTGTATCCACTCGTTATAAGTCATGTTTGCCGGCACATGATATGTCTTTCCTGAGTCTGGGTCGCGTGCTGCTCTCTCTGCAAAAGCGTCCATATCGGCGAAATACGGTGCCGTCGTTGTTCGACAGTAAGGATGAAATGGCGGCGCCGTCATACCGGGATCATACTCAGACATCTTGAACACTTTGCCATCCATATCACGACAAATTTCTGATGTTCTCATATCAAGTGTAGCCACGATTCTGTACTGTTCCACGCCCAAAGAATTGAAACATTCTCTTCTGGCTTCTCCGGAGAAAAAAGCGCTTTCTGTCATTATCAAGCGGCCAGCATTATATTTTGACGTATTCATTTTGTTTGCAATGTCATCGATGGACTTTTGAGGATCGCTGCCAAGTATGAGATTTTGGGTTAAGGATTTCTGTACGTTGGCAACCAATTTTGCTTTGTTATTCCAAATACGCTTGGAAAAATTAAAAGAATCCGGTGCCCACGGCTTATTCAAGATTTTCTCAAGGTGGTTTTCGTCAAAGGACGCAAAGGTCCACCCGATACCGATTCCCTGAAACACTTCAAAAGCATTACGGTAATAACTTTCGCTGTAAATGTCACGCATGAGATTATCTGCAATGGTTAGATGCTGGCCGTAAACCTGCTCTATAATGTTTTGTAACTGCAGTTTAATAGCTTCAAGCCGTGAAATATGTACACGCGCTGACGCATTTTCAAGCTGTTTTTCCCAATCCTGCGATATTCCATTTGCCCGACCCTTTTCAATGTATTCTTCAACGGTCCAGCGGAGTTCCTCAAGTTCCTTAGTTTTCAACGATTTTTTTGCTTCAGCAAGTGAGACCTCTTCATTCATCATGAAGCGGGTGTACCACTTAACTAATTCTTTATCCGCTGCCTTTATAGCTGCATTGAATATCTTCTCAAGTTCTTTATAGGCTGATCGCGCTTTTGTATTCAATACCGCCTCAAGTTGCTCTGATCGTCTATCCCAGTAGTCACTATTCTTCGTTGCCATTTATAACACCGCCTGCTGCGCCTAGTTGCTGATAGTCCAGCTCTGCAGCAAGCGCTTCTTGCTGCTCTTTCTTTTTGCGCTCAATTTCGGCCTTTGGGTCAACAACATATGGGTGTTTAGCGATAATTGTTTCGTCGCTGATAATACCCACAGATGCCCTGAGATTCGAAATCAATTCGGATTCATTAATTAAAACATCGCGATTAAACGTAACGTCAACCTTCTCACCGGTAAAATCACCCAGCCCAGCATTAGCAAAATGCGCTGCCAGAAACCAAAAGAGCTGCTCAAACGCCGCTTTGAATTCCGTTTCGGTGCCATTCGAATCAAGATCAATATCACTGTACATACTCTGAATGTTCATCTGGTTGGGGTTGCCAGATAAACGATCGTCTTTTGCATCATACCCCATCGCGTTTTCAATAATAGACTTATTGAGTATGGCTAAAATAAGGTTATAGTTTGCCGCGTTGACCTCCACTTGAAGTGTAGACACGCCGCCTCTTGTCTCACCGGTGTTCCTTACTTTAATGGCACCAAAAAGTGCAAGATTTTTGCGAAACTCACCGAGATTTTCACCGTCATAATTTGTTAAAACGAGTATCGTATTTCGTGCATCTTCCTGCATGTTGTTTTCAAAGTCACTCAACATGACATTGATACCATCTTGCAGCACTTTGCACTTTTTTATTAGCGGAATCTCTTTGCTATTGTACTTAAAAGCAATCAGCGGAATTTTGTCCCAATTGTAGCCAACAGCATTTTCACCAGCAGTTACCACCGTGATATAGTTTTCATGATAAGGCGGACACGGTTTCAAACCGCCATCGTATTCAAAATATGAAATGCCGGTTTGATCAAACACCTCAACACGCCATCCCACGTCTTCAGATACTCCGTCAAACTCAATAACGGGATAGATACGAATTGCAAATTCAAGTATGGTGTGTTCTGCATCTTTCCACCCTGGTATGAGCTCATAGGGTCTGATGCGCTTTAACTTTAGGTTTCCCTGCGCATCGTAATGTATCAGCAGCCACCCAATCCCACAGTTTAACGCATCTTCACAGATGTTCTTCAATGTTCTATGAAAAGCCGGACCTAAAGTTTCGTTTAACAAATCCGCATAGGTTTCATTTTTTGTTTGGATGGTTACCGGATTGCCCAGCAAGTAGTTGGTTTTTTGATCAACGAGCTTTGCATATTTATTATCTACAACTTTATTGTTTGGAAGATTTTCAACAACTTCCAGCTTTCCATCCTCGCCAATCATCGTACGTTGACGCAATAAAATATCGTGGTTTCCGTAATAATATCGTTCACCGGTCATCATGGCCTCACGTTTTGGTGAATGTAAAAATTGATAAATCTCATTCTCGATATAGTCAGTTTGCCCCGCATCGTGCTTGCCCAAGTCGGAGAACACGTTAGAGAATTTTTCTAATAAGTTGATAATAGTGCTCACCCCCAAGGATTAATCAAAGCTGAAAGCACTGGCGCTCCCGTAATCTTCCATTGCATATCTCATAGCGTCCATTAAATGGTTAAAATCCCCAACCGGTTCATTCAATTTTTTGCCAGTCTTTGGATCCTCTCGCCACGTGTAGTTGCTGATCTCTGTCAGGAAGTTCACACATCGCGGATGGATGATGATGTGATAGTCTCTAATGTTATCAATTCCAAATCGAATAGAGTCGCGACCTTTTCTCGCTTTTTCGATTCGGTAAAGCCCCAAGTCGTACAGCCTATCAATAGATTTCGGTTCTGCACTGTCAGCTTTGATACGTTCTTTGACATACCCCATAGACCGGATCTTATCGGCAATATCCTCATTACTGAAGCCGTATTCGTACATTTCATCGAATACCCAAATAGTTTTGGCTTCTTTACTGACCAGACCGCAAAACAAAGCAGATGGATCGTTGACGTAACCAAAATCGAGACCGAATGCACTTTTAACTCCTGGGGTCTTGCTGACATCTTCAACGCTAAATGCTTTTTCTTCCCAATTTTCGTAAACGGTACCGTCCACAATACCCCACTCACCAAGTCCGGCAACTCGGTAGCGTTTCGGGTTATCTCGTTTCATGCGCTCAAATAGCCTACGGTCAGATTCGTCCAGCCACTCGTTACATAAATAATTAGTAGTCATAGCCAGTATGTCTGGATCGTCTTTGACATCAAAGAAGCGTCCTTTTAGCCAATGATGTTCATTCCACGGGTTGAAAATCAATGTAATTTGCTTGAACAGTCCGCTTTCCGGAGGCAATGCCCCACGGATAGACTCATCCAAAAGGTTGAACTGATCCTCGTTGCTTAACTCATAAGCCTCTTCGATCCAGCACCAACACAAGTAACCGACTTCAACAGTGATAGATGTAATCTTCAAGCCATCATCCATCCCGCGAAAATAAATTTTCTGGCCCGTAGGAATGTAGGTCATTTCTAATGGATTGCGCTTGAACTCCCAATACTCTTCAACGCCAAGCCGATGAATCGCCCATTTCAGCTCTGTAAAGCAGGAGTTAGCCAAGGTGCTGTAAACTTTACGCACAACCAGCAAATTTGCTTGCGGATACTGCATCAGGCGCACGATGAAATTAAGGGCTGTGGTTTTACTTTTTTTGCTAGCGCGGCTGCCCTTACATACTCGATAGCGTCCTTTGAAGTTCCAAAACTCTTTATAGCCGCCGCCAACCACATCGGATAACTTAATATGTCTTTTATTATCATTCTTCAAGGTCATTTTCGATCACAACCGGTATCGCTTGCGTTTGCAACTTCATTTGATCTGTTTGGCCTAGCCATTGCTTGCCAAGCCAAATTGCCATGCTGGCGTTCTTTTTAGCCATCTGAAATTGATAACGCCGAAGTGCTATTTTACCTTTTCCGCGTTTTTGCGCAAAAACTTCGGAGAAAGTAGATTTATATGTTCTCTTGCACCAGGAATTCAAAGTCTTGTCTGTAACGTCGAACCAACCGCAGATCTCGTCCTGTGTACATTGCAATTCACAGAGCTTTTCAAAAACTTCCTGATTGATTTCTTTTCGAGGTCTGCCCATTTTGGCCATGTTCTCACCTACTTTCTGGTTGTTCTATCAGTATCCGGCTAGCTTCAGCTGCTTAGCATAAAATTCAGCAATTCTATTGGCCGCTTGTTCTTTTGTGGCATTCTTTTGTGCAATCTTTCGTCCATATTTAACGGTATATGATATTTCTTTCCCGTCAAAATTTGTAATCACTTTTGCCTTGTCTTTTGCATTACTCAAACCGGTTACCCATTCATCGGAAATCTTTCCCGGTATTTTTCCAGAAACTGAATCCTGCATGTTCTTTGACATTTTCAAGTTTTCATTGATGTTGTCCTGGAAATTCTGAGGGAGTCTATTGAACGTTTTTCCTAATTTTGATTTATCCAAATCTGTAGCGGCTTTAGAAATCTTTTGTGAAAGTATCCCACTCGCACTACTTGCGCCTCTACCCCCCATAAAACCGCCTACTTTCTATTTTGTCGCTCGTTTTCTACCAGATTTATCAGTCTTGAAGCCAAACAACAAATCCTTATCATTTCGTGTAATCTTTTTTGCTGCTTTTTTCTTCATAGTACCTTTAGTTCCGCATTTCCTTTTTGCCATTACAAAACCCCCGATCAATGTTTAGTAACCGTGTAAGTGTAACCATATTTTTTACTGTTTTGGCGCAAAAACCTATCAACGGCTCGATCATAATTGCTATCCGATGATTTCGCTGTGCTCACCGCTTTAGAAAATCCTTTTGCGTCAAATCTATTTGTTTTAACTATGGTGTAAGTAGCCTTAGAACTCGTTGCTGACATACCTTTTTCTTGCGTTCGGGCGAAAGAATCAAGATCACCCTTTGAGAAGTTGGCCCAGCCATCCGGTGGGTGGTTGTGGATGGTGTGTTTCCCAGCTACATCGCTAGGGTTAAAACCGACGCTTCCAGAACCACCGTGCACATACAGAGATACAAAGCCATTATCGTCAAACGCTATCATACTCTCTGTTTTCGCGTTGGCATGTTCAGACCGAAACGTTGATATGGTATGTTCCTGGCTCATTTTATTTCCGTTGTAAAGACGGTTCATCCTTGCCGGTAAATCTGGATTAGATTCCGTGGGACCGCCTCCGCGATTACTGGTGAAAAGTGTTTTCCTATTGCCGCTAGCACCACGCCCACCAGATCGATGAACACTGAGATCCGTAAGATCCTCTACGTATTCACTAACGGTTTTACCATTATGTTCGTATAACATAAGTGTGGTCCAATCATCGAAATACTGGCTTTCGCCAGTCTCAATCTCGAAAATTTCTTTATCTCTGTAAACAATAAAAGAATCGTCGAACACCCAATAATTCAGATCGCGGCCTAGGGTCCTAATGAATTCCTGTTGTGTCATATATTGGCCATCCTTTCCGCGTTGGTATTCCCAAATCGCACCACTTTAATAGTTCCGTAATCATACCCAACATTCCCGCCGTACTCTATGACGGTCATTGGTTGGATGCGTTCAATCATAGCGCCCATTCCATCTTTCCAAATCTGCATTGCTCTTTTTGATTGCTTAACGCCAATCGTTGATATCGCAACAATACTGCCCTTGGGAATACCGTCAAAACAAAATTCAAATGTAGCTGGCTCACACCAGCTAATAGTTGGGATAACACGCACCCCCATCGACTGGTAAAAGCTGCCAACTAATCGGCTGCGGTAAATATTCCAAAGTTTCATTGCTAGTGGCATATCCGTATATAAGCTAAAGTCGGGGCTAAAAATGCAATCAAACTTCCTTAGTTTTTCAACGTATCCTTCAGGATCATTCCAAACACGTTCAAACTGGTAATCGTCGATAAAGAAATGCACTCCAGCGTTGTGTTCTTTGGCCGACAATGCGTAATTGAAAGAAATTAAATTTTCGGGGATATAATGGTCGTTCTCGATGATCGGCATCTGCCACTTTCCAGCCACTCCATAAGGATCAATCAAATGAAGATTGTAAGCTCTATCAGTTCTCAACCGCTCGTTCTCTTTCGGGGCTTCAACTTCGCTCGCTTCTTCACCGTCCAAAATGCTATCGGTTTCATCAAGAAAACCAAAGTCGCTCATGTCTATGTCGAAATCTGTCAGGTCGCCGATTTCCAAATCAAGCAAATCCGAATCCCACTCTGACAATTCAGAGACTTTGTTATCAGCCAGGCGAAATGCTTTGATCTGCTCCGGGTTCAAATCATCGGCAATGATACACGGTACCTGATCAAGCCCCAACGACTTTGCCGCTTCCAACCGTGTGTGGCCACAGACAACAACATAATTTGAATCAATAACTAATGGGACCTTAAACCCAAAAGTTTTTATGCTGTTAGCCACATACGGTATAGCGGCAGAATTATTCCTAGGGTTCCCAGGATAAGGCTTTAATGATTCTGTCTGAAGATTGATGATTTGCATACTGGCTCCCCCAAAAGGCGATGGAAATTTTTGACATAAAAATACCGCGCCTGCTCGTAAGACGCGGTATTTACTAAAAAGGAGGCTTGGTGAAACATAAGAAACACTCTGCTGCAATTCCCTGAAAACCCACTTACACTATATCACACATTAAACTCTACTTTACTCCACTGTTTTGTTCAAAAGCTTTAAGAGCTGCACCGTGTAGCTTAAAGACACCGCTATATGAGTAGTGCATTAGATCAACTATATCATCCCATGACTTGCAAAGAATATAGCGCTGCAATAGCAGTGTTCTATAGTCACTGCTATCTATACGTGCGATAACAAGCAAAGCCTGCTCTCTTTTCTTGATGCGTTCAAGCATCAAATTGAATCTTTCTTGCTGCAGATCTGCAACATGCGCAATAATATCAGACGCATCACGCTGTCTACCGCCCTTGGGCATATCAGATAACTCCACGGCTTTCAGGCCCTCTGCTTCCTGTCTTAGCAACATAATTTCTTCCTGAAGCGAATCAATTTCCATGCCCATTTTTCTAATATCATTCAACGTTTCCTTCGCTTTCATCTTTCGACCCCCTCAATTGTAACTCTCCACCGCACCCGGCGTACCCAGCCATATCTATCCAGGAATCTGCTTTCGCTTTACCGCTCACGATTCTTGCTATCTTCAAAAGGGACATAGCCACAGCCACATCGTGTGGTTCCAAAGTAATATCGTACCCGGTCTTTTCTTTCAGACACACACTCCACAGGGCTGCAATGATGCGGAAATTATCTTCCGGACTCCCGTACTGATTGTCACGGTCCTGGCACACGCACTGCTTTGCTTTATCTAAAATATCCGCGCGCGTTACCAACTTATTGCTACCTTTGATCATCCTCGCGGCACCTCCATATCTTCTATCTTTATCCCCGTGTAGTCCTCAAGCCACTGTCTAGCATCCTCAACTGTGAACAAGCCATCGTCCCAATCACGGAATTTGCGCAGCATGTCTATAATCAATCGCTCCAATCGCTTTGGCCCGTGATCGTAAACATCATGGGCGCTCATAGCAGCCACGCACAATGCAATAATGCTCAGGTCATGTATTGCTTTGTCCATTGCTCTGTTTATGATTATGAGGGCCTCGGCCTCAGTTATAACTTTCTTCCTTGGGTTCGTTTTTTTCTTTTTCATCGCCATTTTTAACACCTCGTTTTGGCACAAACCAAAAGCACTCCGGGCAATGCGGACTTGTTTTCTCGCCACACTGTGTACAATACCCCATTTCGCCATTGCAGTCTTTTGGTGGATCAAACACCTCATGCAGTCAATACAATGGCTCTTACTCATCATCTTCGCCCTCCATACCCGTACTATAAATTTCCTGCGCCTCTTCAAAAACTGCACCGTACTTACGACAAACAGCGATAACCTGAAGCAACTCACATATAGCTGTCACTGCAAACCCTTCCAAGTTGTGCATCTGCCACCCTGTTGGGATAACTGCAGCAGAGTCTCCACGGTCTTCTGGATAAGCGATTTGCAGAAAATATTGATCAAGCTTTCTGGCTGCCTCATAAGCCTCTTCGCATTCTTCATTCAAAATCGCAATGCCGTCGACAGCACTTCCAATCGGCCATATATTCGCTTTTTCATATTCGGCGGAAAATAAATTCCCATATAACGGCTTAATATCAAGGTCGAAACTCGCTTTCATCATACTTTTAGCTCCTCTCTGTATTTGTTCATTCTCGCTTTCAAACTTTCCAGCACATAATCCTGTGCCTTCTCCTTTTTCGCTAGCGCCTTAATAACATCTTCGTCACGGCTATCCTGTACTACCAAATGGTGCACAATGACCTTTTCTGTCTGTCCTTGTCGGTGTAGTCGCTTGTTCGCTTGGACGTACAACTCATAGTTCCACGTCAGACCAAACCAGACAATGTGATTACCCCCGGACTGCAAGTTAAGCCCGTACGCGCAGCTGGCTGGGTGGGCCAACAGAACATCGACTTCACCAGCATTCCATGCATCCTGATCCGCCACACTCGACAGAACACGCACACGAAGCTTGGTGCTTAAAAGTGCCGCTTTCAATCGAGTTAAATCGTGTTTGAAATTATAAAACACCAGTGCCGGTTTCCCGTTCAGGCTTTCGATCAGTTCCATGAACGCCTGCACTTTGCAGTTATGGACCGTGCGCCACTGCTCATCCTCGGTGTAGACTGCTCCGTTGGCAAGCTGCAGCAGCTTATTGCTCAATGCAGCAGCCGATGTCACGGTGATTTCATCGTCATCCAGCTCCAATACCATTTGTCGTTCAAGTCTGTTGTACTCTTTGCGAGATTTTTCGTCCAAAACCACCGGCACCTCATCGTCGATGCAGTCCGGCAGCGTGAGATAGTCGTCGGCTTTCATGCTGATGCATATATCACTTATTTTTGACAATATCACCTCTTCTGCGCCAGCGATTGGCTTATATTCAAAAACCACATAATCGTTTCTTGCGCCCGGTCTGAAATAGCGTTCTCGGAATCCTCCAAAACGCTTTTCTAATCGTTCGCCACCGTCCAGCAAATACACCTCAGACCACAAATCCATTAGGCCGTTTGGCGATGGCGTACCTGTCAGTCCGACGAATCGTTTAATATGCGGACGCACAGCTGCCAACGATTTAAAACGTTTAGCACTGTGGTTTTTGAAGCTCGAAAATTCATCAACTACCACCATATCAAACGGCCACTCGCAACGATACAGATCCACTAGCCAAGTAACGTTCTCTCTGTTGATGATGTAAATGTCAGCCTGTTGGTTAAGTGCAGCCACACGCTTTTTCTCAGATCCTAAAACGGTGGCAATGCGTAAATTCTGCAAGTGGTCCCACTTTGCACACTCTTTCTGCCAAGTGCCCTCTGCCACTTTCTTCGGCGCTATCACCAAAACCTTGCGCACCTGAAAGCGATAAAATTTTAGCTCATTGATGGCAGTGAGTGTAATCACACTTTTGCCCAAACCTAACCCATGTCCAGAAATAAACCAACAGACGGTAGCTCAAGCACCTTGTTGATACAATACCGTTGATAGTCATGTGGCTGGAATTGCATCGGCATCACCTCCCATCACTCACAACATGCTTCATGTCCTGGCCAACTCATCAATAAAACTCTCCACATCGCTCAGCCCGTAAAGCACTCGCACATCCTGCCCAAGGTTCTTCAGATAAACCAGCTGCGATTGTTGAATTGGCGTCAACCGTCCGCTTGCCGTTTTCAACTCAACAAAATATATCCGTCCACCCGGCATGATAACGATCCGATCAGGCACACCAACATTGCCAGGGCTGATAAATTTATATGCTCTTCCGCCCATCTCTTTGACGGCCTGCCTCAATTTCTGTTCAATTTCCTGTTCTCTCATTTTGCATAACCTCCCATCGTTTTCATTCAGGCGTGAACAAACTTTTATAGGGTCTATAGAGTATATTGGATTATAGGCGTTATAGAATTGATATTATACTTTATAGGTACTATTATTCTATATATTCTATACTTCAATTCTTTTATAGGAAAAGAATGTTGACATGTTGACGGTATAGGTGTTTTTGGCTTAACCATACGGCTTTGCGCCGTCAACATTACCGTCAACATTACCGTCAACATTCAATTTTTGTTGACGCTCTTCGATTTTACAGTGTCAACAAAGTTTTTGTTTGTTGACGGCTGTGTTGACACTGGTTTTTACTCAAAAGTTCAAATTTTTTTTGCGTTCATATCCACGCTGTGTTCCGCAGTAACCGTATCTTCTTGACGAATTATTTCTTCGCCAATCCGGCAATACGCTTAAAACATTGTTAATTTCAATGCTGTCCTGGCGGCGCATACGCCGGGCATCGCCGCCCAAGCACTCGCACCACACTTCCAAGGCGCATATCTTATCGCGCTGTACAAGCCGGCCCTCTGCCAACAAATTTCCGTTTAGAAATTGTCTTCTTTGACCAAGATCCATCTGATCCCAATTCTCAGGTACCGACCGGTCGAGAAATTCGCTAATGAGGCCTTCTTTATCGTTAACTTCACGATACATTTCCTGCGCTTCCAGTGTCAGCCGCTTTTCCTCATCGGTCATCATGTCAAGATCTTCACCCAACGCGAATCGTACTTTTGCTTCCGCCCATATCTGATCGACCTCTCTGTCGAGGTCCTCCCACACAGACTTCACCGGCTCATGAACAGCAATGGTAACTGGCCAGAAACGTCGGTTACCTGTCACATCTTTGAGAAATGCGGATTCGTTAGATGTTCCAAAGAACACACACCGGCGCGGATATCTTTCAGCATGGCGACCATAGGCAGCACGATAGACGTCATCTTTCTTACTGAGAAATTGCTTGATGGCCGCTGACTCTGCGCGGCTCATTGCCGTCAATTCTCCGACCTCGACGATCCATTGCCCCTGGATTATCTCAGCAGCTTCCTTGCCGCTGAAATCCTCCAGACTATCGCAGAACCAGTCTTTCCCGAGCTTGCCAAGGAACGTCGATTTACCCTTGCCCTGAGGGCCCACAAGGATTGGCATGTAGTCATATTTGACAGCGCCCTTGATGGCACGCGCCACGGCAGCCGCCAGACTCTTGCGCATGACCGCCGCCGTGTAGGCGTTTTGTTCCGCGCCAAGGTAATCATGGAGCAGTGTGTTGATCCGTGGCTTTTTGTCCCACTTGACACTGTTGAGATAATCCGCAACCTGATTGATACGGTGCTTAAAGGCGATCAGCGACAACGCATCATCCACCTTGGCAACACCCGTGATGCCATAGTGGTTCTCCAAATAGTCACGCATGCCAGCGCTGTCTACGTCCGTCCACATGCGTGGATCCGTCTCGCCGTTCCACGGCAGCGCCCCCACAGCCATGCCGCGCGACGCAAACTCATCCAGCACAATCTTATTCTTGAGTTCCCGGTCGTTTTCCATGATCAACATGATATTGGACGTTGTTTTGTGTATCTCACCTTTTTGAGTGCGACTCAGCTGAGCCATCCAGGCGTCATCCGACTCGATACCCTCATTGATATCCACAGGCTTGGAAAACACCTCGACAGCGTTATCCAGCCGCTCACGGTCAAGTGCTGCCATGACTTGCTTATCTTGCCGCGCCAGCTCTGCCATCGCCTGCCAGCTTGGCAGCTTAACCGCTGGCGTTCCCGGCGTTGCATCATCGTCCATATCGGCATACTTATGCAGCCGCACCAGATCCCACGCATTGACAAGCTGACCAGAACATGGGTCCGTGGCGTGGTGGCTATAGAGAAACTTACCATCCTCGTATATTACAGCGCCGCCAGTAGTAGACCCACCCATGTAGGTGTACCTGTTATCATCTGTTGTTACGTCATATGCCTGCGGGATAAACGTCTCCATCGCTGATATAACGTCATAAGTACGACAGAACGCGCCCACCAACCCATGTTTACTGAGCGGATCTTCCTGCTTATTGGCGAGTCTACGGGGCGTCAACCCATCCCCAGGCACCTGCGGCCACGAGGATACATCGCGCCAATCAGAGTACATGTCTAAAATTGTGTCAACATCTGCAAACGGTGCATCATAGACCCGATAAACATAAACACTGTCTGATGAACAGGATGGCCAGTACATTAATCGGGACACCTCAAACGTTGTTGGGTCAGCATACTCAATACCAAGTAACTCTGCCACTTTTCGTGCTGTTGGTTCATATTCATCCGCTGCCATTGTTCGATCTGTTGGGATAATCACACGTAAACGCGGTTTAGCCGCATGATGCTTACGTGTCGAGTAAACAACCCCAGCGCAACCCAGCTGAGAAATTTTATCAAGGATATTATCCGCGCTATTGGCTGGTAGATTATCCAGATCCAAAGTAATCAGATCACGCCCAATAATATTTCCGGGTTTACGCCGTGGACCAGATAAAGCCCCGCCAACGAAGCCGCCCACATCCTTTAGGTTGTCCTGTTCAGCCTTTGATAAAGCCATAAAATCTCTATAAGTCTCTGTCGTTCGTTGTGGTATTTTCAACCTTTCGACAAAATTAGACCACTTGAGTCCTTGATTACTCCAATTTGTCGACTTTCGTGAGTTACCAACGGCTATGGTTATTTGTCTATCAAATTGCACACTCCCACCCCCTCACATGTATGAATATGTCATTTTAATTGACCCTCCTTTTAATCTTTCATATAGTATTGGCTTTCAAAGCCAGCTGCTTTAAGTATCAACCCAGGTGCCCAAGAAATTGGTTCTGCCATAAGATTGCAGATTTCATCGACCGTCACGTTTGTCTCTGCATCCATAACCACCTCATCGTGTATGTGCATAACCACGGGGCTTTCATGATATCGCTTGTCCAGCCTGATCAGAGTCTCCGCTAGACAGTCTCGCGCTATCGCCTGCACGATGTTTTCGGTCATTTTGCCACCATAAGTGCTGTTTTCCACCCATTTGTGATTACTTCCAATTTCCATGAAGTGGATCGCTTCTCGATCAAAACGGTTGCGTTTTATACGAGGCTCCACATAGTAGAGGGCGCGACCTGATGGGAGTCCAACGGTCAAATAGTCCTGGCCGTTTATCAAGCTTGTCTTATGGGCCACTGTTACCCCGCGAGCGATATCATGGACCATACCATCGCGCATTGCGTCAATCGCTTCACGCTCTACCCTGCCCCATAACTGCACTATGTGCGGGTTGGCTTGCCGCCATCTGGTTACAATGTCTGGCAGTTCATCTTCGTGCAGTCCCATTTTTAAAGCTCCCATTGCAACTAACGCTGACGCACCGCCTTGATAACCAAGAGCCAACGTGGCGACTTTACCTTTTTGCCGTAAGCTGTACTCAGGGCGGCCTTTTTTAATGTACTCAATTGGCACGTTAAACATCTGAGAAGCCGTTGCTTCATAGATTTTTCCGTGTGTAGCGAATACATCCATAACCCACTGTTCACCCGCAAGCCATGCAATGACCCGCGCCTCAATCGCACTAAAGTCTGCAACAACAAACTTATGACCATCAGATGGTATGAATGCCGTACGTATCAACTGAGACAGTGTGTCTGATACATCACCGTAAATGAGCTGTAGAGCTTTATCGTTACCGCTTTTTGCCCATCCCCTTGCAAGATCCAAGGTTTTAATATAATTGCGTGTGAGATTCTGCGGTTGCACCAATCTTCCTGCATAGCGCCCTGTTCGGTTGGCACCATAAACCTGCGTAAGCCCACGCATCCGGTCATCATCACAAGCACAAATTTCCATCGTTCCATATTTGCTGAGCGACGTCTTGTTCATTTCACGGCGTATCTCTAATACGCGGCGCACCTCAGGGCTGATACTGTCATCATCAAGCAGCGTATCCACTGTCGCTTTCTGTAAATTATCTGTCTGGACGCCCTGCTGAGCCAACCATACAGCCAGTTGAGCGGAACTGTTAGGATTGGCGAGGTCTGTCAGCGACCTTGCTTCTACCATTAATGCGTCTTTGTTTCTTTCGTCTATGGCCAACGCATTTTCTACCAGCTGCCTATCGACCTTAACGCCCGTTGCATTGGTGCGACAGTCAAGCTGCCAGAGAAATTCTTCACGGTCTGGCACCGGGAAGCTTGCAAGTTCTCTATAGATAGCTGATTCAGCTACTACATCTTGTCGGTTATATTCTACAAACAGTTCCCACTTTTCCGGATCATGGTGTGGGAGATTGCGCGTACGTCCGCCGTTTGTCTTTGTTGGCTTACAAGGCTTGCAGAAATAATTGATAAGTGACTTCCCAATTTTATCCTTCTGCTTCTCAACAGGCAGACCCAAAGCCATGCCAGTCGCCGCCAGTCCTGAAGGATATCCAAGATACAACGCATGGAACATTGTGCAGCGCCATTGCTCAATCGGGGTCTTATACCCAGCCTGGTTAAGGCAGTACCACTCAAAGGCAGCGTTGTATGCATGCTTAACGATAGCGGGATCTTGCAAGGCAGCTATAATATCGGGTGGGATAGTCTGCTTTCGCGCCAGATCAACGATTTCAACTTCTCCAAAATCTATGGCATAGGCAAAAAGAAGGATCTCAAAATCAGATGACCGTGCATATTTGTAAGCGCCGGCTTTAGCAATATCCACAGAGCTGTAAGTTTCAATATCAATAGACAGATGTTTCATCGTTTATCTACCTACCTTCTATAAATCAGGGAGCGCCACACTGACGCTCCCTCTATTAACTATCTATCCGATCTTACATTGGAAGCCCGGTGATAGGGTTGACACTAGGATTGATGGCCACCGTTCCAGAATTTTGCTGCTGCGGCTGTGGTTGCTCAGGGAACGGATTCTCCATGATATTGAAAGGCACACCGGCCCCTGTTGCTTCGGCATAAGGCACTCGATCAAATACACTGGATGCACTTGGCGCTGTGCCACCTAAAGCCTCCCCATCTGCCACCTTCTGGATAGGACCAAGGCCACAGCCAATACCCTTTTTGATTTTTGTGGTACCACCACCGTATGGGAAAAAGTTAATATTGACGCGTGCATAACAACCGCTGTACACTGCGGTCTTATCAAGGATTTTGTTAAGCTGGCCGTCAACAACTTCTGGTGGATGATCTTCTTTACTGGATGCGGTAATCACCCAATGGCCCTTGCACTCTGGTCCGTATGGCTCCCCGCTCTGTCTCACCCCATCGCCGTCGTGGATTGGCGTTGGTAGTTCTGGCGGCATCGCGCCACCCCATGCGCCATCTAACCCCTTCTGCGCAGCAGACTGAATGGCCGCGTTGATGCGCTGTAATGTTTCAGTATCTGATTTCGGGATCAACAGCGTTACACTGTAACGCATACGACCGTTCTGGTCTTCTCTTGGTTCAAATACATTTACATAAGAAAGTCTTACCTTGTTAGTAGTTACAGATGTTTGATAGTTACTCATTGTTTTTCCTCCTAGTTTATCGATTAGTTTGCAGATAATTTATTTTTGCTAATTCCGTACTTCCTTTATTTCCTCAGCGCGCCATCCGATTTCCTCTTTCACCTTAATATCGGCGATAGCTTCCTTCATAGTCCCATAAAGACGTGTAAAACGGTCGACGTCTGTGTCATAGGTAACCTGGATCATCCTCGCTCCCCACTTTCTCAAATACTTTCTCAGCTTTAATTTCATTGGTAATTGCAGGCCTTTTATCTTCTGCCATTACCAATGTATGTTTACCCGGTGGCTTATACACATAGTCAACAAATGCGGCAAAGGCTTTCTTGCCAAGCATCTTTTCCACCTCGGCAATGGTCAGCGGCTTACGCTCGTAGAGCATAGCTTCATTGACCCCACTTGCGATAATCGCATTAAAGGCAGCATCTCGATCTGTCCAAGCTCTCCGCGACATACCTTCAACTGCTTTCCATCCCGTAACTTCCTGACCAGCAAGGCACTGAGACAACGCATAGTCTTCAAGGTCCTTGAGCCACGACGCCACATTTCTGCCTAATTGCAAATAATGTCCTATCTCATCGTTACTAATAGTCTCAGGTTGGAGCTTAGAAAATCCCGCCAGCTGCGCATTGTACTCTGCTCTCGCACGGCATACCGCGCGCCCTGGGCAGAATTTGCAATGTTCACCTGGATTAAACTCACCACCACCCTGATCCGCCAGCATAGCGGCAGCAGCCACCTTAGTACCAAACTCAAACAGATCGGGCAAGTCAAGTGACCACTCACTGATACTGTTAAGGCGCGGCTGTACAATAGATAGTTTGATCGTTTGAATATCGTACAGAATCCTATATGCGTGATATGCACCGAGCGCGTATAGCTGTAACTGCGGATTGTTCTCAGCAGATACAGGAACACCCTTACCGTATTTAAGATCAATAACGTGTAACGTATCTCCCGAAATGATAATGCAATCCGCTGTGCCAAAACCACCTGGCACCCATGAACTAAAATCGACCCGTTTTTCCAGCACAACAAACGGACTATTGTAACCAAGGGCAACCGATTTTACATAGTCGAAGTAGTTTTCGACATACCCATCCATTTCTTTTTTATAAAGTGGCTCACCCTCCCAGGTGGCGTTGGTAATAATTTCATCACGCATTTTTTCGTATTTCTTCGGACCAATACCTTTAGTGAAATACTTGCGCAAAGCCAATTCCGCTAGAGAGTGCGCCAGCGTACCTTCAGCAGCATAGCTCGAAGCGGTATCTGGCATAGACTCAGTCATGTTAACCGATGGCGGGCATGCCATCCAGCGCGCCGCTGAGGATGCACTTAGTTTAGCGTGCGCACGTTCCTCACTCATACAGCCACCCCCAAATTCCGCAGTTTGTCAGCGAAATCTGCATACAGTGTAGCGTCCAGATCGTTGAGAGATACAACCTTGTAATAAGCCAGCAGCTCTTGCAGCATCTGCATACCCTCAGGCTTATCCATTACAGTCGCGCAAGCTCTTGCCAACTCGTCTTTTGTATATTGCTTAGTAGCTGGCTGAGCTGACGTGATTGGCTGGGTTTGAGGTACAGGTTGCGCCGGTTGAGATACCGGGATTTGAGGTGTTGGTTGAATGACTGGTTGCACCGATTGAGTAGGCTGAACGTTCTGTGTTTGTGGTGCTGGCTGCTGTACTTGTTGAACCTGTTGCTGTGCCGACTGCGCTTGATGTGTTGGTTGACCTGTGCCGCCCAAAAAGTCCATCAATTCTTCTTTAGTATCAAATGTGATTTTCAATTCATAACTCATTATCTGTTACCTCCTACATATTTAGCTTCAATAGCGATTGCACCAGAAATTGCGTCATATACAGCAATCACGGCCTGAGTTTGTTCTTGTGTTTCGATGATGTCACTTTTAAAGGCGCTTGACTTCTCCATTTTCTTCTTCATAGATAGTAGACAAGTCAATCTTTCTTCAGTTGCTTTTTCATACATGACATCAGTCAAATCTGTAGTAAAATCATTAGCCATTTTTTAGCCTTCCTATGCTATAATCAGGTTGTAATACATTTACATATGCCGCTCAGCGTGTTCCCGCACGTCTGGCGGCTTTTTTTCTTTTCCGGCGTTTTGAAAAAAGTACGCAATCGATCACATACCAACCCAGCATACCCAGCCAGAACACGCATGCGATGCCCCACAGCATCGACATAATTCCAGCCGTCATAAGATACATCAACGCCGCGCAGTAGGCACATCCGGCAAAAAGTAGCGCCCACATTAGCAAGGCTGCATTGTATAGAACTTTATACATACTTAACTCACCTCACTCATAGACCTTGTCATAATTCATCGTCTGCAGGCTTTCACCTTGAAGCTGCTGCAGCACATGCGCCTCCGCCAGATCGCCAACAGGTTGATCATCACCAAACTGAAAATCTTCGTTCGGGTCATGGTAGGCGTCAACTACCAACAGGTAGTAGTCTTCCTCGTATTCCCGCAAAGCATCTCGGATCTCGTCCAGCGTCAGCTTACCCTTGCTCTTCTTCACATAATGTGTGAATCGACCCTTTTCGTCATAGTCTGTATAGACTTCAATACCTCTTTTCATTACCTCACACCCCTTCAACCGGCAAAAAAAGGTCAGCCACCTCAATATCCAACGCATTAGCCAGCTTTTGCAGCATTGGAAGCCTTGGCAGCGTTCCGCCGTTAATGTAGCATTGCAATGTATTCCTTGATATACCGATACGCTTAGCCGCATCTAGCGTGCTCATGCCACAATCTCTAACATAGGCATCTAAATTAAAACAAAAATATTTAACATTCGCCTCTCGATACCATTCTGTCTCAATGCCTGGCTGAACCATCATCTCGGCAACACTCAAGCCTATGAGATCGCCAATTTTAGCAACAGTTTTAAGCGTCATAGTAGTTTTCTTTTCCAGCCAGCTAGCGACAGCACTAGATGTAACGCTCAAAAGAGTAGAAACGCTATATATACCATCCGAATTTACAAAATCTCTCAAATGATCCAGCACATAGTCGGCATTGCTGATCATTTCTTCCATCCTTTCATCCCCTTTCTATACAGCCCGACCCTTACGCCTAACATAAGCTTCCAGATCGTCGGAAAAGTAGTAATATTGCCGCCCAGTTGGTTGATAGGCTGGCAGGCCGTCTTGTCTCATCTTGCGCATCGTATTTGGGCTGGAAACACCAAGTATCTCCATTGCCGCCGGTTCTGTCAGTAAACGTCTTTGAGCAAGTGCGGGCTTGATAGCTTCCATTACTGCGTTTGAGATACGGTCGACAAGCATTGATTCCAAATCTGGCATGGTGATCACCTCCCGTCTGTTACGATTTAATTGTAATCTGTGGTTAAAAAAATAATATCTTTGTACTCAACACCGTACAGTTTTTCGATTTTTTTTACAAATATAACGTCTGGAAAGCTCTTTCCTCGCTCATAGTTGCTGAGGGTTTCTTTTGAGATGCCTAGTTCTAATGCGGCCTTCTCCTGACTTAATCCCTTATTGACGCGGGCAGCTTTTAGTGTAATTCCCGAGGTATTCAATCTGATCAGCTCCTTTCTGGTACTCATTATAGTTTACGATTAAATCGTTGTCAACGATAAAATCGTAAATCTTTGCGTTTTTCATTTACTTATTTACGTTTTTAGTGTAAAATATTACACGTAATAAGAAAGAAGGTGAACCAAGATGGCCAACAATTTGGGTAATAAAGAAATAATGGCCACAAACATAAAGTATTACATGGACCTCAACAACGTTGATCGTAATACCATATGTACGGCACTCAACATAAAATATTCAACATTTTCCGAATGGGTAAATGCCAGAGCATATCCCCGAATAGACAAAATTGAGCTCATGGCAAACTATTTCGGCATATCTAAAGCCGATCTAGTAGAACCGCGTGAACGTAACGCATCTAATATTTCGTCAAGCCTAAATGCGGTGCGCATACCTGTGTGCGGCGAGATTGCAGGCGGCGTACCCATGGATGCAATAGAGCAACCGATTGATCCAAACGACCCCGACACGTGGGAAGAAATTCCAAAGGAATGGCTCGTCGGAGATAAAGAGATTATTGCTCTCAGGGTACACGGCGACAGCATGGAGCCTCGCATCTGTGACGGCGATGTAGCAATAATTGAACGCTGCTATGACTGGCACAATGGCGCCGTAATGGCCGTGTATGTCAACGGCGACAATGCCACACTTAAACAGGTGCGCCTTCAGCCAAATGGTATTCTTACGCTGCAGCCTTTCAACCCATCGTGTGATGCTTATTCCTACACTCCTGAAGAACAGGCAAGCCTTCCCGTCAAACCGCTGGGTATCCTAAAAGAACTGCGTGCCAAATTTTGAGAAACAAAGGGAGGAATGACGTATGAAAAAAAGAAGGTTAATCATTGGGCTTCTGTTTAGCGCTATGCTAACAACTGCAACACCAGCAATGGCAATGGGCGGTTACTACGATAATGGTATTCCGTGCAATGAGTACACCATGGATAATGGTGTCATGAGCACAACGATTCCCATGCCTATCACTGTACATGTAGATGGAAAATATCTGCCTACGGACGTAAACGCAACCATTCGTAATGGTCGCACACTCATGCCTTTAAGAGCAGTAGGTGAAGCTATGGGATGTATAATTGATTGGGATAATGAAACTCAAACCGCCTCTGCTTACGACCCCGTGAGCGGAAATATTGTTTCCTTCACTATTGGAAGCCCAAACATGTTTGTTGCACCCGCAGAAGAATTTGATGATTATATAAATGACCCTACCACACCCGAGGCAATACAATACATTATTTCACATCTCCAACCTTTAGACACACCTGCTATGAACATTAATGGTCGCACTATGCTTCCACTCCGGGCCTTTGCTGAAGCGTTTGAAACAACAGTAAACTGGGATCAGAACTTGTATGATGTATCAATTGATACTGCAGAGACTAATGTTGAACCCCCAAATACAAGCATCGCTTTACTACCAGACGCACGAAGATATATTGAAAAATATTATGTTCAGACTGATCCTAACAATCCGATAATTGGAAGCTGGTATAAAATGGAATACAATTCGGACCTCGGTGGACCAACATTGCAAGAAACTTTCATGTTTGTTTCTCCATATGATACTGGGTACTTATGCATCACTTTATCTGTATCTGATTCCGAAAGTTACAGTTTAAACCGCATTATAATTTCAAAATCGACAGCTCAAAAACTTACATCATCCAGTATGCGTGTTACTGATCAAGGACAAACACTCTATTACCGAGGGCCTAACACAGGATTTGTAGGGGAATACATTGACGATTACTCAATCATCAATAATCAACTAATGTTAATAAAGGCAGTATTTCACATCGGAGATTCTTACGAAAATATGCCTGTGTACAACTTTGTTCCTTATGATAGATTTTGAGCGAAAGGTTAATAGACGATGCTTCAGTTTGAAATAGATGATAAAATTTTTTCTAGTACGGTATCAAAACTTCCAAAAACAAAAGAAGATTTTCTTTTAAAACAAAATATAGAATTAAAAGAAGAAATAAGTAAACTAAAATCTGATTTAGATACGGCTAAAAATTTTATAGAAGAATACTCCCCAAAAGCTGTAGAATTACTCGATCTACGATTACTTTGCAAGGCTGAACGAAGAAATCTGGCAGAAATCGAAAGACAGATACGCCTGCGAAAAGCCGAATATGAGTCATTAAAAGATGAATAAAAAAAATCCGACCTGCGCCAACAGATCGGATCTAAAAAAGAGAATGTGATATACACAATCCCCTACACAAGATTAGTATATCACATCCTCTTTATTAAGTGCACCCTAAATAAGGAGGAATTGATATGAGTACAAAATATCGCGACATTATCGACAAACCGCATCATGTCTCAAAGAGACATCCTCAAATGTCTATGCGACAGCGTGCCGCTCAATTTAAGCCAGTAACGATGACCAAGGCAGAATTCCCTGACGCGCCTATTATACAAGAGTATTGGTCGTGGGATGGTAATCAAACCACTGTTTGGTGCGATTAAGGTGGTGATCACATGGCAATTGAGAAATACATGAAACGCGGGAAGCCTGCCTATAGGGCGGAAACCGTTGTCGACGGTCGGCGGGTCACCAAACGTGGTTTTGAGACTAAAAAAGATGCCAAAAAGTGGATCGCCCGGGTGCAAATTTTGGGTGCGGATGAGCAAAAATCAATGGCTTTTGATGCCGTCGCTATGGAATGGTTAGAAGCCTATAAGGTGTCTGTTGCTCCGTCCACGTTTAACAAAACCAAAAGCACCATAGGTCACGCTATAGATTACTTTGGCGATAAAAACATTTATTTGATAACTACAGCCGATGCCCAACTACTAGCTAATAAATGGGCTACAGAGTATGTTAACGTGTCCATGATGCTGGCCTATGTTAAAGCGGTGTTTACCTACGCCAAAGTAAGGCCAAACCCGTTTGCAAGCATCATTAAGCCTAAGACGACCAAAAAAGGTAAGCCCGTAAAAGAACTATGGACGGTTGACCAACTCAATCAATTTCTGGCAGCTTGCAAGAGAGACAGCCGTCAAGCGCTATACCCACTGTTCCGTTTAATGGCCTACACCGGCATGCGTCGTCAGGAAGTTTTAGCATTGAAATGGTCAGATTTACGCGGTAACATGATATATATCCACCATGGTGTAACATTTGACTACGACAACCATCAAGTTATCGGGGATACAAAAACAGCCTCGTCCGAAAGAATGATCGCTATAGACGATGAGACTTTAGCAGCTTTGGAGGACTGGCGGCCGTTCTGTGGTAGTGATAGGATATTCCCGATATCTATTAACAGGCCATACCGCTGGATGCAAGATATCATAGAGCGTGAGGGCCTGCCGCCAGCAAGTCCGCATATGTTACGGCACTTACACTGCACGGTGTTGATAAACGCCGGGGCAAGTATCAAAGATGTCCAGGAACGTTTAGGCCACTCAGACATAGAAACCACATTAGCTGTATACGCACACGCCAATAAGGACAAGCAAATTACCGCAGACCTTTTCACAGAATACGTGAATAAATAAGGGGTTCGAATCTATACAACGTGGCAATAAATGGTGAATATATATTTCCCACCATTTATCCCACCAAAACGGCTAAAAACCGCATGGTTAATGGCTATGTACTGACTCCCCTTCTCTCCGGTGATTGCCGCGAGTCCGATTGGGCTCGCGGTTTTTTTTCTTTGTAACGAATCGAGGTATTACCCATGAAACTGACCACCTTATGCTATATCGAACAAGATGATGCCTATCTCATGCTGCATCGTATCAAAAAACAGCATGATGTCAACCAAGGAAAATGGATTGGCGTTGGCGGCAAATTTGAAGCCGGCGAATCTCCAGACGATTGCCTGCTGCGTGAGGTCTACGAAGAAACCGGATTGACGCTCACACGCTGGCGTTACCGCGGTATTATCACCTTCTGTTACAACGACAACGACGCCGAATACATGCATCTTTACACGGCTGATGATTTTTCTGGTACTCTTGCCGAAAACTGTCGTGAAGGTGTTCTGCAATGGATCAAAAAGAAAGACATTCCACAGCTTGCACTTTGGCGAGGCGATCGTATTTTTCTGCAGCTTCTTGCCGATGAACACCCACCTTTTTCATTAAAGCTGGTCTATCATAACGACGATCTGCTTGAAGCCGTATTGGACGGAAAGCCATTGTCTTTCTCATAAAAAAAGTGTGATGCCACAAATGTGACATCACACTTTTTTATTTATGAAAGTCTATCCATATTGTTGACCATTTGGTGAAAAACACGGTAAAAAACCTGCAGATCGTCGTCGGAGATGCCTTCCTTGACAGCATTTGACGCTTCAATAGAGACATGATCGATGATGCGGCAGATGCGCATGCCTGCTGGTGTGATCTTGACTTTTGAGCGCCAACGCCGTTTGACTTTTTCCTCTTCATGTACAACATATCCTCGCTCAACCAGGTATTCAACGGCGCGAGAAGTCGCAGATTTATCTTCACAACATAAGTTGGCAAGTTCTGTGACTGTTAAGCCATCAATATGATGCCCCAAAAAATAGAGCACCATCACATGCTGGCTTTTGATGTCATACATCGCATATATCGCTGTTTGTCTTTTTTTGATCTGTTGAAGCTTTTTATAGGCGGCAACCACCAATGTCATAAAATCTGTTACGCGGTGTTGCATGCGGCACTTCCTTTGTATCTCGCCAATTGATTCGTGTCAGGTTTATCATTAAGAACGTGCTTCTTCCGCTCTGCGCTGTTCTGCTTTTTTGATCTTACCGCTGATGGTCTTATCCATTGCTTCGGTAAATTCAATAATACGCAGCCACTTATATTCTGCCAGCTGACTGTTGCAGAAATCACGAAGTTCACGATCGAGTTCTTTGGAAGCTGTATAACCTGGTGCAAGGACGACAATGGCTTTAATGGCCTGGCCGCGCAGTTTGTCTGGAACACCGATGACACTGCATTCCAAAACAGCAGGATGCTTCATGAGCACTTCTTCAATTTCGTATGGCCCAATACGATACCCACCACTTTTGATGATGTCATCAAAGCGGCCATGGAACCAATAATAGCCATCTTTATCGCGATAAATGGCGTCACCAGTATGGAAAACACCGCCACGCCAAACTTTCTTGTAGCGCACTTCATCATCGAGGTAGCCGCAAAGCACACCGATTGGATGCTGGCCATTTTTTGGCACAACAACGATTTCACCAATCTCTTCGTCTTTAGCCAGTTCACCATCTTCATTGCGCAATTCAATATGATACTGCGCCGATGGGATACCCAGCGCACCATCTTTGGATGGCGCTCCGATAAAGTTCGCTAACAACAAAGCCGTTTCGGTTTGTCCATACCCTTCACGTACATCTAAACCGGTAGCTTCTTTGAACTTTTCAAAGATGTCAGGGCTCATGTATTCACCAGCAGTGCTTGCATGTTCCAATGCTGGGAAATCGAGGCTGGCTTTGCGGGTCATATAACGGTAAATGGTTGGTGGTGCACAGAAAGAAGTCACACCATATTTTCTAATGATGTTTGCCATCTGTTTTGGTTCGAAGTTATCAAAATCGTAAACCATGACAGCACATTCATTGAGCCACTGTCCATAGAGCTTGCCCCAAGACGATTTTGCCCAGCCTGTTTCAGAAACAGTGAAATGCAAGCCGCCATCTTTTGTTCCTTGCCAATATTTAGCAGTTACAAAATGTGCCAAAGGATAAGCGAAATCATGAATAACACCTTTTGGCTGTTCGGTGGTCCCGGAGGTGAAATAAATAGCAATTGGATCCGTTGCTAACGTTTCCTGACGTTCCAGGGTATCTGGTGCCTGTTTTGCAGCAGTGTTCAAGCATGCAAAACCTTCAACGCCTTCTTTCAGGGTCCAGAGCTTGCAATCCATCCCTGTTCGCTGAACCGCCTCCATCATATGCTCCGGTACGTCATTCTGGGTGGTGCAGATGATGGCATTGATTTTAGCTGCTTCCAAACGATAAATGATATCATCTGGCGTCAGCATATGGGTAACTGGTACCATGATGGCGCCAATTTTGTGCAGGGCGATGACCGTGAACCAGTATTCATAGTGACGTTTCAAAGCCAGCATAACGCGATCTCCGCGCTTTACACCGGCTGCCAAAAGCACATTGGCGACGCGATTGCTTTCGCGGCTAATATCAGAAAAAGAAAAGATATGTTCTTCTCCCTGGGTGTTGCACCATACAAGGGCACGCTTGTCCGGGGTCTTAGCTGCGATTTCATCAATAACGTCATAACCAAAATTAAAGTTTTCAGGATAATGAACTTCAAGATCAATGAGTTTTCCGTTTTCATCCACGGTCTCATTGAAGAATTTTTGATAGATACTCATTGTAGCTCCTCTGTATATAATTTTCCAATGTTACGAAAACGCTGATAGCGACTTTCACTCAAATCGTTTTCTTTGGAAAGAATTTCTATTTCATCAATTAACATTTTTTCCAAGTCTTTATAGAAGATGCGTGACCCAAGGTCTTTTTCTGAAATAATTTTTTCGGTGAAACCGAAACGGTAAGCATCTTGGGCAGTTAATTTTAAATTGTCCGCGGCAACATCCGCTTTTTTCGCATCTTTCCATAGAATGCTGGCACATCCTTCCGGTGAAATGACCGAATAAACCGCATGCTCCAGCATCCAAACGCGATTGGCCACGCCAAGCGCCAAGGCCCCGCCACTGCCGCCTTCACCAATGAAAATGGAAATAATCGGTACTTTGAAACCCATCATGGTCACAAGGTTTTCTGCAATAGCCTGACCCTGTCCACGCGCTTCAGCACCAATGCCACAATAGGCACCGGATGTATCAACAAAGCAAATGATAGGTCGATTAAATTTATCAGCCTGCTGCATCAGGCGCAGCGCCTTACGATAGCCTTCTGGATGTGGTGCCCCTGAAAGGCGTGCATTGCGTTCTTTGATGCTGTGGCCCTTCTCAATCGCGATAACGGTTACAGGACGTTTGCCCAGATAGGCCACGCCGCCAACGATGGCAGCGTCATCGGCATAACGACGGTCTCCATGCAGTTCAAAGAATTCTCTAAAGATCGCATTGATATAATCCAGGCCTGTTGGGCGCTTGCTGTCACGCGCGATCTTTACACTTTCAAATGCTTCTGTACTCATTGGCTGCTCCTTTCTGCATGCAGTTTCAACAGGCGTGACAATACCACGCGCTGTTCGGAACGCGGAACAATGGCATCAACAAAACCATGTTCAAGCAAAAATTCTGCTGTCTGAAAGCCTTTTGGCAGGTTCTTGCGTGTTGTCTGTTCAATAACACGCGCACCAGCAAAGCCAATAATGGCGCCAGGTTCTGCCAAAATAATGTCACCTTCCATTGCAAAACTGGCTGTTACGCCACCAGTTGTCGGTCCAGTCAAAACCGGCATGTACAAAAGTCCTGCCTGACTGTGTTTGAAGACAGCGCCACTGACTTTCGCCATCTGCATCAAAGAGAACAAGCCCTCTTGCATGCGCGCGCCACCAGAAACAGTATATCCCACAACAGGCAGCCGTTCGCTGATGGCATGCTCAAACAATCTTGTCAAACGTTCACCAACTGCTGCACCCATGCTGCCCATCATAAACTTGCTTTCCATGACAAAAAAGCAGCATTTCGCCCCACCAATGGACGCTGTACCACATACGACAGCTTCATTTTCACCGGAAGAACGCTGTGCTTTATCCAGTTTTTGATCATATTCATGGAATTGCAATGGATCTTGGGAGACAACATCTGAGAACATTTCATGGAAACTGTTTCGGTCCGTAATCATAGCAATGCGTGAACGGGCAGACACAGTGAAATGATGACCACAATGAGGGCAGCAGTTCAACGTGTCTCCCAATTTTTCAACTGCAATGGCACGATGACAGTTCGGGCAGCTGATTTCTTTCTTTTCAACTGCAGTCTGACTGGCTTTACGCCCGCCTGCTTCCAGTTCATTCTCTGGGTTTCTGCGAAAGTTCAGGAACGCCATCCTACTCACCGTCCTTCCATAAATCTCAAGTCGTAGGTACCCAAAACAAAGTCTTGTTCACCAATCAATGCCAACTGTTCTTCTATATTGGTTTCAACGCCTTCAATAACCAATTCACACAAGGCTGCACGCATCTTACGCACTGCTTCATCGCGGTCATTTGCCCAAACGATCAACTTGCCCAGCAAAGAATCATAAAATGGTGAAATGGTGCCGCCTTGAATTAAAAATGTATCAAAGCGTACAAAAGGTCCACCTGGCACATGCAAGGTCGTAATTTTTCCTGTTGCACGCGCATTGATGCGGCATTCGATGCAGGTACCGTGCAGGCAGACGTCCTCTTGCGTGAATCCTAAAGGAATGCCGCACGCAACACGGATCTGCCATTTGACAAGATCCACGCCGTAAAGCATCTCTGTGACACCATGTTCAACCTGAAGACGCAGATTCATTTCCATAAACCAGAAATGCCCACTCTTATCCAGGAGAAATTCTAAGGTTCCCAGCCCTACGTAGCCGATCTCTTTTACGGCCGCACAAATGTCTTTAATTAACGCATCACGCATTTCTGGCGTTACTGCTGGCGATGGCGCTTCTTCGATAAGCTTTTGATGGCGCAGCTGTACGGAGCAGTCACGTTCTCCTAAACAAACCACATTACCATATTCATCTGCAAGGATTTGGAATTCAACATGACGTGCAGGATATACACATTTTTCCAAATACAGCGCACCATCTCCAAAAGCCGCACGGCTCTCTGCAACAGCGGTCGCATAAACTTGTTCCAGTTCATCTGGAGAAGTCACCATGCGAATGCCACGTCCGCCGCCGCCGGAACGTGCCTTCAACATGACTGGATAACCGATGTTTTCAGCCTGCTGCACAGCATCTTCCACGCTTTCCAATGTTTCAGTACCTGGAATGATTGGCAGCCCTGCATCCCGCATCATGGTTTTGATTTTTGATTTATCACTCAGTGCCTGCATGGTTTTTGCTGGGGCACCAATAAAGACCAGATTATTGGCTTCACATAAAGCGGCAAAATGATCATTTTCCGATAAAAAGCCATAACCAGGGTGAATGGCCACAGCGCCCGTTGCTAACGCAGCACTGATAATACGTGCTTCGTTAAGATAACTGTCCGCACTTGCGCCAGGGCCAATGCAGATGCTTTCATCAGCCAAAGCTGTATGAAGCGCATCTCTATCTGCTTCGGAATAAACCGCTACCGTTGAAATGCCCATTTCTTTGCAGGCACGAATAATACGGACAGCGATCTCTCCGCGATTTGCAATCAGTAT
This sequence comes from uncultured Peptococcaceae bacterium, assembly GCA_937976375.1. Classification (GTDB taxonomy): domain Bacteria; phylum Bacillota; class Peptococcia; order Peptococcales; family Peptococcaceae; genus UMGS1590. The sequence goes on along the minus strand of CALJRU010000030.1, from coordinate 66,825 downwards.
TTTTTTAAACATAGCATCACTGCTCCACGATGGCAAAAGAAAATTCAGCTTTCACACACAAGCGATCACCGACAAATCCGCTGCCTTCTGCAAAATAGAATGGTCCCATGTTGCGTTTAATGCGGCATTTGGTGGTAAAGGTATCTCCAGGTTTCACTGGGGATTTAAACTTCACCTTATCCATGCCCGTGTACATTGGCAATTTGCCTTCTGTCATTTTGTCACGCAGCAGCACACAGGTGGACTGCGCCAAAATTTCGCAAAGAATCACCCCTGGCACCACTGGATTACCTGGAAAATGGCCCTGAAGGAACCATTCATCGCCACGCACATGATAAGTGCCAATGGCCATATCTTCTTCTTGGTTGACTTCATCGACCAGCAGCATATTATCGCGGTGAGGCAGGATCTGCTTGATCTCTTCCTGGTTCATACATCCATCTCCTTTATGCGGAAAAGTTCTGTACCATACTCAACAAGCTGACCATTTTCTGCACAAACTTCTTCAATAATCCCATCGGCTTCTGCAACCACTTCGTTCATCAGCTTCATGGCTTCAATAATGCACAAGGTATCCCCTCGGCTGACGTGGTCGCCAACCTTGACGAATGGTTCTGCGTCCTCGGTTGGTGCTGCGTAAAACACGCCAACCATCGGTGATTTGAAGCTTACCGTTTTATAAGTCACATTGGTTGGCACCGGTGCAGCCGTTGGACGTACCATTGGTGCGTTAACAGGCGCTGCCGCAGCAATCACCTGTGGCTTGCTGTCACATTCAAGGCGAAAGAAACCGCGGCTTTCATCGACTTCGATACCGGTAAGCCCAAGTTCTTTCATGAGCGCTGCATATTTTCTGATTGTCTCTTCATTCATTTCGCTCACACCTTTCTAAACGCTAGGCAGGCATTGTGTCCGCCAAAGCCCAGGGAATTTGAAAGGCAAAGATCAATGTCTGCCTTTACAGCCTGATTTGGCACATAATTCAGGTCACATGCAGGATCTGGCTCTTGCAGATTGATCGTTGGTGGAATGATGCCAGTGTTCAGCACTTTCAAGCACACAGCAGCTTCAATAGCACCTGCTGCACCAAGAAGATGACCTGTCATAGACTTGGTCGAACTGATGAGCACCTCGTGAGCCTTTTCTTCGCCCAGCGCCGTTTTGATGGCAGTGGTTTCACCAGAATCGTTCATCTGGGTGCCCGTACCATGCGCATTGATATAAACACGATCGTTGACACTGTAGCCAGATTCTTCCATAGCTTGAATCATTGCACGCGCACCACCGGCAGCATCTGGTGCTGGTGATGTGATGTGATAAGCATCGCAGGTAGAACCATAGCCGCAAATTTCTCCGTAGATTTTTGCGCCGCGCGCAACAGCGTGTTCATATTCTTCCAATACAAGTGCCGTTGCACCTTCACCAATAACAAAACCGCCGCGACGTGCATCAAATGGGAGAGAAGCCGCATTTGGATCATCCGAGGTCGACAAGGCATGCATATTGATGAACCCTGCAACACCAAGATCATTGACAGCAGCATCACTGCCACCGCTGATCACAGCATCGGCATAACCATGACGAATCTGACGCAATGCTTCACCAATTGCATTGGAACCAGAAGCACATGCCGTTACCGCTGGCATGGCTGCACCTTGGCAGTTGTAACGAATAGCAATCATCCCAGCTGCCATGTTGGCAATCATCATTGGTACCATGTATGGTGATACGCGTCCAGGACCTTTATCGATCAATTTTTGATGTTCTTTTGTCATCGTATTGATACCGCCGATACCGGAGCCAAAATATACACCGATACGATCTGGCGCTACCGTCCCAATGACACCGCTTTCTTCAACGGCTTGTACAGCTGCTGCCATAGCCAATTGAGAGAAACGATCACTGCGAAGGATTTCCTGTTTTGACATGTAATCGCGTGGTTCAAAATTTTTGACTTCGCCCGCAACCTTTGCCTTATAATCCGTGGCATCAAAAAGCGTAATTGGTGCAATCCCATTGACACCATTTACGAGATTATTCCAAGTTTCATCGAGGATATTACCAACAGGAGATACGACGCCGATCCCTGTAACGACCACTCTACGTAATTGTCCGTTCATGCAAACACTCCTTTTTACATCGCCATGCCGCCATCGACACGCAGCACTTCACCAGTAATGTAAGCAGCATCAGCTAAGAATACAATCGCTTCAGCAACTTCTTCCGCTTCCCCTGCGCGTGCCAATGGAATCATTTTCAACCATGGGCTGTCTTCCCCACCCAGGTCTTTGGTCATATCAGTAGCGATAAAACCAGGTGCTACAGCATTACAGCGAATATTTTTTGCAGCCAATTCTTTGGCGGTAGATTTCGTCAAGCCGATAATCCCAGCTTTAGAGGCAGAATAATTGCACTGTCCAGCATTGCCAGTCAAGCCAACAACAGACGACACATTAACGATACTGCCGCCTTTGTTGCGGATAAAAATACTGCAGCATTGGCGAATCATATTAAAAGTACCTTTGAGGTTGGTCGCAATGACAGCGTCAAAATCATCTTCACGCATCATTGCCAAAAGCTTGTCACGTGTAATCCCAGCACAATTGATTAAGATGTCAACGGTGCCAAACGTGTCCTTAATAGCTGCAACCGTTTCTTTTGTCTGTGCAAAATCCGCAACATCACACTGGAACGCTTCTGCTTTTACCCCATAACTGTCACGGCAAATGGTGCAGACATCGTTAGCAGCGGCTTCATTGCCAGCATAAATGACGGCAACATTCGCACCCAAACTTGCCAGCTTCTTTGCGGTAGCCGCGCCAATGCCTCGGGACCCACCTGTTACAATGGCTGTTTTCCCCTGAATCATGCCTTCACCTCTTCTAAGATCTTTGCAAATTCTTCTACCGTTCCTGTCGTGTAACGACGCACCGATGGATCAATGCGTTTGATCATCCCACTAAGCGTATCACCAGGTCCGATTTCAATAAAAGTATCCACCCCTGCGGCAATCATGTTGCGTACAGTGGTCTCCCAGCGCACTGGTGAGGCAATCTGTTTCGCAAGCGTTGCTGCCACATCACTGCTATAGGCTTCCCCATTGTAATTGGCATAAACAGGAATGGTTAAAGACTGCATTGTCACTGCGGCCAGTTCCTTTTCAAAGGAGGCTGCAGCATCGCGCATAAATGGCGAATGGAAGCCGCCTTTGACTTTCAGCGGTACAGCACGTCCGCCTGCTTCTTTTACAGCAGCACTGAACGCTTTGATTTCATCTGCAAGGCCGGAGCAAGATACCTGACCAGGGCAGTTGAAGTTGACCGGATACACGTTATCGAAACCTTCACAGAGTTTTTCAACATCTTCCGCTGACAATTTCAAGGCAGCCACCATGGCGGTAGGTTGTTCTTCTGCCGCTTGCTGCATCAAAGCACCACGCTTGCAAACGAGACGAAACATGTCAGCAAAATCGCCAGCACCAGCATAAGCCAACGCAGCCAATTCACCTAATGAAAAGCCAGCCGCCATGTCCGCGCGAATGCCGCTCTCTGCGAGGGCAGCCGCCGTTGCGAGCTCGACAACGAACATGTCCGGCTGGGTATTTTTTGTTTCTTTCAACACCGCTTCTTCGCTTTCAAAGCACTCGCTCAATGTGCCTGGGCGAAGTGCTTCAGCAGCATCAAATACTGCCTTTGCGGCAGCACTTTTATCATAAAAATCTTTGCCCATGCCACTGTGCTGCGCACCTTGGCCGGCAAAGACGAATGCTATTTTACCCACTGTTGTGCTCCTTTCAAGAGCGCTTCCCCTTCGGTAACGACTTCACGGATGATTTCTGCTGCTGGCTGGATCTTGTTGACCAATGCGCAAGATTCCCCTGCCATAAAGCAGCCATTTTCACTGTCGCCTTCTTTTACAGCACGACGCAAGGCGCCTGCACCCATGGCTTCCAGTTCTTCATCGCTCACACAGCCATACTCGGCCTTGGTATATTCACGTACAAAACTGGTACGCAAACTGCGAACAGGATGACCCAAACGCTTACCAGTTACCGCAGTGCTGCGATCGTTTGCCTTCAGGATTTTCTTCTTATATTCTTCATGAATGCCACATTCTTCTGCACTCAGGAAACGGGTACCCATCTGTACACCGCAAGCTCCAAGCATGAAGGATGCTGCAAAACCACGGCCATCAGCAATGCCGCCAGCAGCCAAAACAGGAATATCCACGGCATCGGCAATCAATGGCACGAGAACCATGGTATTCAGTTCGCCAACATGTCCGCCGCTTTCGCCGCCTTCAGCAATGACGGCATCTGCACCGAGACGCTGCATCAGTTTAGCAAGTGCCACAGAAGCAACGACAGGAATGACCTTGATGCCAGCTTCTTTCCAAGCACCAATATATTTCGTTGGATTGCCGGCACCAGTGGTTACCACGGCCACTTTTTCATCACAAACAAGCTGTGCCACTTCATCAGCAGAAGGGCTCATCAGCATGATATTGACACCAAAAGGTTTATCCGTTAACGATTTGGCAATGTGGATCTCTTCACGCACAACGTCCACTGGCGCATTACCAGCGGCGATGATCCCAAGACCACCGCCGTTGGATACTGCTGCTGCCAGTTTGCCGTCGGCGACCCATGCCATGCCACCCTGAAACACTGGGTATTCAATGCCCAGCATTTCGGTGATTGGTGAATTAATCATGAGCACGCCTCTTTCTTACTTCTGGAGCTTTTCGACGAAGTTTACGAGATCGCCGACCGTTTCAACCTTTTCATCCAGTTCAATGCTGATGTCGAGCTTGTCTTCCAATTCCATCAGAAGGTCAACGGTATCCAGAGAATCAATACCGAGATCATGGAACGTGCTGTCCATGGTGATTTCAGATGCATCACATTCCAAACGATCTGCCAAAAGTTCCTGTACTGCTTCAAATACCATAATGATTTCCTCCATATTTTTTTCACGGGCCGCCGGTTGGGATTTTTGATGGCACCCGTTCAATATCTTATTGATTTTTCAACATGTTTATTTTACTCGTATCTTGTTGAGCTGTCAATAAGTTGTAACGCTTTTACCGTATCTTGATAAATAATCCGCTAAAATACAAACAACCATATAAAAATCCCCCACATTCCATAAAATGTGGGGGATAAGGCAAGCATTATGCAGGGATCACGCAGCAGCTTCATTGCTGTCTGCATCAGCAAAATGTTCACAGAAATTCATGAGAATCGCCGCCACTTCGGCTCGGGTAGCGGTACCCGTTGGTGACAATCGATTGTCACCAACACCATGCAGCAAGTCCGCACCAACCGCCCATTTGACAACATTCTCTGCCCAAGCACTGACCTGATCGGCATCGGTAAACTGAGTCAGATCAGCAGTCGCATTGAGCGCATAGCCCTTGTAGCTGGCATAATTGTGCAAAATGGCAGCCATCTGTTCACGAGTAAGATTGTCATTCGGACGATAGGTCCCATCTTCGTACCCATTCACGATGCCATGCTCAGCAGCCCAGTTGACAGCATCCGCATACCATTGTCCGCTTTCTACATCATTAAACGTGCTGCTGGTTGCTGCGCTGCCGTCCTCGAGATTATACAGAACCGCAGCCATCATCGCGCGTGTCAAATTGGTTTGTGGCGCAAATTGTGTGTCCGATACACCATTCATGAGGCCATTGTCATAGACATATTGAACAGCGTCATAATACCAGTCACCGCTTTGCACATCATGAAATGGCAAAGCATCATCGTCTCCTGGTTCAGCGGCTGCATCACCAGGTATGGTAATGCGGCCCTGTCCGTATGGATCGGCATAATCTTCACCAATCACACCATGAAGCTCATCCGTGATATAATCAAGCAGCACTTCATTGTCAACCATCGTTTCATCAAGCAGTAAATTGATGTTTTCAGTCCCAAACATGGTATAACCATCGCCACCCAGCTTCAGCATGTAATTATGCGATGCCACTTTATACGTGGCGTTTGGATCCAGCGGTTCATAAACGCCTGTTTCACGGTTTTCCACCTGCACATCGCTGACGCGGCGTGCACCGGCTACCTCTACAAAAGCATCGGTATCATCCAGAACCACTGAACTTGGCACAGAGGTGTCAATGGTGTACTTCAATCCAGATACCTGCAAAAAGCCGCCGTTTTCTGCGGTGCCAACATACATCGCGCCAAGTTCCAACGCGTCCAAAATTTGCTGTCCACTGACTTCTGCTTTACAAATCATATTGCCAAAAGGATTCACCGCAATAATATCGCCATAAGTGACATCACCAGCAGCAATATCCGCTCGAATGCCGCCGCCATTAACAAATCCAATATCCGCGTCGGTCATTTTGCGATACGCATCGGCACACAAATCGCCGAGATTGGTCTCCGCCGAACGAATCCGTCGCTTCCCTGTTTCTGGATCGTTCACAGTGAGATCAACCTCCGACTTGGCAACAACTTCTTCTGTCACCGCTTGATACTTGGCTTGAATATCTTCAATAAAGGATTGTGTCGTTTTGTAAGCTGTGCTTGAAGTAGAAACATCTGCGACAGGAACCAATGCCGTGTTCATTTCTCCAGTTTCTGGATCAATGGTGAGCTGGCCAATGGATTCTGCCTTCGTACCGGTCTGGCTCAAGATGACCGCTTCACCATCGGCATTTTTCACCATCTTCTCTGGTTCCACTGTATGAGAGTGACCATCTAACACTGCATCGATGCCTGTCGTGTTAGCGATCACTTCTGTGGACATCCAAGGTGTGCTCAAAAGATCTTCTCCCAAATGCGCCAGAGCAACGACATAATCGGCCCCTTCAGCGCGCGCTTCATCGACAGTATCCTGCACGCGATCGTACAATTCCCGGCCGTTATCTCCTTGGCAGAAATCATAAATGTAGTTGCCGTTGTCATCCTGGAAATAAACCGGTGTCGATTTTGAAAGCGTCTCCGGCGTCGAAATGCCAACATAGGCAATTTGAACGTCACCATAATCAACGATGGCATATGGATCGAGAACTTGATTACCATCCTTATCCAAGAAATTGCAGCTCAAGTATTGATAGTCTGCTTGATGGTTGGCAATGTCCAAAAATTGATCCATGCCAAAATCAAATTCATGGTTGCCTGGAACGGCAAAATCATAACCCACTTCATTCATGATATCCACAATCCACTCGCCATCAGAAAGCGTGCCCAAAACAGCCCCCTGAATGGCATCGCCGTTGTCCACCAATGTCACATTGTCTGCACCATAAGCTGCTTCCATCTGTTCCTTATAACCTGCAACGGCTGCGTAGGACATGCCTTCATCACTGGTACAATGAACATCATTGGTGAACAGCACCACAATGTCATCGTTCATTGGTTCTGCGTTTTCTCCAAATGCCAACGCTGGAATGGCACTGCTCCACAGCATCGCACCTGCAAGAAGCAGCGAAAGCACTTTTTTACCATGTTTTTTCATGACAGATTTCACCTTTCCTCTTTTATTTTCTTTCATTAATATAAGTTCATGCCTTCAATCATACATTAACAAAATTGTGTTGAGAAAACAAGCATCGCCCCCTCATTATCACAATGATTTGAAAATTTGGCGTCTCTATGGTTGAATCTTATTGCACATAAAAAGAGTGGCCGTCCATCCTGCGACCACTCTTTGCATCTTGAATGCATCCTTAAAAAACCACCTGTACCAGTAACATATAACACAAAGTGCCACCAGCAATGGATAATAACATTTGCCGCTTCCAGAGATGCAGCCCCACAGTGATGAGGATAGCTATGGCTTCCGGCAGTCCGTGGCTGCCAGTGAGCACATCAACACTGCGCAGACTGTACACCACCAACATGGCGAAAATGGCCGAAGGCAGTGCCGCCCCTAAATAAGACACCAATGGCGGCGTTTCCTTGCCTTCACGAAAAACAAAGAACGGCAGAAAACGTGTCAGCATTGTGCCCAGCGCGCAAATGGCAATGGTGAGAATTTGCTGCATCAGCGTCATAACCAGCCACCTGCCTTTTCCAGGGGCTTACGAAAACCAATCAGCACAAGCAGGATCACGCACATGCTTGGAATCAAAAAGCTGTTCTCACCAAATAAAACCAAACATCCCAACGATGCCGCCAAACCAATCACCGCGGTGTAATGCTTTTCTTCTTTAAGCAGCTGTTCTAGGAAAATAACCACAAACATGGCCGTCAGCACAAAATCCAAGCCTTCCGTATTAAAGGTGATCAAATTACCAGCCAAGCCGCCAATGGTTGAACCCGAAACCCAATAAAATTGATTCAGCAATGTTACAAAGAACATAAACCAGCCACGATCCACATCTTCTGGGATTTTTACCGAATAATTGATCGAAAACGTTTCATCACACATGCCAAAAATCAAATACCAGCGTTTCCAACCCAGCCCTTTAAATTTATCCAGCATCGCAATGCCATAAAACAAGTGCCGCGCCTGGATCATCAACGCAACCAAAAACGTTTGCAGTGGTGCAAATGGACTCAAGAGCATGGATACTGCGATGAATTCCAAAGAACCGCCAAAAATAACCATTGCCATGATGCAAGGATAAATAAAACTAAAGCCAGACACATGCATATACACACCATACGCCAGCCCTAAAAACCAAAATCCCGCAAAAATCGGAATGGTGCACGGAAAAGCGGCTTTGAACGCCCTGCGTTTCACACCCGCCTGCTGCATCATAATCCCCTCCCCTTATCGAAGTTTTTTCATTATAACGTAAAAAACCGCGTGCGACAACACGCGGTTCTTTGATCCTCCTCAAACTTCAACGGACGCTTCGTTCCCCTCTGTAGCATCTGCACTTGCATCCGTCTGTCCATCATAGCCTTCATTAAAATAATCCCAGATCATGGCATTCAACTCGCCAATCAGCAGTCGACCTGTATATCCCAACGACGTATACACGGCAATACTGTAAGGATGGCCACTCATCGAAATCCCTATGGCATTTTCTGCCTCTTCATACTGACCATATTTTTGCGCCATCTTATCACCGATGTTCATATTTAAGTAATCGTCAGGCTCGGATTGAAGCATATCATCCAGCAATGTCGAAAAATTGTCTTTGTGCGCATACAGGTAATCAAGCACATCTTCCATAAAGGCAGGTGTGAATACATTATCAAAAGAATAGTACACGCTATCATTTTCGTCGATGGCCACATCACTATATTTTGAAATGGCTTCTTTAAACGCCACCCATCCGCCAAGATTTTCAAACAAAATATGCGCGGCTGTATTGTCTGAATCAACAATCATGCAGTGCAGCAATTCTTCAATAGAAATGCTGCTGCCCGGCGAATAATCATAACAAATCGTGCCGCCTTCTTCATATTGATAAGCTTCATAGACCAGCTCATCTGAAAGAGCACACTCACCATTCGCAACCATTTCATAGTAAATCATTGCCAGCGGAAGTTTATAGGTACTGGCTGCAGTGAAATACGTCATATCGTTCCATGCATAGCTGCCGCCGCTCTCAAAATCATAAATGGCAATTCCAAGCGCTGAGGTGTCAACACCCGTTTCTGCGAAATAATTGTCTAAGATGGACGCCAAATCTGCTGATACCTCTGCCGCAGTTGGCGCTTCCTCTTCTGGCGTCGTCAAAGGCAGTGACTCCGTGGTGGATCCATCCTGTGGATCAGCATCTTTACCCATAGCAAAAATAACCAATGCCAAACAAGCAGCCATCAACACCATTGCCGCCACAATAGCCATTTTATTTGTTTTTTTCATTATTACACCTATATTCTAAGATTCGATGATCAATTAAAATCTTACCAATATCATCTTATATAAAATTGCTTAAAATACAATTTAATAAGCCATAAAAGTTCATAATGTCATCTTATTGTAACTACTCAAAACACCTTTCCAGTCACCATTTCTTGCAAGACTTTGATCCTGTGTTCATTTGACAAAGCTAAAATTCACGCCTAAAATAGAAGGGTAGACTCTTAATAAGGAAAGCTGGCATATTATGGCAAAATCACAAATGTATCGTTTTCTTTTTTATATCACAGGACTTCTCGTTCTTGCATTGGGCTTGACGCTTAACACCAAAGCTGGACTAGGCGTTTCACCAATCATCTCTGTATCATACAGCATCTCAGAAATATTTAACCATAATTTTGGCAATATGACGCTCGCTCTTTACGCTGCATTCGTTGTCATTCAAATGCTCCTGCATCTGATCAAGGGCGTAAAATCCGTCAGCGCACGCTCATCACTCAAAACCGTTCTGCTCATGGACTTTCTGCAAATTCCATTGAGCATCATTTTCACACGGTTTTTGAACGTTTTCGCAGCCACCATTCCAGACCTGGCATCGCTCGGGCTCAGCACCACAGCAGAACTAAGCATTCGCTTCGTTGTACTCTTTTGTGCCATCATCTGCACAGGCATCGGCGCTGCGATGTCCCTCAATATGCGCATCGTGCCAAATCCTGGTGATGGCATCGTGCAAACCATTGCGGATACCATTCACAAAAAAGTCGGCATCACAAAAAATTGCTTTGACCTGACCAACATCACCATCACTCTTTTAATCAGCCTGCTGTGCACCGGTCATATCGTTGGCATTGGCATCGGCACCATCCTCGCAATGATTGGAGTCGGCCGTACCATTGCTGTATTCAACCACTTTACTTACGCAAAAATGCGCACTCTGGCTGCTGCTGAACACTAAATAAAATTAAAAACAGCTTCTGAAACTAACATGCCAGTTTCAGAAGCTGTCTTTTTTATACACGTTTTTCATAATACACGACCATTACCATCGACAAAATGAACCAAATCGTCATCAACAGCAGCGCCACAACACAAACAACTGCCCAGCCAATCTCTTCTGTACAGTAGAAACCAACACCGCCAAGGATCACAAACAACACATACAGCCAAAACATAAAGCTATTTGTTATTGCTCCGCTTTTTAGGCGAACAAGCTCATTACGCTCATCGTTTGCTTCAATAAGATCCTCACGTGTTGCCCGCACCGAAAAAGCACGCAAAAAGCCCGTTAAACCAATCAGCACAAGGATACCGTCAATAATAACACCCTTAATCGTTTCCGGCAGAAAATCTGCTGGATGAATGAACAATTCCATGACCAACCCCCATATGCCGAGCGCCAGACAAAACACTCCCCATATTAAGCCTTTCTTATTGTAGATCTTCATAACGCCTGTCCTCCTCTGCCATGTTCTCCGCAAGACAACACAACGTCTCCACACTCACCCCAAACACCTGCGCCATACGATAAGCCAACATTAACGACGGACTGTACTGACCTTTTTCAATTGAAATGATGGTTCTCGATGATACATGTACCAAATCAGCCAACTGCTTCTGCGTCAATTTCTGCGCCATGCGAAATTCTTTTACTCTTGTTTTCATACACCGCTTCCTTTCATATGAAGCAAACTTCACGTGAAGTTTATTTCATATTACCATAAAAACAAGCGCTCTGCAATCAGAACTTGAAACGAACACACAAAAGGCAGCGCCGCATCTTGGCACTGCCTTTTGTTATCCCTCAATTTTCTGCACATCCACGCCGCTGGCTGCGTATTCTGCTATCATGGCATCATCCACTGGCACCACGCAGAAATGCACTGGCGCTCCGATGGCGAAATAACCAAATACGCCAATGCCATCACGATAATACAACATGGCCGGCAATTGCGCACTGCCTGTTCGGTATTGCTGCGAGGATGGAAAAGTGTTATCGTAAGCGCCCTGATTGACAGCCTCATACAGCGCGGTCAGCTGCTCATCGCTGAGATCTGGGTAAAACACTTTAAGCGTGTAATAACAATCTTTTTCAAACAATGCATAGGACGCTTCACTATAACTATGCTCATCGTAATTGAGGTCCACCTGCTGAATATCTTTGCCGCCTTCTGGCACCATCACGTTCATCACCGGCAATGTCCACACATTATCCTCTGCACGATGTTTGTACTGCGTCACAGGATAAGCAGATTCTACCGTATTATCAAGCGCCGAAACCTGCCATTCATCCAGCGGCCGCAAATAACACGCCTCATTGTCCTGCCAATAATAACCATTGTAGCTGGCGATAAAATCGTCAAGCGTGACGTCGAAAACCAATTCGTCATTGTCGTTCTTCTGCACACCAATATCCAGCATCTGAACAGGTGCTTCTTCTGTCATACCCGTTTTCGTTTGACCGCCAGCATCCAGACCCTGTCCATCCGGCAAAAAGCCAAATACTGCCATCAGACAGCCTAGGCCGATCAAAAGAACGAATACCACCGCCAACACGATCTTGATAACCTTCTTCATGATGAACCCCTCCCGTTATTTCAATTGTAAGGAAATCCATCAGCAAAAGCAAAAACAAAACACCGAAGTCATTGCTCGGCTTCGGTGTTTTATTGATTACAGCTTCGCCACCAAGCGTTTTACAGCGTGGCAGCTGTACAAAAAGGCTGCCGCTTCTGCGATCCAGAAGGCAAACCATGCCCAGGGCAGACCTGTCATGTGTAGGAGTACATACACACATGGCACAAGGATGACGAGCTGTCTGAGTGCTGTGCCAACCATATTGATCAGACCATTGCCCAGGCCGGCTGCGAAATAGCCACACATCATTGTGACTGTTGCAAAGGCAAAGGTTACCGAAATGATGCGCAAAGCCGGAACGCCCATCGCAAGCATGGCATCGCTGGCAGCAAAAAGTGCCAAAAGCTGATGTGGCAGCACCATAAAGACCATCGTGCCACATAGCGCAAATACAAGCGCTGTTGGAATTAACACACGCCACACTTGACGAACACGTTCTTTGTTCCCTGTCCCATCGTTAAACCCTACAACGGGAATGGCTGCTTGCCCTAAACCATTCATTGGCATCATAAGGAAATTTTGCAGCTTGTAATAGACCCCGAAAAAAGCGACGGCCGTTGCTGATACGTTCAAAAGAATGGCGTTCATCCCCAGCATCATAACACTGCCCAAAGCCTGCATAATAATGGTCGGCAACCCAACGCGGTATATTGCGGCCACATCTTTCCAAACAAAGCGATAGCCCTTGAACCGCACATGAATCACTGGATTTTTTAGGCGATTTAGAATCAATGCCGTTGCAGAAGCCGCCATCTGCCCAATCACAGAGGCAATCGCGGCGCCCTTGATGCCAAGCGCAGGACACCCAAGCAAACCAAAGATCATGATTGGATCAAGAATCACATTCAGCAACGCCCCAACCACCAACGAGATCATCGACAAAAAGGTATCACCTACAGCCTGCAGCAAGCGCTGACCATAAGTCTGAATGAAAATCCCCCATCCAAAAACCAAACTGATAGAAAGATAATCTTCACACAATCCTTGTAAAACGATATCGTCTGCCATCATGCTTGCGAGATTATCTGAAAAGCACAGCCCTACAAAACTAAAGAACATTGATGTTGCAAGCATCAACAGCAAGCCAGTGGTGGCAATGCGGCACGCCTCGTCGGCCTTTTTTTCACCCACTTTTCGTGACAACAATGCATTCAATCCGACAGCCGTGCCTACGCCGATGGCGATCATCAAAAATTGAATGGAATATGCCAGCGATGTGGCCGTTAAAGCGTCTTCGGACAAACGCGCCACAAACATACTGTCCACAATATTATACATTGATTGAATGAGCAGCGACATCATCAGCGGCACCGCCATGGAATACAGCAATTTTCTCACTGGCATCAACGCCATTTTGTTTGTTTCTTCCATAAAAAAACTCCTTTCAAAACAAAAAAGCGTGAAATCATCAAGGACAAGCACTCCTTGAGATTTCACGCTTAAAAGCCGGCTTAATATATTGTTTTTGTTCTGTGTTCTGTGTTCTGTGTTCTGTCATCGTGCCATTAAAAGGGCACACATTTATTTTAAAATATTTTACAAAATCATTCAAGCAAAATACGCTTTATTATTATTGCTGCTAAACTATACTATTCTCCACCGAAATCTTGTATAATGAATGAACAAACTCAAAGGAGGTTTGAACAATGATTACATTCAAAGTTGACGTCGTTGGATCGTTTCTGCGACCAAACGCGATCAAAGAAGCGCGCGCCGCATTCAAAGCAGGAACCCTCTCACGAGAAGCATTAACGGCCGTTGAAGACAAGGCCATCGCAGAACTCGTTGAAAAAGAAGTGGCCCATGGGCTGCAATTCGTCACCGATGGTGAATTTCGCCGCAGATGGTGGCACCTGGACTGGCTGAAAGAATTTGATGGATTCGACACCATCTACGTTACCAAACAGCTGGCCGGCGGCGTCCATGAAGTAGAATATGGACAGGTTACAGGAAAATTCTCTTATGACAAAAACAAAGCCCATGCTGAAATGTATGCCTGGGACTACCTGCATGGCCTGGCTCAGAAATATGACGGCATCACTGCGAAGAAATGCATATCTGGTCCAAATATGATCCTCATCGACCATGTCCTGCAACTTGGCAACAAAGAAACGCCATACTACGGCAACGACCTCGACGCCCTCATCAATGACATCGGGCTGGCCTACCAAGATGCCATTCGCGACTTCTATGACCACGGCTGCCGTTATCTGCAAATTGATGACACATCCTGGACCTACCTCATCGATGACAACTTCCTCAAAAAAGTTGCCGCAAACGGCTACACACAGGAACAGGTACTTGGCTGGTTCCAAACCGTTTCCACCAAAGCGCTGGAAAACCATCCAAAAGATATGACCATCGCCACCCATTTCTGCAAAGGGAACTTCAAAGGCAAACCTCTTTTCGCTGGATTCTACGACGCCGTAGCACCAATCATCATGCAGATTCCATACGACATCTATTTTGTTGAATACGATGATGAACGCTCAGGCTCTTTTGCGCCATGGGCCGGCATGAAAGACAACGATAAAACCTTTGTCGCCGGACTCATCTCCACCAAGAACCCTGTCCTTGAAGATCCCGAAATGCTCAAAGCACGCTTTGCAGAAGCCAAATCGGTCGTTGGAGACAAGATCGCCCTTTCTCCACAATGCGGTTTTGCTTCCGTCGAAGAAGGCAATGCTATCACCGAAGAAGACCAATGGAAAAAAATTGATCTCCTCGTCAGCTGCCGAGAATGGGTGTAATAGCACTTCCGTTCAAATAAACAAAAAGGCCTTTAAAGGAGACCCACATTTTGGAAAAGAAAACAGACCGCGAAACAATTTACCAAGTTGCACTGCTGCAATCGTTAACGCTTGGGCAGTATGACGGCTTTGTCAAAGTAAAAACTCTCAAAAGACACGGCGACACAGGCATTGGTACTTTTGACAGCATGGACGGCGAATTGATCATGCTGGATGGCTTGGTCTACCAGGTGCTGTCGGACGGCAGCATCGTCGAAGCCGTTGATGATGCGTTGGTTCCCTTCGGCGACGTAACTTTTTTCAAAGAAGATTTTACAGCCACGATAAACAGCGCCACCTCTCTAAAAGACCTGCATGAAAAGCTGTCAACAGTAATAACCAAATATGGTATCAATGCCTTTTACATGGTCAAAATTACAGGACACTATGACACCGTCCAGGTGCGCAGTGAATATCCACAGCAAAAACCTTATCCTCCACTGGACACCGTCATGAGCCAGCAATCCGTGTTTGACCTCACAAATATCGATGGCACCGTCATCGCCTTTTATTGCCCACGTTTTATGGAAGGCCAAAACACGGTAGGCTGGCACAGCCATTTTATCTCATCCGACAAAAAGCACGGCGGACACATCCTCGACCTTGCAGCCAAAGATCTCTTTGCCAGATTTGACAAAACCATTAAATATGAAATGGTATTGCCTGATGACGACAGCTTCCATGATCTCGACCTTGGCGCCGATCTTACCGAAGCAATCGCAAAGGCCGAAGGCACCAACTGATACCCGAAACATGACAAAAGACCGGACTTGCATCCGGTCTTTTGTTATTTCTTCTTTCTCGGGTCTTCGATCCAATATGTGTGCAGCCCATAATTGAACACATATGCGCCTCGTGGCACCTGCTGGATAACATTACGCACATTGTAGAAATCCCCAACACCGCCAAAGATCATGGACCAGCACATGGACATCCAAAAGATCGACACCACGGGCGACACGGCCGCTGCACCGAGGAGCCAGCCGATGAATGGCAGAAAGCCTAGGATGGTTACTGGCGCCAGGCTCATAACAATGAAGCGTGTGCGTTTCACGGGCGTGTTGCAATACACCATCGCCGCCTGGAATTGATAAATCCACACATCTTTGACCGCTCGTCGTGGAAAAAACAGCGCGTGAATCCATTCGTGGGCAAGAATCAGCACCATATATGCCACAACCCATATAATAAACGCAATGCCCAGTGACCACACAGAAAAATCACGGCTCCAATCCAAGCCTTTCATCAGCCTTACTGCCGAAAGCGCCATCACTAAGATGAATAACGGCACGCTTTGACGGATCGCCTGGACCAACACGTCTTCCATCTCGTTTGCCTCTTCAAGTGGAACGGCCTCTGGCGGGCAATAGCCATATTCAAGCTGTGAAAAATCACTGAGCAAACCACGAAAACGAATCGCCATTTTACGCTCCCTACTTTCCTTGTATCCATAAATTTGCTATCATTAGAAAAGACATTTTTCTTTGATTATACCTTGTTTGCGAAGGAGGGACAACCATGTTGAAAGCACTGAGGAATTTTATCATCGGCCTGCTTATTGGCGCGGTCGTCTTTACCCTCGTACTGCCTTATGCCTATTTTCATCAATCACCCGGTGAATTTTACGCCCATTGGATCAATGTGCACCTGCGGCAAAATCAGGACACCCGCCAGCTGGCACGATATTTCGACAATAGTGGGCAGCACCTGCCAATTTTGACTTATCGTTCTTTTGTCGACGAAAACGACGAAGGAGAACCTGTTGAACCAGGCATTACCTTGTCACAGTTTGAAGAACAAATGAAGACCCTCTCCGACATCGGCTGCACCTTCATCACCCCTCAGGATCTGCTTAATGCCATCAATGCCGGAGAAAGCCTCCCATCGCGCGCAGTGATGATTACCTTTGATGATTGTAATGAAGAAATATACACCCAGGCATTCCCGATCCTGCAAAAATACAACATCAAAGCGACCGTCAATGTCATCGGCTATTACATTGAATACCACGACAACTACGATTTTCCACTGCTCACCTGGGACGAGCTTGAAGAAATGACCGCTAGCGGTCTTGTGAATCTGCAAAGTGAAACCTATTATTCGTACGTCACACAGCTTAACGTTGATGGTTCCACGACCTATCCATTCACAGAGCAGCGTCCAGGCGAAGACTGGACCACCTACTGGGAGCGCATCACCAAAGACCTCTTGCGCAACAATCTCAAACTCCTGGACGAAACAGGCAGCCTGCCTATAGCTCTGGCTTACCCTTACGGCACCAGCAACGCCACAACCACCCAGGCCATGCAGGCTGTTGGACTGTCCATCGGTTTTGACAGCTACAACAACATTTGTCTCAACCTCAACGACAGTTATGATCTCTATCACTTGCCGCGGTTCGAAATGAACAGCAACTTCGACAGCATGAAAGATTTCCTTCTTTTCATCAACACCCTGTACTAATCCCTAACAAAGGAGCATCGCAAACATGCAGTTCAAATACATTCTGCTCACCATCATTGCCGCCATCGGCTGGGGCTTTTCCGGCACCTGCAGTGAGCATCTCTTCAAAACCTATGGTACCAATGGCGAATGGCTGACGTCCATTCGCCTTCTCAGTGCCGGCATTCTGCTCATTCTCATCTGTCTGGCGAGCGGCCAAGGCCGTGCCCTAATCGGCATCATCAAAAGCAAACGTGATCTGCCAGTGCTCCTGCTCTTCTCCGTATTCGGCATGATGGCCGTACAATACACCTACCTCACCGCCATCGCCAACACCAACTCGGGCACTGCCACCGTCCTGCAATACAGCGGTCCCGCCTTTGTCCTGCTCTATGTCTGCCTCACCACCAAACGCCTGCCAAGCTGGCGTGAAGCCTGTTCCCTCGTGGGCATTCTGATCGGTGTCTTTCTCATCGCCACCCATGGCGACATCACCTCTCTGGCGATTTCTCAGGCAGGTCTATTTTGGGGCATTGCCTCGGCGATTTTCCTTGCCGCCCACGACATCATCCCTATCCGCATCATTCAGGAATGGGGCAGCCTGCCTGTCACCGCTTGGTCCATGCTCATCGGCGGCATCTGTTTGTCTATTATCACACGCCCCTTTGACTACCAGCCCACCATCTGCCTCGACAGTGTGCTGACCTTCTCCGGCCTCGTCCTCGTTGGCACCGTTTTCGCCTTCACTGCCTTCCTCGCTGGCGTCGCCGAAATCGGCCCCGTCAAAGCCAGCATCGTCGCCTGTATCGAACCCATTGCCGCCAGCATCTTCTCCTATCTCTGGGTCGGCACCCACTTCACCTTCTATGACATCATCGGCATGGCCATCATCCTCGTCGCCGTCTACATCCTCACGAATGCACCAGCAAAACACGCATCATAAAAACAGCGGTGGAGATCTTTTCAGATCTCCACCGCTGTTTTATTTTACACTTCTTCGGCTTTCTGAAAATGGAGCCAATAGAGCCAGCGATGGGTGACGGGTTTGCCTCGGGCTGCCTGGAGTGCTTGGGCATAGAGGTCGAGCTGTTTGCGGTAGCGATCAGCGTTCATGCTGCGATCGGTTTTGAAATCGACGATTTCGTAGCCGTCCTCCGTTTCAAAGAAGAGGTCAATCTGACCATCGACCATGTAATCGTCCAAGTGCATGGTGAAAGACATTTCGTGCTCAACATGAAAGCCTTCGCGCACAATCCGCTGCACAAAATCGCTCTGATAAAACGCTTCCAGCATGTCGACGTCAACGGCTTTCCGTTCCTCCGGTGTGAGAAAGGCACGTGCTTGCAGATCATCCAGCGCCGCTTCGATGACGTTGCGATCCTGCGCCTGCAGCGGCAGCCACTGCACCACTTGGTGCATCAGAGTGCCCATGGCTGCGCCCGTAAACGACAAATGCTCCTGGATAAATGGCGGCACCGGCACATCGGGCTGCTGCACACGGGCTGTTTCGCCATAAGAAGGCCACTGCTTGATGTAATCCGGCATCACGCTGTTGCTCTTAGCCAGCTGCGACACGGTCTTTTTGAAAGGCATCGTGGTCGCTTCCTGATAGGCGTACTCATGATGAAAACGTGCACCAATCTCAGTCGTCAGCGTTGGATCCGCGGCTTCAAGCAGCTGCCTGTACGCTGGCGCTGCGGTTTCTTCTTCGACGACCAAAGAATCTTCCAGTCCTAAATACTGCCATTCATACAACGACTGCCCAGCATCCAGCGACAGCCGATGACGTGGATCGCACAAACACAGTCCCAGCCAATCACGGTACGACGTGCCGCCTCGGAAGCTGTTCACATCAGCCCGCGCGTGACCGCGTCGCTTCTGCCACTTTTCCACATCTTTCGGCTTCAAAGTGCTCACCAGATAGAGCCGATCAATGGCACGCGTCAGCGCCACATAAAGCAGGCGCACTTCTTCGGACAACGTCTCGCGGCGATTTTTCATCGACAACAGTTTCTTTTCAAAAGAATGATGCGTGGTGGCATGGTCGAGATCGACTACATTCATCGCCACGCCAAGCTGATCGTCCACCACAATGGCCGGACGATTGTCACGCAAATTAAACGAACGGGCCATATCTGCCAGAAAGACCACCTTAAAGCCGAGGCCTTTGCTTTTGTGAATGCTCATGATACGCACACAGTGGTCATTTTCACTCAAGCCTATCCCCGGCGACGAAGAATCCATGCTACGCGCCTGCAAGGTCTGCACGTAATGCAGAAAACCAGGCAGGCCATAGCGATGGGCGCGCTCATATTCATTGATGGTGTCAATGAACGCCAGTACGTTTTGCTGACGCTCGACACCATCGTCCATCCCCAATAGAAAAGCACCATAGCCACTTTCTTCAAAAAGTCGCATGGCCACATCCGCCAGCAGTTCATAATGCAACGCCGCCCGCCAGGCGCTGACGTGCTCGTAAAAGCGCTGGAGTTTGTCAGCAATGCGGTCCTTATGAGCCGCCACATACTCTTTGCAAGCCGCCGAAAACGTTCCTTCTGGCGCCGTCAGGCGGATGGCCGCAAGTTCAGCATCGGTGAGCCCGCCAAATGGCGATAAGAGCGCCGATAAGAGCGCTGTATCCAAGGTGTCATTGCTGAGCACTGTCAGCATAGCGATGAACAGCCGCACCTCAAGGTTCTCAAAGCCCACCACCGAGTTGTCGCTGTAGTAAGGAATATGATGCGCTTTGAACACGTCCTCAAAGCCATGAAGGCGGCTGCGCGGCGAACGCATGAGAACAACAATATCGCCATAATCGCAGTGCCCTGCCGCCACCAAGCGCTCAATCTCCGCGGCAATCCACTCCGCTTCACGATCGCCTTTTGCGCCTGGCTCTGTTTCAATCGCCACGCACTGCACAGCGCTCGCATCCGCTTCGAAGCTGCCGCCGCAAACCAATGCCTGCCCCGGTTCCCGATAATCCACTTCACCCAAAGAAGGGGTCATCAGCTGCTCAAACAGTGCATTGGAAAAATTCAGAATCTCTGCGCGCGAACGGAAATTCTCCGACAGGAAAATCAGCCTGCCATCCTCACTGTCACGATAACGGGCATAGCGCCTGTTGAAAATATTCGGGTCAGCACGGCGAAAACGATAAATGGCCTGCTTTACGTCGCCAACAAAGAACAGATGGCCAGGATGCGCCAGCGTTTCGACAATGGCTTCCTGAATAGGATTGGCATCCTGGTACTCGTCAAAGAAAATATACTGCACTTCCTGGCGAATGGCTGCGCACGCCTCTTCATCCTGCAAAAGCCGCAGCATGCCATGCTCCAGATCGTTAAAATCCAGCCCGCTGCGCGCCTGCTTGACGGCCTGATACGCCGCATCGTACTTCCGCACCAGCGCTGCGAACGCCTGCAAATGCGGCAACACCAGCGCACGGTCCGCCTGAATGCGAGCGCTGCCGCCCTTGACAGCCAACGCTGCCAGATCCTCGACAGCTGCCTTCATGTCCTTGCGCAAGTCGGCAATGGCGTCATCAATTTCCACCACATCCTCCGTGGCGTTTCTTGGCTTTGCCGGCTTCCGTGTCCAGGAAATCTTTGGCAAAAGATAGGCCATGAACGCATCCGCCACATCATCCGCATCCAGACAATGACGCAGACCGCGGATGATCGCCTCATCGTCGCTGATCATATCGTGCAGCTTGTCGGCGTTCGGCATCATATCCGCCAACGTTCGCATCTCTGCACACATGGCCTCAGCAGCCTGGCAGCTCTCCCTGACCAGCGCATCAAGCACAGCCAGCGCTGACTGTGACACTGGTTCCGCATAACTTGCCGCCTCTTTCTCCAGCCAAGCCAAAGGCTCAGCATGAGCCTGAATGCGATTGTACACACTGCGCACCAGTTCGCGCAGCGTCTCATCGCTGTTGCGCCCGCCATAGGCCGCGACCAGGTTCAAAAACTTCTCATCACCTTCAGCATAGGCGGCATCCATCGCTTCTTCCAGCGCATCCTCGCGCAGAATCGTGGTGGTGGTTTCAGGCAGAATTTTAAAATTTGGATCCAGCGCCAGCACATGATAAAACCGGCGCAGCTCAGAGATACAGAATGCATGCATCGTAGAAATATGCGCATCCGGCAGCTCTTCGAGCTGGGCGATGAGAAAAGCCTTCGCTTCTTCATCCGCAGCCGCTGCCACAGCATCCTGCAAGCCTTGGCGCAAACGTGCACGCATCTCCCCGGCAGCGGCATTGGTGAACGTGACAATCAGCATCTCTGCCAGCGGCACACGATCATGCACCATCATATGCACAATGCGGTCGACCAGCACACGCGTCTTCCCAGAGCCCGCTGCCGCTGAAATCAGCAAATCTTCGCCACGAGCCTCGATGGCCTCCTGTTGATGAGCCGTATAGTTCATGCCTGCACCTCCTTCTCCAAAAGTTCTTTCACATTTTTCCAATCCACTTTATCAATGGCACGCATGCGGTTGCCGCTGCGATTGTTTTCAAAACGGCACACCGCCATGTAATCGCAGTATTTGCAGCCACCCTGCTGGCTTTCATCCAAAGGCAGCACGCGAATATCGCCATCCATCACAGCCTGCACCGTGTCCTGTGCCGCCTTCACCGTGTGTGCCAGCAGGTGTTCCAAGAGCTCCGCACTCAGGCAGTTGTCGACCGTCTTTCCGCGGCCGCAAAAAGCGATGACCTGGTTCGTGCCATCCTTGACGCCGCTGTCCAGCGCCGCGATGACCTCCGGATCGTCAATAAACACCCCATCCATAAGCAGATTTTTCGTGAACAGAGCTTCAATCTCCGCATCATCGAGGCTGTCGGTATCGATGAACGGTTCCTTCATGCTCAGATAAAACACGCCGGCTGGCAATGGCTGCTGCCGCCAGCCCAACGCTGCACGCAGATACAGCAGCAGCTGCAAATCCAACCCCGCCCAAACACGCGTAATATCAAAGCTGTTGAAGCCCGATTTATAATCGATCACCCGCGCGTACACTTTGCCGCCCTGGCGCCAGGTGTCGATGCGATCGATGCGCCCTTCAATGCGCAGAATCTGTCCGCCCAAATCCAAATAAATCGGCGGCAGAATCGGCGCCTTTTCACCAAACGACACCTCATTAAACCGTGGCGTGAACGCGCTTTCGCGCAGCTGTCGAATGATGAAACGGCCCGCTTTGTGCCCTTGTCGGCGCACCTTGTCGAGCACCGCCGCATTGCGTGCCTCGCCGCTGCGCTGGCCGTCCAGCTGGCGCTGTTCCTCTGCCAGCAAATAAGCATCCATCTGCGCGTAAATGGACGCATCGTCCCATTCCAGATATTCTGGATGTTCACGCAGATCGTGGGTCAATTGGTCCAGTGAACCATGCAGCATATTGCCAAGCTCGTCACTGCGCAAGGTATAGTCGATCTCTTCTTCCGGGCGAATGCCATAACGCAGGAAATGCTTGTAAGGGCAGCCTTGCCAGCTTTCCAGCTCGCTGATGCTGACGCGCCCTTCTGCCAGTGCCGGGTAAAGCTTTTGCACCACCTCCGGCGCCAGTTTGGCGCGCAGATTTGTGTAATACAGACCATCTTTCAAAAACGGCGCCAAATTTGGCCGAGCCGACTCAAAATAACGGTACACACTCGCTGCCCAGCGCACGCCTTCCGGATCGTTCTCCGCCAACTCTGGCAGAGCCGCATAGCGCCGCAGCCAATCGGCAGCCACCTTCAAACTCTCCCATTCCAAATACGGCAACACCTCGTCAAAGGCAGCGATCAGGCTCTTTTCTCTTTTCTGCAGTGTCGGCAGAATCTGCTTGGCCCGCGTGATAAACACGCTCTCGTTCATCGCAGCACCATCGCTTGCGCTGAGCGGATACGAAAAAATCAAACGCTCCGTGGGTTTGCCCATCGCTTCATAAAGGCACAGCGCCTCATCTTCCAGAATGCGGCCTTCGTCGTATTGCAGCGCCACGCCCGCTTTTTCCAGCCAGCGTTTTTCCTCGCGAATGAAAATCGTGCGCGACACGCTCTGCGACGGCAGCCAGGCATCGCTCATGCCCACAACCACCTGCACCTTGCAACGCCCTGTGCGCGCGCGGCCCAATTCGACCACCTGCACCTCATCCTGCGCAGGCGGCACAATGCCAAGGCTGGCCTCGCTCAACCCCTCGCTGAGAATGCGAATGTACTGCTCCAGCGACACTGTCATCTCGCCAATGGTCGCCACCAATTGATCCAACAGCGCCACCAGCGCTTCCACAATCTGATCGTCGGTTTCCAGCTGGGCAGGCTCCTTGTAGGCGTCACTTTCATGGAATGCCACCAAAAGCTCCGGTGCCGTGAGAAAATGATAAACAATCGTCGAAAATTCGCGCACCGTCTGCGCTGCCTGCAGGTCCTCGTACAACGGCTTGAAACGCTCTGTGAACGCTTTATGCGCCTTCAGCGCCGCTTCCCGACGCGCCCGCAGCCCTTCCACCTTGCGCGATGTCACCTGCTCATCCGGCATCTCAAAATAACGCGCATCGAAATACATCGTCCCGCGCAAATGCTTGACCCGCGCATAGTAATCCAGCGCCACCACTTCCTCTTCCGTCAAGCCGGAAAGGCCTGTCTGCAGGCAGGCAAACACCATCGGATAGGCGAAACGATGCGCCACCATGTCCAGTGCATTCAATAGATAGCGCACCAGATAATGCACATCCAGCGCCTTGCGCTCGTCGATAAACGCCGGAATCTCGTACTGCTTGAAAATGCGCGCAATCAGCGGAAAATACACCTGCGGCTGGTTCGTCGTCACATGCACATCGCGCCAGCGCAGCCCCTCCTCGGCCACCATGCGCCGGATCACGCCAGCCAGATAGGTGATCTCTGTCTGCGGCTGCGGCGCCTTCCAGATTTCCACCGCGTCTCCGCCTTCACAGGCAGGCGTTTCATACGCAAAAAGATGCTGCGCCAGCGGCACCACATCGTCAAGCATCGTGCCTGCCGCATCCAGCGCCTCAATCCTGAGCGGCATCCCTGCCTTGGCAAGGCTTTCGTAAAATCGCCACGAAGCCTGACACGCCGTGTGCATCGCCCACCAGCCGCGCTGCTCAGTCAGCATCTCTGGCGGCATCACCAAGCCCATCGCCAGCTCAGCACCGCGCGCCTCCAACGCTTTCAGCACCGCCATTTCAGGCTGGCTCAGCGAATGAAAGCCATCCATATAAATCGTCAGTCCATCCAGCCAATCGGCCTCCTTCACCTTTTCCGCCAAAAGCGACAGCCGCGCCTCGCTGTCCAGCCGCTGAGTGCCCAGGGCTTCCTCATAAGCCGTCAAGAGCAGCTTCACGTCGGCCAGCTTTTCTGCCAAAAGCGGCGATTCGTCGGCCTGTTCTGCCAACTGGGCCACGTCGCTTGCCGCCATACCAAGATTGCGAAACTCACCCAGCGTTTCCACCAGCTTCGCCGCCACACCGCTCTGATCCCAGCCGCGGCCAAGAATCGCCAGCGCCTGATGATGCTCGCCCAACAGATACTGCGCCAGCATGCGCCGCCCGCTTTCATTGACATAGGGCAGTTTGATGCCGCCGGTGCGTCCCAGCACTTCGCGCGACAGCGAACCGAAACTTTTGACCTTAATGTCCATCATCACCGGCACCTTGAGCCGCGCCAATAGCTGCATGTCCGACTGCATCGTGAACTGCTCCGGCACCAAAAGATAGGCCCGCCCGCGCTGCTCGGCGATTGCAGTCAATTCTGCCAATATTTTCTCGCGCACAGCGTTTGCCGTCGCGCCAATGATCAGTCGCATAGTGATCCCTCCTCAACAATGACAATTGGTCTATTTGTCTAGTGTACACAGAAAAATGACAACATGCAAGCAGGCCCGGGATAAAGATTGACGCCCCTACCAGCATCCACTACAATGGAAGAAAACCAGCAACACAGGAGGTTCGTGCCATGAAACGATCACTCACGCTCGCCGCGCTGGCGCTTTTTGCAGCGTCCTGTCTCAGCGGCTGCGGCAGCACATCCGACACCATCAACACGGAGGCCACCCCGGTCGCCGTCTACGATACCCTGACCACCGCGTCCCAATCTTTGGCCAATGGCCTCAACGCCAACAGCGCCGATACCGTCGCCACCGCCGAAGCCAACGACGTCTTCACCTTCGCCGCAGGCACCTTCACCAATAATGCTGGCGGCTATAGTATCTCCGTGCCCGACGGCCTGCAAGTCGTCGACATGGGCGACGCCACCTACCGCAGCACCCTCGCCAGCGACAGCACGCGCCTGGAAATCTTCACTCAAACCCTGAGCGACGATGTTGATGCCGCCACCTATCTCGGTTATTCCAACCGTTTTCTGGAAAACACCTGGGACTTCACCAAAACCTATGACCAATCCATCGACGACACCCTCGACGGACGCACCACCCATTATCTCACCTGGGAGCGCCGCGCACTGACGCGCGTCGACGGCGACCGCAACTACTACGGCCTGGTTGACATCGTCGAAGGCAAAAATGTTTATTCCTTCCTGCTCACCTCCCAGGAGCCAGTAAGCACCGACAGCCTGCGCGACTTGGCCGCCAGCTTCCAAAGCTTCACACCAACCGTCGAGGCCAAGGAATATCCGCGCCAGCCACGCCAGCGCACCGACCTGACCGCTGAAACTCAGGACTTCTACCAGCGCATCTTTGGCGACGATGCCGACCTCACCTGGGGGCTTTTTGAACCATCCGTCAGCGGGCAAAGCATCCGTGGTCTGCTTGATGTGCAAAAAGAGCTCTCCCACCGCTTCGACATTGTCCTCTGCTACTCCAACATCTACGAAGACTACACCGAAAACAACATCTACAACACCCTCAGCCGACTCTGGGAAAATGGCAGCGTGGTTGAACTGACCCTGCAAACCCAGCTCTACGACCCGCTCAGCCAAAACAACACAGTCTACGACGTGCTCGACGGTAAATATGACGACTTCCTCCATGCCTACGCCGCCGATGTGGCCCGCTTCGGCCATCCGGTGCTCTTCCGCCCATTCAATGAAATGAACGGCGACTGGTGCAACTACTCCGCCTACTGGACCGCCCGCGACTGCAGCACCTATGTTGAACTCTACCGCTACATTTACAGCATCTTCGAAGAAGAGGGCGCCAACAAGAATACCCTCTGGGTGTGGAACCCTAATGAAAAATCCTTCCCGGCTTTCGCCTGGAACAACGCCGACAACTACTATCCTGGCGATGAATACGTCGACATCGTCGGCCTCACCGGCTACAACACCGGCGACTACTACGACGGTGAAACCTGGCGCAGCTTCAACGAAATCTATGATCCGATCTACGCACAGATGGCACCGCAATACGAGCAGCCGCTGATGATCACCGAATTTGCCTGCTCCAGCTACGGCGGCGACAAAGCTGCCTGGGTGGAAGACATGTTCGAACAGCTCGAACACTATCCGCGCATCAAAGCCGCCGTTTGGTGGGACAGCGCCGATAAAGACACCGACGGCAACATTGCCCGCGCCTACTACATCGACAACGACAAAGGCGCCCTGAAAGTCTTCAAAAAGCACCTCGCTCAAGACGATTATAAGGAGGATCCCAGGGAACGCACAGCTGCTCTCCTGAAATCCTACGACCTCTACTGATAGCGACACATGAAAAAAGGCCATTGCCCCTCGGCTATGGCCTTTCTTATTCTTAACACATTACAGCAAACAAAAAACGCGAAGCACCAGGGCTTCGCGTTTTTGTTTGTCCTAAAAGCGATCAGCGGTCTTCCCAATCCTTATCCAGGATCTCGGTCCATTCTTCAACCTTCTGACCCTGTTCGGTGGTCCATTCGTATTCATGACCGTTGGTTGCTTCCTGCATGTCGGCGTAGAACCAATCGCCAGGGTTGTTGTCCGGCCATGTCTTCATGTCATCGGCTGGCAGCAGATGATCAACATGAGGGATACGGCCCAGCGTGCGGTTGACAATCGCACATGCTTCGGCACGGGTGATGTTGTTGTTCGGACGCACGGTGCCGTCTGGATAGCCGCCGATGAGCCCAAGCTCAACAGCATCGGCAATCGCATTGGCGAACCATTCGTCGCCTGTCACATCATCGAAGGTGCCTGGTTCATATTCTGCGCCAGTCTCTTCAAAGAAACGGGTCGCAATCGCAGCAAATTCAGCACGGGTGATTGGTGCATTTGGACGGAAGGTGCCGTCTTCATAGCCACGGACAATATCCATCGCCGAAAGCGTTGCCACCGTCGTGCCATACCAATCGCTTGCACTCACATCACTAAATTCAGAAATATCCGTCGTGTTCGCATCGCGTACATCGTCCTTCAGCAGGCGGTAGAAAATCGATGCCACTTCAGCGCGAGTGATGGCGTTTTCAGGTTTCACCATGCCATCTTCATAACCAACCACGTAAGAGAAGTGATCTTCCGTGTTCAGTGCTGGAGGATTTGGCGTGGTGCCGCCACCGCCAGGATTGGTATTATTATTCTCTTCTTCCCAGACAAGAATAAGAGTGTCCGACCCTTCATGACTGTTACCATCTGTTGCTGTCACTGTGTTACTAATTTGTCCAGCTGCGACATCAACCTGCGTTACGGTATAGGTATAGGTGATCGTAATCTGATCCTTCGGATTTAAGGTTTCAATGGTATAATGTCCCGCAGATACATTCTGTTCTCCTTCTTTATCCGAGACAGAAACAGCCGTGACTTTATCCGCTCCCCATAGAGTATCTGTTACGGTTACATCATTCATAACCATGTTTCCGTTGTTGGAAACTTTGACCGTATAAGTAATTTGGTCACCTAACTTGGCAGGGTTATTTGCATCGGAAGTTTTATATACTTCTACATTATAGTTTTCAGCATCCCATGTTGCAGTAAAGTTTACATCATTGTCTGGCATGATAAAAGTGCTATTAGGATCTACCTTATTTTGCGAAGTATCACGCTGCCACCCTTGGAATTGACGATAGTCCATGGTTGGCGCCGGTTGAACAGTGACTTCTTGACCATATAGATACGTTTTTTCTGCATAGTCCCCATCTGTAGCACCAGTACCACCATTTAAATTATAGGTCACTTTATGAGTGTTGCGTGAGTAAAACAGTTTCAAAACAAGCGTACCATCGCCAGAAATAGTTCCACTAGCAACGGTTTCCGCTACACTATCATTATAAGTGAAACCTTCATAATTTTTAGGTGTGGCAGTTACTTCCGTACCAGTTGTTCCATACCGTGTATCTGTATCAGTTGGTTCTTCTGGATAAGTTCCATCCAGATTCTGCTGATAATGCTTTACCGTGTAAGAAATATCACCTTTCGGGGTCCATTTCGCATAAAGCGTTACATTGCGTGCTAAGTTTAATTGGCTACCCGCAGCGTAATCTGTCCCTGTACCATTTTTCTCCGTATTCCATCCACTGAATGTATAGCCAGGATTTTCAAAATTTTCGTCATTAGCCACTGTTACCGATGTATTTTCATATCCCGTAGCTGAGTCAGGTGTCGTACCTGTACCACCATTTAAGTCATAGGTCACAGTATACTGTGGAATAGGTGTCCATTGTGCTTCATAAGTTACCGTTTCAGTAACAGTTGAAGACCAATCTGGACTCCAACCACTAAATGTATACCCTTCACGAGTTGGAGTAGTCCCATCAAAATCTGGTGTTGGGTCGCCGCTCACCAGATTGCAGGTTGTTTGATCAGCAAAAATCTCCTTATCCGGAACTCCATCGGTATAAGTGACTTTATACACATCTACTGTTGGATCGCCAATAGCGCCTTTGTTGAAGGTTACTTCTTTATTCAATTTATTGCTATAAAACGTTAAAGATACATTACTATTTGTCTTCAATAAGCCATCTGCCGTATTTTCATCTTTTAATTGAATCTTAAATGACACGGACTTGCTTTCTTTCGTAATGTCACCAATATTCCAAGTCAAGGTTTTACCATCAGAATCTACATTAAGGCCCTCTGATGCTGACCCATCAACATATTCGAACGAATTAGTGTTAATAACATCCGTCATCACCCCATTGGTGCCAGCAGGAATACTGCTTTGAATTTCTTTACGAATCTCTTCTAAAATCGCATTCAAAGCATTACTGCTGCCACTTGTTGAAGCACTGTAATAACGATATTGTTCTTTTCCACTGTCATCTTTATACTTGGAAGAAATAGCTTTTAAATCACCTGCTTGATTATCTCTCAAATCAACACCAACAGTAAAAATAGTAACATCATTTTGTTTCAGTTGATTAGCAACATTAATGCCGGTATTCCCATTATTTGGTTCACCATCAGAGATGAACACAATAAACTTGGCACGTCCATTTGTACTTTCATTAAGAATATTCTGTGCTCCGCGCAAGCCTTTAGTATACGATGTACCATCTCCATTATCTGGGCAATGGAGATCGTTAATTTCTTGAAGGAGTGTGTTTTTTCCATTCACTCCAGTAAGTTCTACGTCGGTACGATTAGAACCGGAAAAATCGTACAAGCCAATCCTTACATCGTTTCCTTCGTTCATTAAACTATTCACAAAGTTTTTAGCTGCTGATTTTGCAACATCTAAACGGTTCATACTTATTGTTGCTGTACAATACTCAGGATGATTATTTGCGTCATATCTTTTCCCACAGTTTGAGCATTCATACCGATGGAATAGCCAGCCCTTTTCTTCTATCTTTCCACCACAGATTTTTGTTCCGTCTACCTCATATTCCATACTTGTCGAAGTATCTACCACCAATACGATATCCGCCGGAACATTTTGCATTTCCGTCGATGTCGTTGTGTCACCTTTGACATTTAATGTAATGGTATAGTTCCCATCGTTATCTGGTCCACTTACCGTTTTTGTTGCTTGCACAGCTGTATCATTGAAGGCAGTTTCAAAATTGTTATATTCGCCATCTTGAGCAAATGCAATTCCAGTTGGCAACATGCCTAAAAGCATGACAACAACCATCAGCATACTGAACAACCGTTTTACTTTTCGTTTCATGACCATTTTCCTCCTTTATTTTATAATTTGCATATCCCATTGTGTACGATTAGTTCTAATACAAAGCTTGGACAAAATGTCCGCCTGTATGCCATCATTCAAATCTCTTTGCGTCGTTTCCAATCGCATTCCCCCTTTCAATGGTTTCATACCGCGCGCGCCGCTTGCCGCTGGCGTGGCCGCTGCACACTGGGCAGCCACATTGCTGGCTGCCGGTGCGGCTGTAGATGACGGCTTGCCAGGTGTGCCCTGCGCTGCACTGCCACCACACGCGTCGCCTGCTGCCAGGGGTAACATCCTGCGGCGTGAGGGCGCCATTGAGGGTCGGGTGCCACTGGCGAGCGATGGCTGGGTAGAGAGTGGCAAGGTCGTTGTAACCGACGAGCACTTTTTTATTGGAACAGTAAGGGCATCCGCCGCCACGCATGGTGCGGCTGGAGATGACCGCCTGGTAGTCGTGGTCTTTTTCGCAGCGCCACCATACTTTTTTATTGGACGCTGGGGTTACTTGTGCCGGTATAAGGCTTCCGTTTTTATTCGGGTGCCACTGGGCGGCAATGTCCGGATAGAGAGTGGCGAGATCGTTGAACCCCGCCAGCACTTTTTTACCAGCGCAGATCGGACAGCCACTGCCGTTGACACGGCTGGCAACGCTGGCCTGGTAATCATGGCCTTTCTCGCAACGCCACCACACTTTGCGACGGGTGCCAGGCACCACATCTGCCGGAGTGAGAGCGCCGTTTTTCGTTGGGTGCCATTGCGCGGCAAGGTCTGGATAAAGACTTGCGAGATCGTTGTCCCCAGCCTGAACCTGCTTATTAGCGCAAACGGGACAACCAGCACCATTGACACGGGATTTCACCTGTGCCCGCCACTCGTGACCCTGCTCACAGCGCCACCAAGCCATGCGATGGCTGCCTGGCAGCACATGGTCAGGGATAAGGTCACCGTTTTTTTGGGGATGCCATTCACGTGCAATGAGCGGATACAAGGTGGCAAGATCATTTACACCAGGAATGGCATAGCGCCCACTGCAATAGGGACATCCTGAGCCAGCGCCAGTCCTGGTGTGAATAGCCGCTTGCCAATGGTGCCCATTGGTACAGGTCCACCAGACATGCTTTTTGCTACCATAGCTGACAGTTTCAGGGGTGAGCGGCAGATTACGAACCTCGTCCCACTCTTCCAGCAATTCTTCCCGCTGTTCACGGCGGCAATATTCTGACAATGATTCCCGCACACTACTCACCTCCAAATAAAAAAACCGTTATAGACAAAATCAACATTTTGTCTATAACGGTTCTTCCGTACTAAGAAGGATATATAATTTTATAAGATCAAGAACAATAAATATGATATGAATATCATATATTTTGGGCGATTTTAAGCAAGGGTCATCACTATTTATATATTGAGGACCCTTTTTCTCATGCGCAAAATTTGTCTATCTCTTTACGGAAACCACGTACATGTGGTATAATTTCTGTAATTAAACAAAAGAGAGAATTATTTCTCAGAAGAGAACAGACAAAATGTTGATTTTGTCTGTTCTTATGAAACCAACTTTAAACGCTCCAGCTGCTGCAAATGTTCAGTGCCACTGGTGAGAAGGTAAATTCTGGTAGTTTCTATTGAAGAATGGCCAAGCACATCAGCGAGGCGAACGATGTCTCTATATGTTGAATAATAGATGGTGGCAAAGAGATGCCGCAGGTTGTGAGGGAAGACTTTATGCGCATCTATGCCGGCTTGCTCTGCCAGTGCTTTCATTTCTGCCCATATCTGTCGTCGTGATAAACCGTTTCCGCTTGTGGTGAGGAAGATTTCACCGCGGGCGATTTTTTCTTTTGCAGCATAGTTTAGCAGTTTCTTGCAAAGTTTTTTGGTCAGCAGGATCACACGTACCTTGCCTTTGAGCATGATCTCAGCTTTGCCTCGCTGCGCTGCTTCCACAGTGATGTAGCGCAGCTCGGACACGCGGATACCGCTGGCGCAGATGGTTTCCATCACAAGCATCAGTCGGCGCTTGCCCTGCACGCGCGCTGTATGAATCAATTGTTCATACTCATCACGACTGAGTTCACGCTCAGCATCGCGAAACATGCGCCGCTGCACTCTAACGTAACTGCTGCGGCAATCGTGCCAGCCTAACATGCGAAAGAATCCGTTGAGCGCTGCCAGCTTGGAATTGATGGTTGTTGGCGCAAGGTGTTGTTCCAATAATGCCGTTTTCCAATTTGCAACTTTGCTTCGATCGACAACAGCACCATTTAGCCAAACGATAAATTGCTCCACATCACGTAAATATTTTTCGATCGTTCCTTGACTGCGTTCTTCCAACTGCAATTGCTCGCGATACTGCATCAAATATTGGTAACTTAACGGATAACTTGTCATTGGTTAACGCCCCTTTTATAAAAGCATTTCTTTCAGTCTACCATAGATAAACGATGATAACCAAGCTACAAAAAACACCGCAATATCCTGATGATATTGCGGTGCTTTATTATTTTTCCTTTCTTCAGGGCTACAAAGCGTACAAAAAAACAGCCTCATTGAGGCTGTTGCATTATTGTCAATGTGTACGGGCGAAGAGCATGTCTTTACCGATGAAGAGCAGCACCCAGGCCACCACTGCCAATGCAGTGACCGGCTGCCAGAGCCAGTAGACGCCGTAGAGCGTGTGGCACCAGAGCACATAAGCGCCCAGCGCAAAGCTCAGCACAGCCAGCGCCCACCAGGCAAAATGTGAAAGCACACGCGGCATTTTGCGGGTGACGTCGTCGGTTTGCTTTTGCAGCATGCGTGCACGAATGGCCGCTTCACTGAGCGGTTCGTCGTTCTCTGCAGCCGCATCATCTTTGGCGGCTTCTGCCGCTTCGCGGGCTGCCAAATTGCGCACGCGCCACCAGGTTGGCACAGCAAGCAGGAGACAAGCTACCGCAATTCCTAGGCCAATCATCATCAAAACCACGGCGCTCTTTCCCCATGGTACCAAGGTACGATAAACCATTGGCAGCCAAAAGTTAATGCCCGGCAATTTACCAAGATAGAGGCACATCTCAAGTACGAGCAGCAACAGTGCCGACAGTGGCACGATCATCGTGCCAAAGAGACGAAAATGCATGTAGAGCGCTGCTACCACCAACGTCAGCGCAAAAATGCACCAGGCGCCGCCGCTTGTGAGCGCATCACCGCGCGCACAGACAATCACCAGGCGCACGATCATCACCACCGCTGTCAGCAGATACACCAGACTCATTACTGCGCCCGCCTGCCAGATATGCATCAGCTCGCTGGCCGACCAGCCAATCAGCACCAACGCCAGGCACACTGCGATGATATAGAAAAGAACGGTCATCAGCATGCGTGATCCCCCTTTCTGCGCACTGCTGGAATGGCGCTCAGCCCAAGGCTGATGGCAAACAGAATGCCGCCAATCCAAATCAGATGTCGGAACCAATCGTACTGCACCAGAAAAGCGATGCTGCCATTACCTGCCTGAAGAGGATGGATCTCGATGCCGTCATAAACCATTGGTGCACTTTGACTGATGGTTTCGTGGATTGACACCTGATCAGGACGCGTCAGAACAATATCAAACGATGCATCATTCATGCTCATTCCCATGGCAGATTCATAGGAAAGCGTGTAGCCATCCATGCCCATGCCATAGAGTTCTGCAGTGGAACCTTGGGACATTTCAACGACCAGTCCATTGCTCCACAAAGAAGAACCCATGCCGCCAACCAACATCAGCAGCACTGCCACATACAAAAGCGCCTGAACGCCCCCTCTGAAACTGTGATCCTTGAGCACTGTCAGCACTACGACTGCCAGTAAATCAAGGGCAGCGAGCGCTGCCACGATCAGTGAAATCATGGCTGGAATGATGCCGCTTGGCACCGCGCAAATGCATAAAATTGTCAGCGCGAGCAGGGCCGTGCCCGCCACGCGCAAATAGCGTTGTATCGCCACAAGATCGCTCTCCTTTCACCGTGAATATATAAAAATTATGCTGGAATCCGCAGAAGATGTCAAGGGGAATTGCCGCCTTCTCACGTCCTCACAAACAGGCAAACAGCGGCGCCACGCGATCTTCCGCTGCCGCTGTCAATGTGTCCAGGCAAGCATGCAGGCGCTCGGAATCATAAAAGACTTCCTCCATCACCAGCCCCTCAGCAGGCGCCGTTGGCCCAGCCTTGCTGCGGTCACGGGTCGCCAGCGCTTCTTCGACACAGGCGAGCGGCCGCCGCCCCAAAGCAATATCGGCAGCGGTTCCCACCAGATTACGCACCATTTTACGCAGAAAACCATCACCCATAAAATGCACCTGCCACCAAGCAGGATGCTCTGCATCAACGCAAAGCTTTGCCAGGTATAAGGTGCGATCAAACGTCTTGACGGTGGCGCCTCGACCACAGAAGCCTTCAAAATTGTGTGCGCCAGTCATTTGCTGCAAGGCGGCGGCAAACAGCGCCCGATCCATTGGCTGTGGAATGTGCGTGAAATAACTGTGCCCCAAAGCCGGCGGTGTTTGTCCATTATAGATGCGGTAGCTGTACCATTTGCCAATGGCACTTTTGCGCGCATGAAACGCCGCATCAACTTCCTCTGCCTCGCTCACCACAAGAAACGGCGGCAATGCGCGGTTCAGCGCATAGCGTAAGCGTTCCGCAGGAATGGCGCGGTCCATACTGAAATGGGCCACCTGTGCCCGCGCGTGGACACCAGCGTCGGTGCGTCCTGCACCATGAATGTGAATAGGCGTTTTGAACAGAGTGCCAATGGTTTCTTCCAGCAGACCCTGCACCGTCAGCAGATTTTCATCCGATTGACGCTGAAACCCCGCAAACTGCGCGCCGTCATAGCTCATGGTTAATTTATACGTCGTCACAGGATCACCATCCTGGACAAACCAGCCACAACAAGAATAACAACCAGCACAATGCCAGCAATGCGATCACGGCCTGCATAGGACAGTTCATGCAGACGAGTGCGTCCTTCGCCGCCATGATAGCAACGCGCTTCCATGGCCATGGCCAACTCGCTGGCGCGGTTAATGGCACTCAAGAACAGTGGCACCAGGATAGGCAACAGCGCACGCGCGCGATTCATCAGTCCGCCTTCATCAAAAGAGGCACCGCGCGCAGTTTGTGCTTTCATGATTTTATCAGTCTCATCGATCAGTGTTGGAATAAAACGCAGCGCAATGGTCATCATCATGGCCAGCTCATGAGCAGGCACGCCAATGCGCTTGAACGGAGAGAGCAAGTTTTCCACAGCGTCGGTCAGCACGATCGGCGTGGTGGTCAAAGTCAGCACACTCGTTGTCATGACAAGGAGCACCAAACGGGTGCACATGAAGATGGCCAATCGCACGCCTTCTGCCGTAATATGCAAAATGCCCCATTGCCATAAAACAGTCCCTGGTGTCAGGAAGATCTGAATGGCTGCTGTAAATACCAGAATAAAGAGCAGCGGGCGCACACCTTTAATATAAAACTTCACCGGCACCTTGCTCAGAAAGAGCACCGCAAAGACCACCACGGCAGTATACACAAGACCAATCCAATTGTTGACGAGGAACAGTGCCACCATAATCGCCAACATACCAAAAATCTTGGTGCGTGGATCGAGCCGATGCAGGATGGAATTGCCTTTCACATACTGGCCGATCGTAATGTCTTTCAGCATGAGCGCCCCTCCTTTCGTTTTGCGAGCGCTGCTTCAATAATGCGGCAGGCATCATCGACATTTAGGGCATTGGTTTCGACATCCATGCCGTTTCTTTTTAGAGCGCGCAGCAGCGCCATCACAGAAGGAATGCCCAAGTGAATGCTCTCCAGGAGATCCGCCTGTGCGAACACTTCTTCTGTGCGGCCCTCGGTCACTTTCGTTCCTTTGTTCATGACGATCATATAATTGGCGAAACGCGCCACATCATCCATGCTGTGGCTGACAAGAATGATGCTCATATCGCTTTTCTGGTACAAGCGATAGATGGCTTCTAATATATGATCGCGGCCCAACGGATCAAGCCCAGCCGTTGGTTCATCAAGAATCAGGTAGCGTGGGCGCATGGCAACAATGCCTGCAATGGCAACACGTCGTTTCTGACCGCCGCTGAGTTCGAACGGCGAGCGATCTTTCCAAGTTTCATAGTCAAGGTCGACCAGCGCCATGGCTTCTTTCACACGTTCGATCTGTTCATCGTCAGTGAGGCCTTGATTCTTAGGACCAAAGGCGATGTCTTTGGCGATGGTTTCTTCAAACAGCTGATACTCTGGGTACTGAAAGACCAGTCCTACCTGCTTGCGTCGTTCTCGCACTTCTTTACTTTTGTCAGCAAGGTCGAAGCCATCAACGAGTACACGCCCATGACTTGGCTTGATCAGCCCGTTCATCAGCTGCACCAGCGTGGATTTGCCACTTCCGGTGTGACCAACCAGGCCCACGAAGCTGTGATCCGGCACCGACAGGGATACATTGTCCAGTGCCTTGGTTTCCTCAAGACCGCCCTCGCCGTAGATATAGGATACATTTTCTAAGACTAATGACATAATACATCCACCATTTCATCTATTGTTAAAACATCCCGTGGAATAAAAGGATATTTGTCATGCAGCCGCACCGCAATTTCCGTAATGGCTGGAACATCCAGGTGCAGCGCTCTTAATTCTTCTACATGTGTAAATATCTCGCGCGGTGTGCCTTCCATAACCACATCACCGTCATCCATGACGATGACACGGTCAGCCAGAACGGCTTCTTCCATGAAATGCGTAATATTGACAACGGTCAATCCTTCTTCGCGATTGAGACGCAGCATGGTTCCAATGACTTCTGCGCGGCCATCCGGGTCCAACATGGCCGTTGGTTCGTCAAACACGATGGTTTCTGGACGCATGGCAATAATGCCCGCAATGGCAATACGCTGTTTCTGGCCGCCGCTGAGATGATGCGGCATGGCGTCGCGAAAATCTTCCATCTGCACGAGCTTCAATGCCTCGTCCACACGTTCAAAAATCACCTCGCGCGGCAAGCCAAGGTTTTCTGGACCAAAGGCAATTTCTTCAAGCACCGTTGTGGCAACCAGCTGGTTGTCTGGATTTTGAAAAACCATGCCCACACGCTGCAGAATGTCCAGCGCGTGCTCTTCATCAGTGGTGTCGTATTCGTCCACCATGACACTGCCTTCCGTCGGCAGAAGCAACCCATTGAGATGTTTGGCCAGCGTCGATTTGCCGCAGCCATTTCTTCCCAGCACCGCAACATGTTCGCCGTCCTCAATGCGGAGGTTGATATGATTAAGCGCTCTCACCTCATGTTCTGTACCAGGGTGATAAATATGCGATAGATTTTTGATCTCGATCACGTTGCGACCTTCTTTCATAACGATCTTTTGCCTAATCATCGGCACCTCTCTATTATACCGATAATTTCCCAAGAAACAAACAAAAAAGACCTGAAACACGCATGTTTCAGGTCTTTGTGCTGATATTCTTATACCAACTCAAGAATAGCCATTGGTGCTGCGTCGCCGCGACGGAAGCCAGTCTTCAGTACGCGGGTGTAGCCACCATTGCGATCCTTGTAAGATGGAGCGATCTCATGGAAGAGCTTGTATGCAACATCTTCGTCCATAAGATAGCCGACTGCCTGACGATATGCAGCCAAGTCACCCTTCTTACCTAAGGTGATCATTTTATCCACCATGCGGCGAACTTCTTTCGCCTTTACTTCGGTGGTTTCAACCTTGCCGTGCATCAGCACGGAGGTGGTCATATTACGGAGAATCGCACGACGGTGTGCGCTGTTATGCCCGATTTTACGATGATTCATCCCTGAACCTCCTTATTATTCCTCGTTAGATTTTAATGACAAGCCGAGGGCACTCATCTTCTTCTGAACTTCTTCGAGAGACTTCTTCCCAAGATTACGTACCTTCATCATGTCGTCCTTGCTCTTCTGCGTCAGCTCAAGAACCGTATTGATACCGGCACGCTTCAAGCAGTTGTAGGAACGAACAGAAAGATCAAGTTCTTCGATGGTCATATCGAGGACCTTATCCTTTTCTTCTTCTTCCTTCTCGATCATGACCTGCATGTCACGCATGTTGTCATTTAAGCCGATAAACAGCTGCAAATGATCAACCAGGATGCGCGCTGCCAAAGACAGTGCATCGGCTGGCTTGATGTTGCCATTGCAGGAAATGTCCATGATGAGCTTGTCGTATTCGGTATTGTTACCAACACGGGTATCTTCAATGGAGAAATTAACCTTATGTACAGGTGTGTAGATAGAATCAATAGGAATGGTACCGATTGGCAGACCTTCCTTTTTGTTCTTATCTGCTGACACATAGCCACGTCCAGTTTCAACGACCATTTCGATATACAAACGACTGTTTGTATCCAAAGTGGCGATGTGTAAATCTTTGTTCAACACTTCAACGGCGTCTGTGGTGATGATATCACCTGCAGTGACTTCGCCTTCTTCACTAGCATCGATGATGATGATCTGTGGTTCGTCCGATGTGCTCTTCAGCGCCAGAGATTTGATATTGAGAATGATCTCAGCGACATCTTCCTTGACGCCAGGCACCGTGGAGAACTCATGCAAAACACCGTCAATTTTAATGGATGTGACTGCTGCCCCTGGAATAGAGGATAAGAGAATACGGCGTAGTGAATTCCCCAGTGTTACACCATAGCCTCGTTCAAGTGGTTCGACAACGAATTTGCCATAGGTATTGTCATCACTTTGCTCAACACATTCAATGCGTGGCTTTTCTATTTCAATCATTCATAATCCTCCCATATGATAGGCTCTGCAGATTGTTACGATGCTAAAGGATTACTTGTTGTACAATTCGACGATCATCTGTTCATTAACAGGGATGTCGATTTCTTCGCGCTTAGGAACAGCAACGATTTTTACGCTGTGGTTCGCAGCATCGAGTTCCATCCAGGATGGAATGTGAGCAAGATCCTGATTTGCCAGGAATTCTTTGAAGTGTGGAGAGTTGGCGCTCTTTTCCTTCATCTGGATCACGTCGCCAACCTTCACCTGCATGGAAGGAATGTTAGCCTTCTTGCCATTGATGGTGAAGTGATTGTGAACAACCATCTGACGGCATTCACGACGGGTTTTACCAAAACCAGCGCGGAAAACAACGTTGTCGAAACGCTGTTCGAGCATGACGATCAGGTTTTCACCTGCAGGACCTTCCAGCTTCTTAGCTTTTTCAAAGTAGTTTCTGAAAGGTTTTTCCATTACGCCATAGATGAATTTGGCTTTCTGCTTTTCTTGCAACTGCATGCCGTATTCGCTCTGTTTCTTGCGCATTCTCTTTGGTTCACGGTTAGATTCTTTGCTGTAACCAAGTTCAGCAGGAGAAATGCCCAATGCACGGCATCTTTTAACGATTGGTTCTCTGTTTCTTGCCATTAGATTGAACCCTCCTTATACTCTTCTGCGTTTAGGTGGACGGCAACCATTGTGTGGAATTGGTGTAACGTCCTTGATCATGCTGACTTCGAGACCAGCTGCCTGCAAAGCACGGATAGCGGCTTCACGACCAGCGCCAGGACCCTTTACAAGGCATTCGATTTCCTTGAGACCATGTTCCATGGCAGCCTTTGCAGCAGTTTCAGCAGCAACCTGAGCAGCGTATGGGGTGCTCTTACGAGAACCACGGAAGCCCATGCCACCGGCACTAGCCCAGCTAATGGCGTTACCATTCACGTCAGTGATGGTTACGAGAGTATTGTTAAAGCTGCTCTTGATGTGAGCAACGCCTTTTTCAATGTTCTTGCGTTCTTTACGACGAACGCGCGTCGTTTTTCTTGGTTTTGCCACTTTGTCTCACCCCTATTACTTTTTACGCTTACCAGCTGCAGACTTTTTACCCTTGCGGGTTCTAGCGTTCGTCTTGGTGTTCTGACCACGAACAGGCAGACCTTTTCTGTGACGGATGCCGCGATAGCAACCGATTTCGGTCAGACGCTTGATGTTGAGGCTGACTTCACGACGAAGGTCACCTTCGACGGTGTAATCGTCGATCAGACGACGAAGCTTTTCTTCTTCTTCTTCGGTCAGATCACGAACACGGGTGTCAGGATTGATTCCAGCTTCTGCAACGAGTTTTTCAGCGGTTGGACCGCCGATGCCATATATATAGGTAAGACCGATAACGATACGTTTATCTCTTGGCAGGTCGATACCAGCAATTCTTGCCATTTAATGCACCTCCTGGGTTACTGATTAGCC
The DNA here is from genome assembly GCA_937976375.1 of uncultured Peptococcaceae bacterium. GTDB lineage: Bacteria > Bacillota > Peptococcia > Peptococcales > Peptococcaceae > UMGS1590. The sequence goes on along the minus strand of CALJRU010000030.1, from coordinate 25,866 downwards.
TTGTACTTGTTTATGCTTTGGGTTTTCGCAAATCACCATAACGCGACCTTTGCGCTTGATGACTTTGCATTTTTCACACATCGGTTTTACGGATGCTCTAACTTTCATATTATGAAGCCTCCTTGTGAGAAACTCGAATTTTTACTTAAATCTATAGGTGATTCTGCCACGTGTCAGATCGTATGGGGAAAGTTCCACCGTTACACGATCTCCAGGCAAAATCTTAATAAAGTTCATACGAATCTTTCCGCTGATATGAGCCAATATGGTATAACCGTTTTCCAGTTCGACCTTAAACATGGCATTCGGTAGAGATTCAACAACTGTGCCTTGAAGCTCAATAACGTCTTTACTCATGTTTTTCTCCTTTTTTATAGAGCGGTTAAAATGACTGGTCCATCTTCAGTGATTGCGATGGTATTTTCATAATGACAGGAAAGCTTACCATCTAAAGTGATTGTTGTCCAGTTGTCCTGCAGAACCTCAACTTCGTACGTACCAAGGTTGATCATTGGTTCTACAGCCAGGCACATACCAACTTTTAGACGAGGACCATGTCCCGGCTTCCCATAGTTTGGAATCTGTGGATCTTCATGCATTTTTGTGCCAATGCCATGACCGCAGAAATCACGGACAACGCCGTATCCGCGATCTTCAGCATAAACTTGAATTGCATGCCCGATATCTGACAGACGATTGCCTTCAACAGCTTGTTCCATACCGCAGAAGAAGCTTTGACGCGTATCGTCGATCAGCTTTTGTGCTTCTTCGGAGATTTCTCCGCAAGCGATCGTTCTCGCTGCATCTCCATGGTAGCCATTCAAGATGGCACCAACATCGAAGCTGATGATATCCCCTTCGCGAACAATAATGTCCGCAGAAGGGATACCATGTACGACAACTTCGTTAATAGAGGCACAGATCGAACCAGGAAATCCACAATAATTCTTGAAGGAAGGAATTGCTCCCCTGCTTCGAATGTAACGCTCTGCAATTTCATCAAGCTCGAGCGTGCTCATACCTGGGCGAATAGACTCTGCCAATAATTGATGAGTCTCGGCAACGATGCGGCCCGCTTCACGCATTAAATCGATTTCGTGAGAAGATTTAATAGTAATCATGCTTCATGCCCCAATTTTTGCATGATTTCCTTCGTGACGAGAGCCATGTCTTGATCCCCATTGATAGGAATCAAATCGCCTTTTTCCTTGTAATAGGCAATGAGTGGCGCTGTGTTCTTTTCATAGACGGAAAGTCTATTGTGGGCAGTTTCTTCAGTGTCATCATCACGTTGATACAAGGCGCTGCCATCATTATCGCAAATTCCTTCAACCTTAGGTGGGTTGAACAGCGTATGATAGGATGCTTTGCATGTTGGGCAAATACGACGACCGGTCAGTCTGGCAACCAGCTTATCAAGAGGAACTTCGATATCAACAGCTCCATCAAGCTTGTAGCCAAGATCCTTCATGATTTGGTCTAATGCATCTGCCTGGGCGACTGTGCGAGGAAATCCGTCAAGGATGAACCCCTTCTTGCAGTCCTCTTCTGCCAGACGTTCGCGGACGATGCCAATGGTGACTTCGTCTGGAACAAGCTCGCCGCGATCCATATACCCTTTGGCTTCCATGCCAAGTGGTGTTTGATCTTGCTGAGCTTTTCTGAACATATCCCCAGTAGAGATATGTGGGATATCAAGAATCTTTTTCAATTCGTCAGCCTGGGTGCCTTTTCCGGCTCCCGGAGGGCCCATTAGTAAGATATGCATTTTCTCACCCTCTATTATTATTTCATAAAGCCTTCGTAGTTTCTCATCATCATATTGGACTCAATCTGCTTCATTGTGTCAATTGCAACACCAACAACAATCAAGAGAGAGGTACCGCCAAAGTACAGGTCCATACCAGCTACGCCCATGAGAATAGCTGGCAGCACAGCGATTGCTGCGAGGAACAGACCACCGAAGAAGGTGATACGACTCATGACTTTCATAATGTATTCGCTGGTTGGGCGACCTGGTCTGATACCAGGAATGAACCCACCATTCTTACGAATATTATCAGCCACATCGATTGGGTTGAAGGTAATTGAAGAATAGAAGTAGGTGAAGAAGATGATCAACACAGCATATACCAAGTTGTAGCCAACATTGGTAAATGAGAAGTGCTGACTGATCCAGACGGCTGCTGCATTGTCTGGGAAGAAGTTAGCGATTGTGCCAGGGATAAACATCAAGCTCATCGCAAAGATGACTGGAATAACCCCAGCGGAGTTGACTTTAATAGGAATATGAGTGGACTGGCCACCATACATCTTGCGACCAACAACGCGTTTTGCGTACTGAACTGGTACGCGGCGTTCACCCTGGTTCACGATAATGACGCATACAATTGCGATCAACGCAACGATTAAGAAAAGCAAGATGTACACGATATTCATAATGCCTTGCTGCGCATACTCAACCAAATATGCAATCCCTCCAGGGATTCTGGAAACAATCCCTGCAAAAATGATCAAACTGATCCCATTGCCAATCCCCTTTTCGGTGATCAACTCACCGATCCACATCAAGCAAGCAGTACCAGCAGTAAGAGAGAGTACAATGATGATGATGCTCATCACAGAAGTATCCGTCAACACAGAGCGGAGCACGCCCAAAGAAAGGCCAAGGGCCTGAACGAATCCAAGAACGACAGTCAAGTATCTTGTGTATTCAACAATTTTCTTGCGGTCGTCTTTTGCAATCGCTTCCAACCGAGGAAAAATAACAGTCAGAAGCTGAATGATGATGGACGCGTTAATATAAGGCGTGATGCTCATTGCAAAAATGGAAACATTTTTCAGTGCGCTCCCTGAGATCGTATCGAAGAACCCAAGGATTTTAATGCTGTCAATCAGTTGTGCAATCTGTGTTTTGTCAATGCCCGGAACTGGAATGTGACTCCCAATGCGGAAAATCAAGAACATCATTAAAGTAAAGAGGATCTTCTTGCGCATCTCTTGAGTTTTAAGGGCGTCACGCAAGGTCTCTAACATTAGTCAATAACCTCTACGGTGCCACCAGCAGCTTCGATCTTTTCTTTTGCAGAAGCGCTGAATGCATGAGCCTTAACGGTAAGAGCTTTGGTGATTTCACCATTACCGAGGACCTTGACACCGCCATTTTTCATTTGTTTTACTTTTCCACATTCAACGAGAGATTCAGGCGTAACAACGGTGCCTGCATCAAATGCATCTAAAGTTGCAACATTGATGGTGGAGTAAGTAACTTTGAACTTCGCATTGCTAAAACCACGTTTTGGGAGACGACGCTGGATAGGGGTCTGACCACCTTCGAATGCAGGACCTTTCCCACCACCGGAACGTGCTTTCTGACCCTTATGGCCTTTACCGGAAGTTTTGCCAAGGCCGGAGCCGATACCGCGACCTTTGCGCTTCAATGCGTGTTTAGAACCGTCAGCTGGTTGTAATTCATGCAGTTTCAATGTAACGTCACCTCCTAATTAGTTGATTTCTTCTACAGTGACGAGATGATTGATTTTATTCACCATGCCACGGATGGAAGCATTATCAGGACGTACTACGGTGCTATTCGTTTTACGTAAGCCAAGCGCCTTAACGACTTTTCTTTGAGCTTCACTGGCACCGATTACACTACGGGTTAAAGTGATTTTCAATTCTGCCATCATGGACCTCCTTAGCCTAAGATCTCTTCAACAGTTTTGCCACGAAGTTTGGCAACCTGTTCAGCACTCTTCATGCTCTGAAGACCTTGCATCGTTGCACGAACGATATTGATCTGGTTGTCGGAACGCAGGGACTTGGTAAGGATATTAGAAATACCAGCCAATTCAGCAACGGCACGAACTGCGCCGCCTGCGATAACCCCAGTACCTTCAGAAGCAGGCTTCAGCATAACGCGTGCTGCGCCGAAACGACCAACGGTTTCATGAGGAATGGTGCCACCGTTGACAACAGGCACGCGAATGAGATTCTTCTTAGCGTCTTCAACGCCTTTACGAATGGCTTCAGGAACTTCACTGGCTTTACCCATGCCAACACCGACAATACCGTCACCGTTACCAACGACGACGAGGGCGCTGAAGCTGAAACGACGACCACCTTTTACAACCTTTGCAACGCGGTTGATGGTTACTACACGTTCCTCTAAATCAAGTACACTTGCATCGATAATTTCTCTTGTCACGTTTTTCCCTCCTTCAGCGTTTATTAGAAGTCTAAGCCAGCTTCTCTGGCACCTTCAGCCAAAGCCTTGACACGGCCATGATAAATGTTACCCCCACGGTCGAAAACAACCTTGGTGATACCAGCGTCAAGTGCTTTTTTAGCAACAGCTTCACCGACAGCCTTCGCAGCATCGGTCTTTGTGCCTTCAGATTCTACGTTCAAGGTGGAAGCGCTTACGAGCGTTACACCTTTGGTATCGTCAATGATCTGCGCATAAACGTGCTTTGCGCTGCGGAAAACAGCGAGGCGAGGACGTTCAGGTGTACCCGTAATGCGGAAACGCATTCTTTTATGCTTATGCGCGCGAATCTTTTTTCTAGGATATTCTTTTTTCAAAACGGTTCACTCCTTTCCCGCCTATTACTTCGTGCCGGTCTTACCAGCCTTAATCTTAACAACTTCGCCTTCGTAACGAATACCTTTACCTTTGTAAGGTTCTGGTGGACGTACGTTGCGAACGTCAGCAGCGATAGCGCCAACGAGCTGCTTGTCAATACCTTTGACAACGATCTTGGTCTGTTCCGGAACTTCGAAAGTAATACCGTCAACAGGTTCCATTTCTACTGGATGAGAGTAGCCGGCACTGATAACGAGCTTGTTGCCCTGAAGAGCTGCTCTGTAACCGACACCTTTCATGGTCAGAGTCTTGGAATAGCCATCGGTGACACCAACGACCATGTTGTTGATCAGGCTGCGGGTCAAGCCCCAAAGTGCATTATATGTTTTCACGTCGCCATTTGGGCAAGCGACAACGATTTCTCCGTTTTCAGCTTTGATTACCATATCAGGATGGAGAGCCTTAGTGAGCTCGCCTTTAGGACCTTTTACAGTAACAACGTTGTCTTCGGAGATTTCAACAGTAACACCATCTGGGATGGCGACTGGAAGTTTACCAATACGAGACATGTTTTACCCTCCTAAGACAAATTTACCAAATGTAGCAGATAACTTCGCCGCCCAAGCCGGCTTTACGTGCTTCTTTATCGGTCATGATCCCCTTAGAGGTGGAGATGATGGCGATACCGAGACCACCGAGGACTTTAGGAACGTTATCACTCTTGCAATAACGTCTGAGACCTGGCTTGGAGATTCTCTTCAGGCCGCTAATAACGCGTTCGCGATTTGGACCATACTTCAGGGAAACAACGATCTTCCCTTGAACATTATCATCAACTACTTCGAAGTCCTTGATGAAACCTTCTTCTTTAAGAATTTCAGCAAGGTGAACTTTGGTCTTAGAAGCAGGAATTTCTACTTTTTCATGCATTTGCATGTTTGCATTGCGGATACGAGTTAAGAAATCCGCGATTGGATCTGACATTACCATTAAATGATGACCTCCTTCCGAATGTGATGCTTACCAGCTAGACTTGGTTACGCCTGGCAGTTCACCTTTGCTAGCCAACTCGCGGAAGCATACACGGCAAAGGCCGAACTTTCTCATGTACCCGTGTGGACGTCCGCAGACTTTGCATCTGTTGTGTTCACGTACTCTGTATTTAGGTTTCTTATGGACAATCTTAGATGTCTTGGCCAATTTTCTTACCTCCTGTTAACCTGCGAAAGGCATGCCGAGCATCTTCAGGAGCTCTTTACCTTCTTCGTCCGTCTTAGCGGTCGTGGTAAATACGATTTGCATACCTCTGATCTTATCAATTTTATCATAATCGATTTCTGGGAAAATCAGCTGTTCGGTTAAGCCGAGGCTGTAGTTGCCGCGACCGTCGAAGCTTTTGCCAGAAACACCGTGAAAGTCTCTAACGCGAGGCAATGCGATGTTAAATAAACGATCAACAAATTCATACATACGGTCACCACGAAGAGTTACCTTAACACCGATAGGCATGCCTTCACGGATCTTGAACCCTGCGATGGACTTCTTTGCACGAGTGACGACTGGCTTCTGACCAGCGATACGTGTGATGTCGTCAACAGCACCATCGAGTGCTTTAGGGTTGTCTACTGCTTCACCCAAGCCGATGTTGATGATGACTTTGTCAAGCTTTGGAATAGCCATGACATTGGTAATGCCGAATTTTTCCTGCAGTGCAGGAGCAATTTCTGCAACGTACTTATCTTTTAATCTAGCCACTTGTAGACCTCCTCCCTATTAATACTCTTTGCCGCTGCTCTTCAAGATGCGAACTTTCTTGCCATCAACAAACTTATAACCGATGCGAGAGCCTTTCTTTGCAGAAGCATCGTATGCCATAACGTTGGAAACGTGGATTGGCATTGGCTTGTCAATGATCCCACCCTGAGGATTTGCTTGAGAAGGTTTGGTGTGGCGCTTTGCAACAGCTACGCCTTCAACGATGACGCGCTGTTCGTCTGGCAGAGCCTTGATAACCTTGCCGACTTTACCTTTATCTTTACCAGAAATGACGATAACTTCGTCACCTTTGCGGATTTTCATTTTAGGCACTGTATTCACCTCCGGGGAATTAAAGTACTTCAGGTGCCAAGCTGACGATCTTCATGAAGTCTTTGTCACGAAGTTCTCTGGCAACAGGCCCAAAGATACGGGTTCCTCTTGGGCTCTTATCGTCTTTGATGATAACAGCTGCATTTTCGCTAAAGCGAATGTAAGAGCCGTCTGGGCGCTTTACAGGACGGCTGGTACGAACAACAACCGCCTTTACTACATCACCCTTCTTGACAACGCCACCGGGTGTTGCTTCTTTAACTGCACAAACGATGATGTCACCTACGGAAGCATAGCGACGCTTTGTACCGCCAAGCACGCGGATACAAAGGAGTTCCTTCGCGCCAGTGTTATCACCGACTTTAAGTCTGGTTTCTTGTTGAATCATTGCGAGCTTTCCTCCTTTCGAGCTTACGATACTTATACAATCGGTGCCTTTTCAAGGATTTCGACGAGGCGCCATCTCTTGGTCTTGGACAAAGGACGGGTTTCCATAATCTTTACGCGATCCCCAACCTTAGCCTCGTTGAGCTCATCATGGGCTTTGAAATGTTTGGTATTCTTCGCAAGCTTTCCATAGAGAGGATGGCGGCGAGGACTATCAACATCAACAACAATTGTCTTGTCCATTTTGTCGGAACTAACAATGCCAATACGTACTTTTCTATGGTTACGTTCTGCCACTTTATTTCCTCCTTATATTCACGCCTGAGCAGCGATCTCGCGTTCGCGGATCACTGTCTTAGCTCTAGCGATATCTTTTCTTACCTGCTTTAACTGCATAGGGTTTTCAAGTTGGCCGGTAGCCATCTGAAAACGCAGGTTAAAGAGTTCTTCTTTAAGTTCTACAACCTTCTTGTTCAACTCTTCAGTGGAGAGTTCTCTTAAGGTTTCAGCCTTCATTAGCAACAGCCTCCATTTCTTCCCTTTTCAAGATCTTGCACTTGCAAGGCAGTTTATGCATAGCCAAGCGCAGTGCTTCTCGTGCAACTTCTTCAGGTACGCCGCTGACTTCGAACATCACGCGGCCTGGTTTTACAATAGCTACCCAGTAATCAGGAGCACCTTTCCCGGAACCCATGCGGACTTCGGCTGGCTTAGCGGTTACTGGCTGGTCTGGGAAAATCTTAATCCAAACCTTACCACCACGTTTGATGTAACGGGTCATAGCAATACGGGCAGCTTCGATCTGACGGCTGGTGACCCAAGCACCGGTGGTTGCCTGAAGACCAAATTCACCATAAGTGATTTTCGTGCCCTTGTGAGCTTCCCCACCGAGTTTTCTGCGATGTGGGCGACGCCATTTAGTTCTCTTAGGCATTAACATAATTAGCGTCCTCCTTCTTTACTATCATCAAGGATTTCACCATTGTAAATCCATACTTTGATACCAATCTTACCATAGGTGGTATCTGCTTCATAGAAACCATAGTCGATATCTGCGCGAAGGGTGTGCAGAGGAACTTTGCCTTCGGTAACCCATTCAGTACGTGCGATATCAGCGCCAGCCAGACGACCTGCGCAGCTGACTTTAATACCCTGAGCGCCGGCTTTAACCGCTCTCTGGATGTGCTGTTTCATAGCACGACGGTAAGCGACACGGTTTTCAAGAGCCTGAGCAATGGATTCAGCGATGAGCTGAGCGTTTGCTTCTGGATGTTTTACTTCGACAACGCTGATAGAAACAGATTTGCCGGTGAGTTTTTCGAGTTCCCCACGAAGGACTTCGATAGCGGAACCGTTACGGCCGATTACGATACCAGGCTTAGCGGTGTGGATGGTAACCTTAATCTTGGTATTACCGGTACGTTCAATAACGATTCTTGCGATACCGCTGTCGAAAAGTTTGGTCTTTACAAACTTACGAACTTTGAAATCTTCATGGAGGAGATCGACGTAGTCTTTATCGTCAGCATACCATCTAGCATCCCAATCGCGGATGATGCCAACACGAATGCCAATTGGATTTACTTTCTGTCCCACAGTATTCCTCCTTATCTTTCACTTACCATGATGGTGATATGGCTGGTTCTCTTTTTGATACCGTCTGCACGACCCATTGCGCGTGGTTTGTAGCGCTTAATGCTTGGGCCCTGGTCAACATATGCGGTGCTGACGAAGAGATTTTCAACATCCATATCATAGTTGTGCTCTGCATTTGCAACAGCGGATTTTAATACCTTCGTTACGATCGCAGAACCTTTATGTGGAGTGAATTTTAAAATACTGTAAGCTTCTTGTACGCTCTTGCCACGGATCAGGTCAACAACCTGACGGGCCTTGCGTGGGGAAATTCTAATGTGTTTTGCACATGCTTTTGCTTCCACTTATTTTACTCCTTTCTGCTTATCGAGAACGACTGGATTTTTCGTCACCAGCGTGGCCTTTGTAGGTACGGGTAGGTGCGAATTCGCCGAGTTTATGACCAACCATGTCTTCGGTTACATACACTGGAATGTGCTTTCTGCCATCGTGAACGGCAAAAGTATGACCAATGAATTCAGGGAAGATGGTGGATGAACGTGACCAAGTCTTGATCACAGATTTTTCATTTGCTTCATTCATTGCTACGACCTTCTTGTAGAGTTTTTCATCGACAAAAGGTCCTTTTTTGAGAGATCTGCTCATGAATGAATTGCCTCCTTTCGATTACGTCCTGGCTTTATTTGCCTTTTCTAGGTGTCACGATGAACTTATTGCTAAGGTTCTTCTTCTTACGGGTCTTACCGCCGTGAGCAACCTTACCCCAAGGGCTAACAGGGGATTTGCGGCCGACTGGAGCGCGACCTTCACCACCACCATGTGGGTGATCGTTAGGGTTCATAACAGAACCACGAACGGTAGGACGAACGCCCATCCAACGGCTGCGGCCTGCTTTACCGATGTTGATGTTAGCATGTTCGCTGTTACCAACAACACCGATGGTAGCGCGGCAAGCAAGAAGGATCTTGCGAACTTCACCGGAAGGAAGTCTCAGGAGAGCATATTTGCCTTCCTTAGCCATCAACTGAGCACTTACACCAGCGCTGCGGCAGATCTGGCCGCCACGGCCTGGATGAAGTTCAATGTTGTGAACCAAGGTACCAACTGGGATGTTGGCCAATGGCAGTGCGTTACCAGTCTTGATGTCTGCATCTGGACCGGAGTAGATAACGTCTCCAACCTTGAGACCAGCAGGAGCGATGATGTAACGCTTTTCACCGTCTACATAGTGGAGCAGAGCGATGCGGCTGGAACGGTTTGGATCGTATTCGATGGTAGCTACGCGAGCTGGAACACCATCTTTCAAACGTTTAAAGTCAATGATACGATATTTTCTCTTGTGACCGCCGCCATGATGACGAACAGTGATGCGGCCATAGCTGTTACGGCCAGAATGTTTTTTCAGCGGTACAAGCAGGGATTTCTCAGGCTTGTTCGTGGTGATTTCTTCAAAAGAAGAAACAGTCATTTGACGCACACCAGGAGAAGTCGGTTTAAATGATCTCAGTGCCATTTTGTTCCTCCTTTATTTATTAAAGACCTTCAAATACTTCAATGCTATCGCCTTCACGCAAGGTTACAACAGCCTTTTTCCAGCTGGCAGTTTTGCCCTGGGTGCGGCCCATGCGTTTCATCTTGCCGTGAACGTTTACCGTGTTAACATTGATAACGGTAACTTTGAAGATTTCTTCGATTGCGTTCTTGATTTCGATTTTGTTGGCATCCTTAGCAACTCTGAAGCAGTACTTGTTTTCCTGCATCAGGTCAACGCTCTTTTCGGTGACAACTGGTTTGATGATGATTTCTCTTGCCAATTTCATTACGCCAACACCTCCTCAACCTTTGCAACAGCATCCTTAGTGAGAACGAGGCTGTTGTTGTTCAAGATTTCATAAGTATTCAGCTCAGCAACAGTTACTGGGGTTACGCCCTGAATGTTGCGTGCGCTCTTGATAACAACTTCATCGATCTCAGGAAGAACGAGCAGAGTCTTCTTGCCGGTGCCGAGTGCTTCCAGCACCTTGATCATATCCTTGGTCTTTGGTGCGTCAAAGCTCAGTGCGTCAACAACAACCATAGCTTCTTCGTTCACCTTATCGGAAAGTGCAGAACGCATTGCCAATGCAACTTTCTTCTTATTTACACGATAGGAATAATCTCTTGGCTTTGGCCCGAAGATGATAGCACCGCCGCGCCACAGTGGAGAACGAGACGTACCAGCACGGGCACGACCAGTACCTTTCTGACGCCATGGCTTACGGCCACCGCCTCTGACTTCGCCGCGGGACTTCGTGCAATGAGTACCCTTACGCAGACCAGCCAAATAGTTTACAACAACTTCATGCATAACAGATTTGTTAGGTTCGATACCGAAGATTTCATCATTCAGAGTCAGTTCTTCAACATCTGCACCCTGCATATTTTTCACTTTAATTACTGGCATGTATTCTCCTCCTTTCCTTACTTATTGCCCTTTACGCTTTCTTTAACAACCACGAGGCTGTTCTTTGCCCCTGGAACGGAGCCTTTGATCAAGAGCAGATTATTTTCAACGTCCACCTTAACGACTTTAAGGTTCTGAACGGTAACGTTCTTATTCCCAGCACGCCCAGGCATCAGATGGCCTTTGAATACGTGATGAGGACCGGCAGCGCCAACAGACCCGGTTTTTCTTTTGTGCTTAGAACCGTGTGTCATAGGCCCACGATGGCGGCCGTAGCGCTTAATGGTACCAGCAAAGCCCTTGCCCTTGCTTACGCCGGAAACGTCGATTGCTTCGCCTTCAGCAAATACATCAGCTTTGATTTCGTCACCATTGTTGTAGCTAGATGGATCTTCAACGCGGATTTCGCGCAGATACTTTCTAGCGGCTACACCGGCCTTGTCGAAGTGACCCTTAGCAGGCTTGTTCACTGCTACAGGCTTGATATCGCCAAAGCCGACCTGAACAGCATTATAACCGTCAGTATCAATTGTTTTTACCTGGGTGACTACGCATGGACCTGCAGCAACAACTGTTACAGGAATCAACACGCCTTCTGGAGTGAAGATCTGAGTCATCCCGATTTTCTTACCCAAAATGGCTTTCATTCGAACTGCCACCTCCTTTTTTATTATAATTTGATTTCGATTTCAACGCCGCTTGGCAGATCCAAACGCATCAACGCTTCAACAGTCTTGTTGGTGTGTTCGGTGATGTCAATGAGACGTTTGTGGGTTCTGGTTTCGAACTGTTCTCTGGAGTCTTTGTTGACGTGTGGAGAACGAAGAACGGTGTAGACTGCCTTTTCAGTTGGTAGTGGAACTGGGCCGGAAACGGTAGCACCAGTTTTCTTGGCAGTTTCTACGATTTTGCTTGCGCTCTGATCAAGTACTTTGTGATCAAAAGCTTTCAAGCGAATTCTGATTTTACTTCTTGCCATTATTTTTCCTCCTTGATTTCGCCCGATTATCGGACTGCTCCGCGGGAGTTCCCTAGAACACGGCCTCAGGTGTGTCCATTCGCCTAGCAATCTCCCGCATCATTGCTTATTTTCAGGCACCGCTTAAGTTTAACACACCAATTAGTGTTTTGCAAGGAATTTTTCTCTATTTTTCGCGGCTTTCAGCGATTTTTTTATGTCAGTTTCTGACCATTTTCAGAGCAATTATTCTTCCTGTTTCAGCAAAAAATTTTCAGAATTTTTCTCGCGGAAAATTCTGACCTTCACTGATCTTTTTTCAAAAAAACTTGCGGCCCGACTGCTTTATCTTCAGTTGGGCCACAAGTCTTTTCTTTTTACGTTTTTACAATGACACAAAAATGCGCACGATTATCGTGACGGAGATCATCAAGCCATATCCTTAATGTAATCATGCAAGAGTTTTTCCTGATACCCTGCCGCTTTCTTGCTCAGAATCGCATCAACTGTCTCACTGAGCCTTGGGTCTTTGATTTTTTCCAGTTTTTTCAAACGTTCATCATTCAGCGGCTTCGCTGGACAACTTTTACTATAATCTTCTGCACTCATACGCCAATAATTAAATACTCCGTTATAGTAGTCTGCCAGACGTTCGGCGATCTGCAACCCCTCCGGATCGAAATCACCTGCGTACCAAATCTCTGTTCCAGGCGATAATCGATCAAGCAATTCATATACACTGAGGTTTGGTTGTCCCGCTACACAAACGATTGCCTGTTTTTCTCGCCAATGGTTACAGAGCACAGCGTAGATCGAAGGGTTTTCCACCATATACAGCCGATCATTCGGGCAACACACCTCCGTCCATTGGACAATATCCGACAATGGAAGGTGGACTGGCTCTCTTTCAAAAAAGAATCCTGCCATACCCAGATGTTCTCGCCCATCTTTTTTCCACGCACGCATACCAAGCGCCATGACATAGTTGGACATATCGTCAAAAAGCAGGCCAACCTGCAGATAACACCGCTGTCTTTCCAAAATATTATGCATTGGCATTCCCTGGCACAGCCACTGTATCACCAATGCTAAAAATCCACCATCCTTTCGCCCTTTGTCGAAGGCATGCGGATCTCCTGTCAACTCTGCCGCGAACACAGGCAAATACACCGGCTCCATCAAGGGCAGTCTGTTTAGAATCTTCACACCAAGCACGAGCAAACGCTCCACTTCTTTAAGGCATCCACCGGCAGCATTATCTCGTTTTTTCAAATATACGCGCATCTTGACCGCAAACGGTTCGACCATTTCTGCGTTAGCAAGAGAATCGATCCAGCGTTTGGCTGATGCTGTTTTGGCCTGTGCCTGCACGCTCGCAACGAGCCGATGCCAACGCGCTTCCGCCTGTTCCTTCTTCGATTTCCTACTGAAAAGCAGCGTTCCATAAAACGCTTGCAGCACATCCTCTCCATCCAACTCCGCGAACCGACTTTGCTGGAGTGCCGTCTCAAACTGTACCGCTGTTATTCGCACCTGTGTTTTCCCGTGGTAGTTGCGTTGAAAAAAGCCCTCAAGAACAATACGTTCTTCCACAGTCACATTTTCCAATACCACAGTGCCTGCCAGTCTTCCGTAGGAGAGGTATTTGTCCCGAAAGCCATCCAGCACCTTTATAAGAATGGCATGCGATCTTATGTAATCCACACACTCATCCATCAGCTCGGATTGGCTCATGTTGCACTCGCTCCCTTCCTTATGCGTCCCATATTCCTAATCCACCTGCTGCATACCATCATCCATCACTCGCCGATGCCCATTCCAAATAGAAGACATGACACTGACAAATTTGGCATTTGGCTTACGCAGAAGCTGATACACCGCTATCGCATCAAGAGTATCGTAATCCCCCCAGAGCACCTGACTGTTGACGATAAAATCAAAGCGCAGTTCACTCATCAAGCGGAACATATCGCGAATATTGCGATTATCTACACCGGCAAAGGCTTCGTCAAGCGAGATCAAACGCGGCGCATCGACTCGTGCCCCTTCATATTTTGCGACGACCGCTGAAAACAACGGCACATACATCGCCATGGCTTTTTCGCCACCACTGAAGGTACCAAAAGCACTGTTTGTCAGCTCTCGCTCTCGCTCGTCTCCTTTCTGATACAACAGTTGAAATTCAAACCATTTCCGATAATCGAGCGTTTCTTTAACAATCTGATAGAAGGATAGAACACTGCCATCATCACGCGCCTGTCGCCGCGCCTCATCAACCTTGGAGCGAAAATGCGCAGACAGCCTTTCAGTCTCATCCGGACGCATGAGATGATAGTCTTTCTTGAGCAGCTCTACCAGATCACGCGTATCGAGCTGCGCTTCTTTCTCAGCCGTGCGTTTACGCCAGCGCAGACGGAATTTTAACCCACTGGATGTATCCATGCTCGCCATAAGATTATTCATCTTTTTTACCCAGGAATCGGCGCCATTGATTTTCCCGCGAATCTTTCGGCTCACGGTATTGGTCAGGATATCCTCGAAAAGCTCTCGGTCTGCATCTCGGATCAAATCGTCAAGTTTAGCAATTTCATCTTCCAAATTGCGCAGCAGCTTACCAAAAGGGATGCGTTCTCCACGATAACGCGCACCCAAATCGAGACGAGAAGCCGATGGAAGTCCTGCTTCATCAAGCTCGGTAAAAAGCGTATCAAGCAGTACCGGCTGGTAATCAACCAAACGGTCGCGATTGCTATAATACCGTTCGTTCAAGCGTCGAATCAGCGCCTCTTTTGTCTGCTGCTGACACTCAGTTTCAAGATATGCCAACACCTTGTGCACATCCTCCGCCATCGCATCAGGAATAGCAACATAGTCAAGCGCTCTTTCAGCCTCATAACAACGCTTGAAATATGCATCTTGTCGCTGATATTCCATGAGCTTTCTGTCGTTTTCGGTCAATTCCTGCATCAGATGTCTCAGGCTGTTTTTCAAACTCGCGCGTTTGCTCACACAACTCTCCAACTGCTTCGGAAAATCATCCAGCCAGGCAAGACAGTGTTCCAATTCGTCTCGGATTTTATCATAGTCTGTTAGTGCAAGCTGTTCGCAGACAGTACGATGTTCCGCCCGCTCTTTGGCAAGTCTTCGTTCAATCTGTCCTTCTTCATAAAGGAGCTCCTCCTGTTCACTTTCGAGACGCTCCAACTCATCTGCCAATTCTGCGCACTGAGCCAGCGTCTCTAAATGCCGCTCATGCGTATTCTTGAGCCTCTCTAGATCGCGCAGATAACGCTGCACTCCTGCATACGCCTCTTGGAAAATTTCATAGCGCGGCACCAAATAGAGACGGGAAGCGATTTCTGCTGCCTGCGCCTGCAAAATCTTTAATCGATCGTTCACCTCATGTAATGCAGCCTCTGCTGTATCACGTTCTTTCTCACAGCGCAGCGTGTCCAATCTGGCCTCCGATAAGATGCGCCAGGCTTCACGTATATCCCCATCCCCAGGCAAGGCCTCGTATTCTTCCTGCAATACAGCAAGCCGCTGGTCCAACACAGCAAGCGCTGCCGTCGTTTCACGCTGCTCAGCTTCATTTTCAGCCAAACGTGCTCGTAATTCTGCGATTTTTTCCTGTCGTGCACGTTCCCGCGCCGATGCGCCAATGTAACATGCACGATGCATGCCTCTGATGGTACCGCTAACAACGCCAATCTGATAACTGCCATCCGCATGCACAACGGTCGCAGCCTCTGAATCCGCGGTATTCCAAGCTATGCCATCTAAAACACCTTTGATGCGTTGATAGGAGAAGATGTCTTGCACCGACTCCTCCAACGCCAGCTGTGCAGCCAGGCTGCAATCAATATTTTGATTCTGTACAAATAGATAACGATCTGCGCAGCCCGGATCAGCCGCTAACACGCGTGCACGATCCGATTCTGCCACAACCAGCGCATCGAGGATCCCCATTTCAAGCAGCGCCTCTTCCAGCTGATCCCGCTCAGCTTCACTTAACGATGGCTGAAAATCGATCAGTTTATAAAACTCATGGTATTCCACACCAAGCATTTGCAGCCGCTCACGATTCTTCTGCACCGCTTCAATGCGCGCAGGTTCAGGCTCGCGATATGTTTCCCACTCTTGGAGTGCCAACGCCAGCTCTCTTCCGTCAGTCGCGAACACATCCAAGCGCTCCTGCAACTCTTTTGCAGACCGACTTAAGGCGTCATGTTTTTCCAGCTGACGTTCAAACACTTGCTTGCGCACTTGGGCAAAATCCGAGGTTTCATCGAAACGTTCAGCAAATACTGCCATGTTGCGCAGGTCTTCTTCAGACATGTGCAGCTCGCGATTGTGTCCGTTCCAAATGTAGAGCGCTTCTTTCCATTCTGCAGTCATCTGCAGCAGAAGATCTTCTCGTTCTTTTTCCCGGTACTGAGCTGCATCCGTTTCGCGCACGAGCCGATCACGCTTTTGCATGCGTTCATCTGCTTCCCGTCGGCATCGTTCGACCTGTGTCAGCACTTCCAGGCCTGCACGCACACCTTCTTCAACACGCGCCACCTGCACCTCATGTGTCGTCCAGGCAAACGGTGCCTCCATTGCACCTTGCAGCTCATCCGCAAGAAAGCTGTGTTCTTCAAACGCCATCGTCTCTGCGTCGTCCTGCATTTTCACAAGAAGACGCTCTATCTCCTGTGTTCGCTCAAAGAGCTTATTCTCCGCCTGCTTTTGCTGTCCTTCTTTTTTTATGACCTGACTCTTCTTCTCCGCCAGCTGCTCTTCCTTGCGTGCCAGCATGGCTTGGCTGTTTTGAATACGTTCAGCCAGATCCTGCTCACGTCGTTTCAATGCAAAGGCATCATGTTCACTCAGTGAATCGCGCATTTTTTCCTTTGCCGCTTTCTCCGCATCAAGCAGCTCCTGGTGACGTTCAAGCGCAGAAATTTCCCGCTCACTTTGCGCGCGTTCATCGCGCAGATGTTTCACCTTTTTTTCCAATGACAGTACTTTATCTGCATTTTCGACACAATGTCCCGCTTTCTCGTAGAGCACGAAACGGTTATAATCATCAAAAGCCTGTTGAATCTTTCCTGCTGCCTCGCATGCGGTTTTCAGCGAACGCAAATTCATAGTCTGAGTATCCATGTTCTCAATAGCTTCGGCCATCGGACGCAAATCTTCATCAGAAAGGGGCTGCAGAGAATCACTCATAATATCGTTGATCACCGATGGCTTAAATTCCTTCGACAACTTCGGCGTACGCAACTGAATGAGCAAGTCAAGCAGTTCTCGGTAATCATCCACTGTTTCAAAACCAAAAACCTGCTGATTCACATAAGCCATATAGTCTGCTTGACGTTCAAACACTTGCCCACCAGCAGCGATCCGATTCTCCAACTCTTTTTTTGAAAGTGGGATCTTTTCATCGAGAGCTTTATAAAGAAAAAAATCTTCTCCAACACGCCGGCCATCTTCCAAAGAAAAATACCATTTGTCCAACGGTTTACCGCGCCGTGCTCGCAGTCCCATTCCGATCGTCAACCATACATCGCTCGCAATGCGCTTAAACTCCATATATAAATAGCCAGTGCGTTCTTCACGCGCATCGTCATCCTCCAAAAGGTAACTCATCATTTTGCGATCACGCGAGCCAAAAGGATCCAAACGCTCCGGACTCACATTTCCATCTAAAAGCAATGGAATCGCACTTTGCATCGTCACCGACTTGCCGGAACCATTGGCGCCACGCAGCAGCATTCGTCCATTTGCAAAGGAAAATTCCTGCTCGTCATAGTACCAGAAATTGACAAAGCCAATTTTACTTGCCTGCCATCTACTGTTCATCATTCATCGCTCCTCGGTAATCCTGCGGATAACCTCCGCTGATTTTTCCAGCAGCCGGCAGGATTGTCACCTGACCAGCTGCAACGTCGATCCATAAAAACCGCCAAAGCATCATTTCATTTTCAACACAACGCACAAATTCCCCGTCAGCCATATCACGCAAGCTTTTTATAAACCCTGCCCCCTGCTCTCGCCGTACCTGTCTGACCAGCTGTTCAAACTCGACCAAGGCCACTGTGATGCGATCATCCTTTTCCGGCGTCCACACATTTTCCTTCACACACTCACGGATTCTGGCACAAATCAAAAGGATCACATCCGACAAGCCAGTGTCATTCGGCACCGTTTCCCCCATGTGACAGGTTTCTCCCTGCATGAAGAAGGCATTTCCGCGATGGATATGCAGCTCTCCATCAAAAATTTTCTCCAATTCATCCTTAAGCCGTCTGCCATAGTTCTTTAGATAGTCCACATCCTCCGGCATACCTTCACTCTGCAAAAGATTCATCGATAGAAGCAGGCGTTTATACACACGATGTCTGCGCGCAATGCCACGTTCCTCATCCATCGCTACCCAATCGCTTTGAGCAAAATCCTCAGGGTTATTGTAACTCATAATATCGCGTGGAAAACTACGCATAAAGTAACGCGACACACCGGTATTTTCATAGAGCACCTCACCGGTCTCCGCCTGCATAAAATTTTCCTCACTGCCATCCCGAACGCGCAGCATTCCTTCGGCCGATGCAAACCGCAATACCCGTACCAGCTGTTGTCTGCTGCGATAATGCGTCCAGTTCACACCGCCACCGGGCATGTTCGCAACAATATATTCTGTGAACTGTGAAAGGATGAACGGTTCGCCAACATCCCGATCCTCCAGAAACATCAAAAGCAAACACAGAAAAGCATATTCTTCTCGAGCAGAAAATTGTGTTATGCCCATCGCCGTTTCCGCGATTGCCGGAATTTTTTCCATCTTGATAAGCTGCGCATTGTCGATCACCTGGCAACCCATCTTTTCTGTTGCAAACGCACGAATCTCCGGCAATGCATCGCGAATATGATAATACAGCTGCCTATTCTCTTCCTTTACCACCCATCGTCGATCCATTAAGATTTCCAGCTCTCTCATCATCAACGCTCCCCTTCAAACACAATACGCAAATGAGGCAGTGTCATATCACCATCTTCCGCGCGAACCACGCAGTATTCTTCTTGATTTGACAGCTCCAAATGAAATGTCCTTCCATCTTCAGTACGTGCCACATGTGAGGAATCCTCCAGTGCATCAGACAACCAACGCAAAAGCATCGCACGTGTCCGCGACTCAATAACCGGCAATGCAGCCAAATCAATCACACCGTTTTTCTCCAATGCAGCAATGCGTAATTGATCTTCCTTCATCTCCGCCAGCGCCGCTTCACGCGCCTGTTGCTTTTCTGCAGAAACATCTCGAATCGCTGAACGCTGTGCTTTTTCGCGATAAGTACGCACATGCGGCTTAAGCACTAGCATTCCCGGAGCCTCTTCGTACACACTTTTATTGCTGCTCTCGCTTTCACGTTCCGCAAGCAACCGCAAATGCTGTGGACGCGCTATTCCAAACACCATCGCAGACATGCGATGCGCCGCTTCAACGTCTTCACACGCCAGAAAAAGTTCTGCCACTTTGCGATATTCTTCGCGTCGGTTGGCACCCATCAGGTTTTGCTCACTTTGCTGCGCTGCATAACGTGTGATGCGGCGGATGATCTCATTGGTCGCATCAAAAAGACGGCTTGCTTCATTTTCACCGCTGCCATCCGTCACAAACCATGCATAAATGCTCGCGTAACGCCCACGAACTTTTTCTTCAAGATCAGCTCGACTCACAGCCTGTTCCAGCCGCGGGATTGCCATAAGATGATCAATCTCATTATCCAGTACCTGATCGACCACCTCCTGTGGCAAATCGCGCAGATTTTCTTCTATCACGCCTACATGGCTCTGTAGGCTCTTTACAAAGTTGCGCAGGTACTCCACCAGTTTATCTTTGAATACCAGAAAGGCCTGTGTGCGCATCATTTCCTCTGCACGCACACTGTTAAGGTCACGCATATAGTCCTGATAATTACGATTGAGACGCTCAAAATCCCGTTCCAAATCTTCCCACCAGATATGCACTTCATCTGCAGTCACATCTGTCATCTGCGCAAAACGCGCCACATGATCGCGGATTCGTTCTAACAGCGAGGGTTCGAGAGAAGCGCCCTCTACCTGAAGATTTTCCAATCGCAATACCAAACGCTCTATCTCCACACTGTATGGTGTCAACTGATAGCGGAACTTTTTATTCTGAAATTCCTGGATCGTGCGAATATTTCTCGTATCTTGTATTGTCGTCAGATTTTTCCACTCAACAAGCATTGTCAAATCCTGCTGACATTGATCCAGCCGATACGTCTCAAAATATGGATCAGATACCATTGCTGCATGAACCTCTTCCAGCTCCATCCAATACCGAAGCCGCTCATAATTTTCAAAAAAAATACGCATAATGCTCCGATATCGTTCCGCATTATCCGCATTCAAATATTTCACTTCTGTGACGGGGCGAACCAGCTTTTCTGTAACACGCATCTGCTTTCCTCCGTTCGATGATTCATATGCTCAGTATAAAAGAATCTCCACACGATTGCAAGTTACCACCTCATCATAAAAAAGCCGCGCAGACATCATTTCTGATGCCCACGCGGCTTTTCGCTCTCAGCCTTCCTGCTGGCGGCTGAGTTTTTTGTTCTTATTATATTTTGCGCGGTCGTCCGCTTTCAGGAAGCGTTTGCGCAGGCGCAGGGCCTGTGGCGTTACTTCCAGGTATTCATCGTCGTTAAGGAAGGCAATGCATTGTTCCAATGACATGTCGCGCGCGCCTTTCAGCTGCACGGCATCGTCTTTCCCGGCGGCACGGGTGTTGGTCAGTTTCTTGCCTTTGCAGACGTTAACGGCAATGTCCTGATCGCGGTTGGATTCCCCGATGATCATGCCTTCGTACACGTCTACCCCAGGTCCAATGAAAAGGGCGCCGCGTTCTTCGGCACTGGACAAGCCGTAAGCGGTTGTCGTGCCGGTTTCAAAAACAATCAGCGCACCGCTGCGGCGCCCTTCGATGTAGCCACTGTAACGGCGGTAATCTTCGAAGGTGGCATTCATGATGCCGTAGCCGTGGGTGTCCGTCAGGAACTGTGTACGGAAACCGACGAGGCCGCGGGATGGGATGACGTATTCCAAACGCACTTCGCCGTTGCGGTTCTGCATGTTGCGCATTTCGCCCTTGCGTGTGCTCATCTTTTCCATCACGGTGCCCATGTATTCTTCCGGAACATCGAGGGTGACGTATTCGTACGGTTCCATCTTCACGCCATCTTCTTCATGAATGATAACCTGAGGCATGGATACCTGGAATTCCAGACCTTCGCGGCGCATTTTTTCAATCAAAATGGAGAGATGCAGTTCACCGCGGCCAGCCACGCGGAACATATCGGCGCTGTCGGTTTCAGACACATGCAATGCAATGTCGCTTTCTGCTTCCTTCTGCAGGCGTGCCCACAACTTGCGGCTGGTGATTGGGTCCCCGTCTTTGCCAGCGAATGGCGAGTTGTTGATCAGGAACATCATTTCCAGGGTAGGTTCTTCAATCTTAATGAATGGCATTGGGTCCAGCTGATTCTGTGCGCAGATGGTTTCACCGACATTGATTTCACCAAGGCCGGAGACTGCTACGATCTCACCAACGCTTGCTTCATCGATTGGCGTGTGTTTTAAGCCCTTGAATCCGAAGAGCTTGGTCACGCGCACATTGCGCACCTTGCCTTCACGGTTCATGATCGACACCATATCATTGGTATGAATGGTACCACGGTTGATGGTCGCAATGGCAATCTTGCCAACAAATTCATTGTAGTCCATGAGGGTGATCTGTGCCTGCAGCGGGCCTTCTGGATCGCCCTTTGGTGATGGAATGTATTTAATGATGGCATCCAGCAATGGCTTGAGGTTGTCGCCGAGATCTTCTGGATCGTCGCTGGCAATCCCCTTCACGCCGCTGGCGTAAAGCACTGGGAAGTCCAGCTGATCTTCGCTGGCGTCGAGATCAATGAACAGATCAATGACTTCATCGACCACTTCGCTTGGACGCACGAATGGCTTGTCCATCTTATTGATGACAACGATTGGGGTCAAGTTGGCAGCCAGTGCCTTTTTCAGCACGAAACGCGTCTGAGGCATGCAGCCTTCATAAGCATCGACAACCAGAAGAACGCCGTCCACCATCTTCATGATACGTTCTACTTCACCGCCAAAATCTGCGTGCCCTGGGGTGTCGACAATATTGATGCGGCAGTCGTCATAATCGATCGACGTGTTCTTGGCGAGAATGGTGATCCCTTTTTCACGTTCCAGGTCGTTCGAGTCCATGACACGTTCTACAACCTGTTCGTTGGCACGAAAGGTTCCGCTCTGACGCAGCATCTGGTCTACGAGGGTCGTTTTGCCATGGTCGACATGCGCAATGATAGCGATATTGCGAATTTTCGATTGGTTGAGCATCGTTTCCTCCTAAGTAAAATAGCGAAAGATTGAAAAAAGTTTCTAAAAATACAACAACCGGTCAAGACATTCTTGACCGGTCGCTTGTTGTTATTAGTTTTCAGCTGCTACAGTAGCTTCCTGCTTTTCGCCTACTTTACGGCCATCATAATAGCCGCAAGAAGGGCAGACATGGTGTGGAAGCTTTGGTTCGTGGCAGTTCGGGCAGGTCATAGACTGAACGGAGTCGAGCTTGGACCATGCGCTGCGTTTTCTGTGAGTTCTGGATTTGCCTCTCTTACTTTTCTGTAATCCCATCTATTACACCTCCCCAATCATTTCTCCTGAAGCTGTGCGAGAATCGCCCAGCGCGGATCTATTTCTGTATTTTCACAATCGCAAGGACCATCATTCAAATTCGCGCCACAATGTGGACACAAGCCCTTGCAGTCTGGTCGACATAAATGCCGAAGTGGTAACTGTGTCAGTATAGCATTAAGCACGAGATAATTCAAGTCTAAATGTACATCATCATAGATCCAATTTTCACTTTCCATTTCTTCACGATCGCCGCCATGTTCTGCCAGCACATCCACATCGTGGGCGCTCATCAAAACCTCGTCGATCTCGAAATCAAGCGGATAGACAATCGGTGCCAGGCACATGTCACAGACAGTATCTATTTCTGCCTGAACCCGTGCATGCAGCGACACGCGCCGCTCACCGCCGATCAGCTCGGCGTCCACCTTTACAGATCCATTCAAATGCAAGCCGCTCTCCAATCCGGCAAGCGTGTCACTTTCCAGCGATGCTGTCAGACGACGCCCGGGATTTTGCCGCAGGCTGGATAAATCTACGATCAAAGCCATGATATATCTCCTTGTGCACGATACACTTTAACCTACACAATTATAAGCGCGCAAAAAATTCTTGTCAAGAAAAAGCGTTGCAAATTTCCACGAAAAGCGCCCCATCATTCACGGATATTTTTGTCACAATTGGTCATATTTTTTTAGACATACCCCACAAATTATTGTACAATATCCATGGTAAATATCCTAGGTAATCATCATGCAAAAACCTACCTATAATAATGAACGAAAGGAGCGTCCCATGAACGCAAAATTGAAACGCACATTGACCACCCTGCTGCTGATCGGTGTCACGGCGCTCCCTTGTGCGCTGTCGTTTCAGCACGAAGCACGGGCCGACAACACCGTGCCTATCGGACCGGCCGAAACCACCGAAACGGTGACCAATGATGCGCCGCCAGCCCTCGTGAGCGACCACATTGCCTACATTGCCGGCTACCCGGATGGCACCATGGGCCCAAGCCGCAGCGTCACCCGTGCTGAAGCCGTCACCTTCCTCTATCGCCTGCTCGCTGATCCAGACAGTGGCACCGGCACCTGCTCCTACACCGATGTCACCGACAGCGACTGGTTCGCCGAGCCTGTGCGCGCCGTCTGCCGCCTCGGGCTCACCACCGACGACACCAGCTTCCGCCCGAACGACGCCATCACCCGTGCCGAGTTTGTTTCCATTCTCGTGAACCTCACCGATGATGTCGCTGCCGACGAAAGCTTCAGCGATGTGCCTGACGACTACTGGGCTGCCGACGCCATTTCCAAAGCGGCCGCCCTCGGCTGGGTCGGCGGCTACGAAGACGGCACCTTCCGCCCTGAAAACACGCTGACACGCGCAGAAGCCTGCGCCGTGTTCAACCGCATCACCGGCCGCACCGGCGACAGCGACCAGGCCAAAGCGCTGCTCAGCCTCGGCCTCTATGACGATGTCACCGCCAGCCACTGGGCAGGCACCGACATTGTCGAAGCTTCTGTCGGCCACACGCCGGGCATCACCTTCCTCGGCGAACACTGGACCAGCGTAGACACCAACGGCCTGCACTTTGACCCCGGCATCCACGACGTCAACGGCAGCCTCTACGCCGTCGACCGCAACGGCACCTTGCTCACCAACCAAACCGTCGGCGCCTACACCGCCGCAGCCAACGGCGTGCTCTCACAGACCGCCAGCAGCATGGCTGGCAGCGTGCCATACATCAGCCAACTTGACGGCATCAACGCCGAAATGGGCTGCGAGCCCATCTCCGCCCTCATGGGCCTGCAAGGCAAAGGCTTCGCCACCAACGTCAGCGCCAGCGATTTCCTGAACAACCTGCCCTACTCCTCATCCAATCCAGCCTATGGCTTTGTCGGCTCGCCGTACTACAGCGACGGCCGCTACAGCTCCATCGATCCAGCACCGCTGGCCGCCTACTGCAACAGCTACTGCGGCGGCGCCGAAGTCTGTGAAGACATCAGCGGCTACTCGGTGGAAGATGTGCGCCGCGAACTGCTCGCCGGCAACTACATCGTCGCTTATCAAACGTTCTCCTGGGCGTCCGTGCGGTATGCCAACTTCTACATCGACGGCATCCTCACGCCAAAAGTCGCCAACAACCACGTGCGGCTCATCTATGGCTACGATCCAGAACGCGGCTATCTTGTCAGCGACCCCTACAATTCCAGCTGTCCATGGCAAACCTACCAATACTGGATTGACGCCGCCAGCTTCGACTACTGCTGGAACCAGCGCAAAATGGGCATGGTCATTCGCTGATCGCCGCCAATCAACACGCTTTTCTTCCTTAGAAGAGCGTGTTTTTTATTGCCCCCCTCTCTCATTTTCGATACAATATTATTAATATGAGATAAAAAAGGAGAGACTCGACATGAACACCCTCATCAAACGTCTTACGGCAGGTGGCACCGCCCTCTGTCTAATGCTGTCGCTGACGGCTCTGCCAGCCTTTGCCGATGACGAACAGACAGCAGACGCTGCGCTTCTTGCTGCGACAGAAGCCACCAACGGTGACAATACCGACGTACCACTGCCAGAAGAGCCTGAAACACCGCAGCCAGAAGAACCAGACGATCCTTCTGGCAGTGTGGAGGCCGCTCTCACCAGCGCCCATGTGCGCTATCTTGGCGGTTACGAAGACCGCAGCGTGCGCCCTGAGCGCCAGGTCACCCGCGCTGAAGCCGCCGCCATCATTTACCGCTTGCTCGAAAATCCAGAAAGCGGCACCGGCACCTGCTCCTACACCGATGTAAAAGACAATGACTGGTTCGCCGCCGATGTGCGCGCCCTCTGCCGCCTCGGCCTCTTTGACGACGGCACCGCCTTCCGGCCAAACGACGCCATCACCCGGGCGGAGGTGGTGAACATCCTCAGCAACCTGGTCTCTCGCCTCTGGCAGGCGAGCGGGGAGTACAGCGAGGATGTGACCGGCACCGCCATGGTCAGCGCCGGGGACGGCGTGATCCTGCATGACATGAAGATCGACGGGGATCTCATCATCGCCCCCGGTGTCAGCGGCCCGGTGCTGCTGCG
>CALJRU010000029.1 GCA_937976375.1 uncultured Peptococcaceae bacterium | reverse complement strand
ACTGCCTGAGAAAATCTTATAATATTTCACTGTCCTATTGACGGGATGCGCACCATTCCACAAGCACAGGCTTCACTCACAGACTGTCAGAACATCGCCTTCATGGGGAGCAACGTGGTCTCCGGCAGCGCAACCGCAGTGGTCGTGCGCACCGGCGATCACACCCTCTTCGGTTCCATGGCCGCATCCGTTTCTGGTGAAGCTGTTGAGACCAGTTTCACCAAAGGCGTCAACGCGGTCTCCTGGGTGCTGATCCGTTTCATGCTCGTGATGGTGCCGCTGGTTTTCTTCATCAATGGCATCACCAAAGGCGACTGGCTCGAAGCTTTTCTGTTCGCCATCTCCGTCGCAGTCGGACTGACACCGGAAATGCTGCCGATGATTGTCACAACTTGCCTCGCCAAGGGCGCAGTGTCCATGAGCAAGAAAAAGACCATTGTCAAAAATCTCAACTCCATCCAGAATTTCGGTGCCATGGATATTCTTTGCACCGATAAAACAGGCACCCTTACCCAGGACAAAGTTGTGCTTGAATACCATATGAACATCAACGGCGAAGACGACACCCGCGTGCTGCGTCATGCTTACCTGAACAGCTATTTCCAGACAGGCTATAAAAATCTTATGGACCTGGCCATCATTCATAAAACCGAAGAAGCAGAAGCCGCCGATCCGCGGCTCGTTGACCTCTCGGAAAACTATGTCAAAGTCGACGAGATTCCTTTTGATTTTACACGCCGTCGGCTTTCCACCGTGGTTCAAGATCGCTCCGGAAAGACACAAATGGTCACAAAAGGTGCCGTTGAAGAAATGCTTGCGATCTGCAGCTTTGCCGAATGCGACGGCGCCGTCCAGCCACTCAATGACGCCATTCGTCAACGCATTCTCAAAACGGTAGACGCACTCAACGCCCGCGGCTTTCGCGTTCTTGGCCTTGCTCAGAAAAGCAACCCATCGCCAGTGGGCACCTTCAGCGCCAAAGATGAATGTGATATGGTGCTGCTCGGCTACCTCGCTTTTTTGGACCCGCCAAAAGAAACCACTGCCCGCGCCCTGCGCGCCCTCAAAGAACACGGCGTTACCACCAAAATTCTCACAGGCGACAATGAAAAAGTGACACGCACCATTTGTCAGCAAGTGGGGCTGCAGGTGCGCAATATGCTGCTTGGCAGCGATCTTGACCAAATGAGCGACCAGGAATTGGCGAAAGCTGCACGCACCACCGATGTCTTTGCCAAACTCACGCCCGATCAAAAAGCGCGCATTGTCTCTGTGCTGCGCGAAAAAGGCCACACCGTTGGCTTCATGGGCGATGGCATCAACGATGCCGCTGCCATGAAGGCAGCAGACATCGGCATCTCCGTTGACACGGCCGTCGACGTTGCCAAAGAATCCGCCGACATCATCTTGCTCGAAAAGGACCTTATGGTTCTTGAACAAGGCATCATTGAAGGCCGAAAAACCTACGCCAACATGATCAAATACATCAAGATGACCGCTTCTTCCAATTTTGGCAACATGTTTTCCGTGCTGGCTGCCTCTGCCCTGCTGCCATTTCTGCCAATGGAGAGCCTGCACCTCATTTTGCTGAATTTAATCTACGATCTATCCTGCACAGCCATTCCATGGGACAACGTCGACGAAGAATTTCTCCGCGTACCGCGCAAATGGGACGCTTCCTCTGTTGGCAGCTTCATGCTCTGGATCGGACCAACCAGCTCCATTTTTGACTTTACCACCTACATCTTCATGTACTTTGTATTCTGTCCATTGTTTGTGTCAAAAGGCATCCTCTACAACGACCTGGCCAGCCATTTCAGCGGCGCACAGCTGCTGCATATGCAGGCTGCCTATATGGGCATGTTCCAGGCGGGATGGTTTGTTGAATCGATGTGGAGCCAAACTCTCGTGATCCACATGATTCGCACACCAAAACTGCCGTTCATTCAAAGCCGCGCGTCTGCGCCGCTCACCTTGCTCACCCTTACCGGCATCACACTTCTCACCCTGATTCCATTCACACCACTTGGCAGCCTGCTTGGCTTCGTCGCTCTGCCGCCTGCTTACTTTGCCTATCTGGCGCCATGCATCCTGCTCTACATGATCTTGGCTACCAGCCTTAAAAAGGCCTACGTCCGCCATTACCGCGAACTGCTTTAAGCAACCATTGAAAGGAGTTGTTACGCATGAATTGGACCATGCTCTGGCTCAAACTTTTCGGCACCACCACCCTCTGGGGACTCAACATGGGCTTTTGGGTCTCTCTCGGCACCGTTCTGCTCATCGTCATCCTCATGAATACCCTCTTCTGAAGCCTCAAACCTGCTCCCCGCATTCCCCGCAAAGGCGCCCTCATCCTCACAGAAAAAATCAAACGCCATTGATGATTGTGAAAAAACGCAAAAGAAAAAGGCAGCTGCAATAGCTGCCTTTCCCTTTTGAAGCTGGTCATTTAAAGCATGCCCCATTTACGGGTGTATTCAGTTTGCAAAATGTAATCGTCCTCGGTATATCCCGCATCCAGGAGAGCCCTAATGATCACATCGTACTCTAATGTGACCGTTTCCATTTTCACGTAGTCCCGGTGCGTGCTGATTGCCCAGTCATCATGCAAGTTCATAAGTACCTCCATCATACCTGCAACCCGTTGCATTCTATTGTTGGTATACGCCGCCAATGCGCGAATTTCTTGCGGCGATGTCGTCTTCTGACTGCGGAAAATTTCCCATGGTGATTTCCTCTTGTGCCGCCACTCACCACCTTCATGAAACGTCAGGTAAATCTGAGCATTTTGATCACAAGTTTCATTGTCTTTTCGATCGCCCAATAAATGTTTGAGCATCAATATCACCTCATTGATAAAAGGTCGGCCTAAGCCGACCTTTTTCGGAATTGTTATTAGTTAATAAGATTAGCAACACCTGTCCAGTAATCACCCAAAATAATGGTACTGAAGAGGTATCCCAAAATAACATTAACACATACACCCAGAGAAAAAGCAATAATTGGTTTTGAACCAACTGCTGCAAGATCTTTGAATCGTGTCGTTAATCCGATGCAAAGGAATGTGAACACAAATGTCCAAGTACGCAGTGCTTTGATCGGTGCAATAATGGTGTCATTGATAATAGTAGATGCTTCAGGTGTTGCAACATTGGCCAAAACAATGGTCATAATGATGGATGCAACGAAGAACCCCAAAACAAATTTTGGGAAACGCTCCCAGATGACGCCTGCAGATGGTTTTACGCCTGTTTCGTTGACTTCCCAGCGTGTTACAGAAATGATGGCCAAAATAAATGCCCAAATACCAACGAACATATCACGGCCAACGACTTTCATCAGCGTGAATGCCGTAATCCCAGGATCACCAAATTGCGCGGCGGCCGCAATACCAGCAGCATCAGCAAATTCAGACGTACCAATCCAAGCACCAGCTTCACCGTCTGTCAAGCCAATGGCTCGGCAAACGATCGGCAGTAAAAATACCATGATGGTTGCCCATACAACGACCATAGAGATAGCGATTGAAACGTGATTCTTTTTCGCGTTAACAGAAGAACCGATGGCAATTGAAGCCGAAACCCCACAAATAGAACCACCAGCGCCTAAAGTTGCTGCAAAACGCTTGTCCAAACCAAATAATTTTGTTGCAAAGAAATAAATGCTCAAGAACGTACTTACTGCAATGACTGTTGCCTGTAAGAAAGCAACTGGACCACTCTGCAGAATGATGGTAAATGGTAATGTCGCACCCATGAGAACAATACCTATCTTTACATAAAATTCAGTACGCAGCGCATCATCAAACCACTGAGGAATTTTTACAAAGTTACCAATAATGATACCTAAAATCAGCGCAAGAACAGGTGCTTCAAGATTCAGTGTCTGCGCAACAGTCCAAGAACCAAGAATCTGTACGAGAATGGCCAGCAAAAACAGAATAACAAACCCCTTCATAAATTGAGAGATTTTGTGCCCCATAATCTTGACAGCAATTGAAAAAACGATACTAACACAAATGAATAGGACTATAATTTTTTGTGCCCCTGCGGCAAGCAAGCCTGGCACAACAGAAAAACTATCATAGCTCTTAAATGTCGCCGCTAATGGTTCCAGGGTAAATCCAACAAGATAGCCTAATAATCCAATGAGAATAACTCCAATGCCAATCCATACAGCCCAGTAATCTTCTTTTAACCAAAGATTTGATACTTTGCTTGTTTTTCGCGTCTTGGTAGACATATAGATCCCTTCTTTATTAATTATTTATCCAATAATATTTCCCATAAAACACCAAACTGAGGCCTCAAAGATGTTTGGATTTAATAAGAGAAAAATTTAGGATGCAACTAGAAATGCTATAAAGCACGGCTATTGTTTAAACATTATAAGATAATGCTTCTTTGAATAAACCTTCTAATTCCTTAACAATTTTTTCAGAAGCATTGGCTGAAAATGCATTTTTCGCATATAACAACACATATGTAATTGGCAGTGAGAAATCTACAATCGGAATGTAGTGTAACTTTGCCGCCTGCGCCAGCAAGCTTTGCTGAAACATGGCAGGATAAGTTCCGTAGCATGATGCTGGATGGTCAACAAGATAAGCGACTTGGTTTTGCTGACCACGAATATTGATGGCTTCTTCACTATTGAACTGATTCAGCCCCATCTTTTTGAAAGATGGATTAAACGTGGTAACATGATGATATTTTGAAAGCTCATCCATATACAAGTGATCCCGCTCATAAAACGGATTCCCTTCCGCAACATAAACGCCAAATTGATCCGAACCCAGTGATCGAATTTGGAGGTTCAAATTTTTTGCAAATATATCTAAAGATGAAAAGTCGCCTTCACTGACAGCGGTAATTCCGCTTCTAATCTTCTTTTTATAGAAAGCCGATTCTATCTTAAGAATATCCCATTGATATGAAAAAATATCATATGGGCTGTCTACGGTTGTTAGCCTTGCCACCAATTGTGGAATGATCGTATTGTAGACAGTTGGAAAAGAAGCAATGGTTATTTTTTCTTTTCGCATATTTTTTCGCTGATGAAGATAAGACCATCCTGACTGCAGATCACAAATTTTACAAGCGTCCTCATAGAAATACTGCCCCTCGGTAGTAAGTTCAATCCCATTATGAGAGCGAGTCAAAAGCTTACAATCAACCTCGTCTTCAATTTTAACAAGTCTAGCCGAAAGCGCAGATGGCGTAATAAAAAGCTTTTCAGCTGCCTTGTTAATCGACTTTTCTTTAACGGTTTCAATAAACCACGTTAAGTGTTTGATGTCCATAATGAGTGTATCCTTTTTAACCTATACTATAGAAATAGTCACTAACAGTTTATAAAAGATATTTATTTAATTTCTTGACATTATTGTAATATATTTTCAAGACTTTTGGTATTCATGAAAAGCGAATACCATATAGTTTATTAGAACATACGATAAAAATAAAATAAATACACATACATATACAAAATTAGCTTGGTAATAAAGTAAAAAAATTAGATGACCACAAAGGAGATCTCAACACATCATCACTTGTTTTTCAGTATCTCCAAAACGTCTGCACCACGACTACAACGATGACATACATAAATGCGCCCTTTTTCCCTTCGATAAGTCTATTTGCAAAATGGTACCAAATAACACGAAAGGATGATTCTTTATTATATTTTTTTCAGACATGCAAAAGCGCCCTGTCGTATCAAACGACAGAGCGCTTTCAAAGGATCAGGTATGAGTGTTATTATTTGCTTTTCTTGTATTCTTTAACCGCTTCGGTCAGAGCTGGAACAACCTGGAAGAGGTCGCCAACGATGCCGTAGGTTGCAATTTCAAATACAGGTGCTTCTGGATCATTGTTGATAGCAATGATGGTGCCGGATTTTTCCATACCAACCTGGTGCTGGATAGCGCCACTGATACCAACAGAAATGAAGATATCAGGGTTAACGGTTTTACCGGTCTGACCAACCTGCTGAGCAACTGGCATCCAGCCAGCGTCAACGGTCTTACGGCTGCCAGCTACAACACCGCCGAGTGCATCAGCGAGATCTTGCAGAAGTTTGAAGTTTTCACCTTTACCAAGACCACGGCCACCGCAAACAATGATGTTGGCATCTTCGATGCGAATTGCGCCATCATCAACAGTCTGTACAAATTCGAGGAATTTGGTACGGAGGTTTTCAGCTTTGATAACGATTTTTTCGTTGATAACTGGAACTTTGCGTCCATCCTGACGTTCAGCTTTCTTGAATACGGCTGGACGTACGGTACCCATCTGAGGACGGGTGTTAGGGCAGTAGATGTGACCCATAAGGTTACCGCCAAGAGCTGGACGGATCCAGGTTACAACGCCATCTTTGTCGATTTCCAATTCGGTGCAGTCAGCGGTAAGACCGGTGTGCATGTTGCAGGCAACTTTTGGACCCAGGTCACGACCGTTGAAGGTTGCGCCAAAGAGGATAGCGGATGGTTTGTGCTTATTGATCAATTCGATAACGGCCTGAGAATAAGCTTCGGTGCCATAATGTGCGAATTCTGGGCCTTCAACAGAAACGACCTTGTCTGCACCATAAGCAGCAGCTTCTTCGATGCATTTCTTGTTATCTTCGCCGATAACCATAGCCCAAACTTCCTGGCCGCATTCGCCAGCCATACGTTTTGCTTCATTCAAAAGTTCGAGGCCGACGTTTTTAGGTTCATTGTTTTCCTGTTCAATGAAGACCCAAAGGTTCTTGTATTCTTTCAAATCCATGTTTTTTCAGCCTCCCTCAGATTAAGTTGTTTTCAGTCAGTTTTGCCATCAAGTTGGCAACGGATTCCTTAGCGTCCTTACCGGTAACGTCTTCGCCACGGGTACGCATTTTTGGTGGATGTGCGCTGCGAACGTTGGTTGGGGAACCCTTCAGACCGATTCTGGTACGGTCGAGAGCATCACCGAGCATGTCCGCAGAAATCCATTCAACTTTTGCACGCTTAGCAGCAATCTTACCACGAACAGTACCACGACGTGGTTTGTTGATGTCCTTGGTAACTGCCAAGAGGCATGGAAGCTGGGATTCAAGCACTTCATAACCCATTTCATGAGCGCGCTTGGTAACGACCTTGCCGCCTTTCAATTCAGCGCCGATGCAATAGGTAACCTGAGGAATGCCGAGGTGTTCAGCCAATTCTGGGCCAACCTGACCGGTATCCCCGTCGACAGCCATGATACCGCAGATGATGAGGTCGAATTTTTCGCCCTTCAACTCTTCGATGTATTTGGTTGCAACGTAGAGGGAATAACTGGTTGCATAGGTATCAGCACCACCAAATGCACGGTCAGTCAGCAAGAAAGCATCGTCGCAACCCATGCTGATGCATTCACGCAGAGCTTCTTCTGCTGGAGGAGGCCCCATGCTCAGAAGGGTAATGGTGGTATCTGGATTCTGTTCCTTAAGTGTAACTGCAGTTTCAACTGCATTTAAGTCCATTGGGTTAACAATACTTGGTACCCCTTTACGAATCAGGGTATTGGTTACTGGATCGACCTTAATTTCGGAGGTATCCGGAACCTGTTTAACGCATGCTAAGATTCTCATAGTTCACTGCTCCTCTTTCTTCGTTATTCGAAAATGAATTAACAACGATCTCTTGCTTAATTAGCCTTGCTTAGAAAGGAAACCATGCCCTTCAGTTGGGTAGTTCCAGTCATAGCCAGGACGACGTTCATTGAGACGTTCGCAAACAAGACGGCAGTTCCCGCATTCGAGGCAACCGACGTGGTCAAACGTCATAATGTCGTTGAGTTCATCCCATTTGTAACGTTCGGCAGGGCAGCTATAGGTGCAAGCACGATGAGTGCAGGTACGGCATGCTTCTTTATCAATGACGATGTGTGCGTTTTCGTCATCACTGTCGAAACGGTCGGCCGCAAGACGGTCGTCCATATTCAGTTTTTTCATCATAATGATAATACCCCCTTGATTGCATCTTTTGCTACGCTAAACACTTTGACCTTAGGCAAACCTTTTACGATGGTCTTCGCAACGCCCTGTGCAGCACCGCCATCAACTTTATACATGCTCTGCAGAGCGCTGATAGCGAGTTCTGGGTAGGTTGTGAAGAGATGTTCGCTGTTAGCCATGTAGTGATGCGCTTTCTTCAGCGTCTTGAAGTCATTCAGGGTGTTATGTTCAAGACGTGCGGTATACATGCTCAGGAAATCTTTTGTGAAGATGCCTTTAGCAAGTGCCTGTTCAGCAGTTTCAGCAGCTGCGATACCACTCATGATGGCATAGTCCATACCACGAACGGTGTAACCACGGTTCAAGCAGAGACCAGCAGCATCCCCGGTAACAAGGATCCCATCGCCGCAGAATTCGGAGAAGGAATCGTAGCCGCCTTCTGGAATCAAGTGAGCGGTGTATTCAACCAATTCGCCGCCATCGATGTACTTACCGATGACTGGATGTTCTTTCAATGCTTCCATTGCATCTGGCAGATGGAGGCCACTTTCTTTCCAAGTCTTGGAATCCTGTACCAAACCGATGGAAATGGTGTCTTTGTTGGTGTACATGAAGAGACCACCAAAGATGCCCTGGTTTGCAGAACCCATACCGAGGAGAGCAGCACCCTTGTCACTGTCGGTATTGAAACGGTCGTTGATAACGCTTTCTTTCAGACGAATGACGGATTTGATACCAACTGCGATGTTTTCAAGACGGATTGGATCGATAACGCCTGCACGTTCAGCAACGATGGCGTTAACACCTTCTGCATCAATAACGAGATCGCATTCGAGTTCTTCTTTACCAACGGTAACACCGCAAACACGGCCATCCTTGCGGATGAGCCCGTCTACGCAAGCACCACCGATAACGAGACCGCCAGCTTCTTCAACCTTCTTAGCGAGCCATTTATCAAATTTTTCGCGCAGAACGCTGTAAGACTGGTTGCCCAGTGCATTGGTCGTAGTATCGATGATGACAGCGTCTTCGTCGTTCATCATCATCAGGTATTCCTGATTGATTTCACGTTCGAGCGGAGCATCTTTTTTCCATTCGTCACCCATGAGCTTGTCAAGAGCGTAGGTATAGATACGGCCGCCGGATACATTCTTTGCACCACTGTAAGGGGCCTTTTCCAAAACGAGGACCTTACGGCCTGCTTTGGAGAGACGATATGCCGCAGACAAACCTGCTAAGCCACCGCCAATGACGATCACTTCAAATCTTTCTTCTGACATGTTTCTCCCACCTCATTTAATATTGAGATTTAAACAACTCATACCTTTTGGCGTTTTAACGCCGAAAATCCTTTGCAATTGTGTCGCACAATTACAATTTGTCCTCTTTTATCTTACAATAATATTCAGACTATTTCAAAGGGTATTTTCGAACGCATAAGACCAAATCCATTGTTCTTCGTTATTATTATCATAAACAATCGCGGATGCGTCAAGCCCGTATTTTTCATTATTTTGCCAAAAATTTTCTATATACTGCCATAATTGGCATACTAAAGCGCTGTCAAGTCACTGTTTCCGTAATATAGCACCTCTCGCTCATGACAGATATGACGTATCAGTACAGAAAAAAATAGAATTATGAGGCGTTATTTTAAAAAAGCAACCTCAATAAACGGCTTTGTTAACACAAAATTCAAATTGTTTTTTCTTTTTTAACTTCACTGGTTTTTAGTAATAATCCGACCACTTTCATCATAAAACATCCACATCTATTTATGCAAATGCATTTATGCCGTTTTTTATGCCAAGGGCACGGTCTCTTGCACAAAAAAGTTGAAAGCATGCCATCAACCAAATAATCTACCATTTTCTGAGAATCATCACATAGTCTTCTATAAAAGACTATTCGCCACCGGGATTTTATCGTATAATTCTGTTTAGAGAATTTACTTTGAAAGGAGTTTTTATTGTGGCAAAACGAATTTTAATTGTCGGTGGGGTTGCTGGGGGCGCTTCTTGTGCTGCACGCCTGCGCCGTATGGATGAACAAGCAGAAATTGTTCTCTTTGAACGCGGAGAATATATTTCTTTCGCCAACTGCGGTCTTCCTTATTATATTGGTGGTGTCATTCCAAAACGTGAACAGCTGCTGGTGCAGGACGTGAAGACGATGAATGCTTGGTTCAATTTGGAAATCCATACACAAACCGAAGTCACAGCCATTCATCCTGCAGAAAAAACTGTAACAGTGACCGATCTCACGAATGGTGAAACGCGTGAAGAGCGCTATGACGCCTTGGTACTTTCGCCTGGCGCTTCTCCAATCGTGCCAAAACTTGATGGCATTGAAGCTGCAAAAGATCGCGTCTTCACCATCCGCAACATTGCTGATGTGGATGCACTCAAGGGCTTTATGGACGCTCAAGCGCCAAAAACGGCGGTTGTTGTTGGCGGCGGCTTTATCGGTTTAGAAATGGCTGAAAACCTGGTTCACAAGGGATTATCTGTGCATCTGGTTGAAGCTGCTGAACAAGTAATGACCTCTCTGGATCCAGAAATGGCCACCCTTATTGCTGCCGAATTGCGCAAGAACGGCGTTCAGCTGACGCTTGGCACTGCTATTCAAGGCTTTGATAATGAAGGCAAAACAGTGGTGCTGGCAGATGGCAGCCGCATTGATACCGACCTCACGGTGCTCGCCATTGGTGTGCGTCCAGAGTCTGGCCTTATTAAAGATGCTGGCCTTGCCACCAACGCCCGCGGGGCCATCGTTGTCGACGACCAGTTCCGGGTCGCTGGTGCAGAAGACGTTTATGCCATCGGCGATGCCATTGAAACCACAGACTGCATTTTTGGCGAAAAAGTCCAGATTCCACTCGCAGGTCCAGCCAACCGCATGGGCCGCATGGTTGCAGACATCATTTGCGGCAAAGACAAGCATTACCGCGGCAGCCTCGGCAGCTCTATCGTGCGTGTGTTCAAAGTTCAGGCAGCCTCCACTGGTAAAAATGAAAAGCAGCTGCGTCAAATGAACGTGGATTATCGCTCCATCCATCTCTATCCAGCCAACCACGCCACCTATTATCCAGGCGCTTCCCAAATGAGCCTGAAGGTGCTTTATGCGCCTGCTGACGGCAAATTGTATGGTGCTCAGGCTGTTGGCCAAGACATGGGCATTGACAAAACCATCGATGTCATTGCAACTGCCATTGCTGGAAATATGAGTGTCTATGACCTCGCAGACGTAGAACTTTGCTATGCGCCACCATTCAATACAGCAAAATCTGCGGTCAACTATGCTGGCTATATTGCAGAAGACATCGCCAACGGCGAAACATATTTTGATGATGCCGCACATATTGAAGGGCTGCTCGCTGAAGGAGCCACAGTGCTCGACGTTCGCGGCAAAAAGGAAATTGAAAAGGTTCCGCTGCCTTCTACCCTCCAAATCCCGCTGCCAGAATTGCGCAAGCACATCGACGATATTCCAAAAGACGGTCCTGTGTATGTTTCCTGCATGGTTGGCCTGCGCGGTCATATCGCCTGCCGCATCCTGCAGCAAAACGGCATCGATGCCATCAATGTCGGCGGCGGTGCGAAACTTTACACGCAAAGCAAACTTTCTTAATAAAACATGCAACAACGCTGGTTTTTCATTTTTTTACATTTCATCTGTAAAATTTGCATCAGCAGTGCTATACTAAAAGCCATAGAACACTGGGGGCGTCCGTCAATCGGACTGAGAGAGAACTCCTTGAACCTGATCTGGCTCAAACCAGCGTAGGGAAGTGCATCGATTCTTATGAACGCCTGTGACATGTGCACAGGCGTTTTTTTATTGAAAGGAGCATTGCTTTGCATGAACAAAACGAAAAAAATTGTCATTGCCGGCTTATTCATCGCCATCAGCGTGATCTTTAATTCCTTTATAGTCATTCCTGTTGGCCTGGCAAAAGCCGCACCGGTACAGCATTTCATGAATGTTGTCACCGCCGTCACCTTGGGTCCATGGTATGCCACTGGCTGTGCCTTTATCACATCGCTCATTCGCAATATGAACGGTACAGGCTCCATTCTGGCTTTCCCTGGCAGCATGATCGGCGCCTTTCTCGCCGGCATCATCTATCGCCGCTTCCACAATCTGGCGGGAGCTGCCGTCGGCGAAGTTTTTGGCACCGGCATTCTCGGCGCCATGGTCGCCGCACTGATGGCATGGCCATTTCTCGGCGCAAAGGTTGCCATCTTTGGCTATGTGCCAAGTTTCTTTCTCTCCACATTCGTTGGCGCCGTCGCCTCTGCACTGCTGCTTAAAGCATTCAAGGCGCGTGGCTTTTTAGACAAATTCAAGGACTAAACACCTCGATTTGATTTTGAAAAAAGGAGCAATCATTATGTCTTATCAAGCAAAACCTGTTCCGCAAGCACTCACCATCGCTGGCAGCGACAGCGGCGGCGGTGCTGGCATCCAAGCCGACCTAAAAACATTCCAGGAACGCCGTGTTTTCGGAACTTCTGTCATTGTCGCTGTGACCGCTCAGAACACCCTCGGTGTCCAGGGCATTCACAAAGTACCTGTTGATTTTGTCAACGAACAACTGCATTCTGTCTTCAGTGATTTTGAAATTGGCGCCCTCAAAACTGGCATGCTTCCTGATGCTGACATCATGCGTGCCGTTGCCGCAGAATTGAGAAAACATCCAGACATTCCTGTGGTCGTTGATCCTGTCATGATCGCCAAAGGCGGCGCCGCACTCATGGAAGATGAAGCAAGCGCCACCCTCGTTAAAGAAATTCTGCCGCTGGCCACCGTGCTGACGCCAAATCTGCCAGAAGCAGAAGTCATCACAGGGATGACCATTGCCACTGTTGACGACTTGCTTACAGCTGCTAAAAAAATTCAGGACATGGGCGTGAAGAACGTGGTCATTAAAGGCGGCCATCGTCTCGAAACTTCTGACGCCGAAGACATTCTTCTGACCGAAGATGGCGAAGTCGTCACCCTCTCTGCTGAACGCGTCGATACCGTGCGCACCCATGGCACAGGCTGCACGTATTCAGCCTGCATCACTGCAGAGCTCGCCAAAGGGCGCAGCGTAAAAGATGCTGTCACCACCGCCAAAGCCTTCATTGCTGCCGCCATTAGCGACGGTATTCTCGTCGGCCATGGACACGGTCCAACCAACCACTGGGCATATCGCAAGGTAGAAGCAAAGGAGGAACAGGCTTGAGTAACAACGAACGTACCACTGTCGCCACCAACGGCTGGCTCTGGCTTGGCGCAGCCATCGCCATCACCGAAATCATGACCGGCACCTATTTTGCGCCATTGGGGTGGGGCAAAGGCCTGCTTGCCATTCTCATCGGCCACATCATCGGCTGCGGGATGCTGTTTTTGGCCGGCCGCATCGGCGCACAAACCAGCCGCAGTGCTATGAACACCATGAAGATCGCTTTCGGTGAAAAGGGCGGCCTCTTCTTCTCAATCCTCAACGTCATTCAGCTCGTTGGCTGGACCGCGGTGATGATCGCGACCGGCGCCAGTGCTATGAATGTGCTCGTCGGCAAAGAAAGCGGTTCCACCGTCATCGGTGCCTTCATCATTGCAGCCCTCATCCTTATTTGGATGCTTTTCGGGCCAAAAACCTTTGGCCGTGTCAACAATATTGTTGTGATCGCATTGACACTGCTCTGTTTGTTTTTGACCTGGCGTGTTGCCACCACCGGGCTCAACGCTGCCGATGCAGCCTTCGACGATATCAGCTTTGGTGCTGCTGTAGAGCTTGCCGTCGCCATGCCTTTGTCTTGGCTGCCCGTCATCAGCGACTACACGTCCCGTGCTGAAAAGCCTGTGCTTTCCAACACCGTTTCCAATATCACTTACTTTTTGGGCAGCTGCTGGATGTTCGTCATCGGTCTTGGCTGTGCCATTGCCACTGGCTACGCC
This sequence comes from uncultured Peptococcaceae bacterium, assembly GCA_937976375.1. Classification (GTDB taxonomy): domain Bacteria; phylum Bacillota; class Peptococcia; order Peptococcales; family Peptococcaceae; genus UMGS1590. The sequence goes on along the minus strand of CALJRU010000029.1, from coordinate 3,604 downwards.
GACATCTCTCTGCTGATGCGCACCATGGGCATGGGAGCCATCGGTCTTGTGATCATTATTTTCTCCACGATCACCTCCAGCTTCTTGGATGCTCGCTCTGCAGCCATCAGCTTCACAACATTGTCCAGCAAACCAAGCGAACGCACTGTGGCTGTCATTGTCTGCATCATCGGCTTTGCCATCGCGATCTTTGATCCAACCTCATCTTATCAGGATTTTCTCTATTTGATCGGTTCGTTCTTCACGCCGATGGTTGGTGTTCTGCTGACTGAATACTACATTCTCAAACAAAAAGATGTGCGCAATATGGTCAGCATCTTAAACTTCGTCGTCTACATCATTGGTTTCCTGCTTTACCGCGAGCTGCTCAATGTCGACATCATCACTGGCACCACCCTGCCAGTCGTCATCATCGTCGGCATCCTCACCTACATCGCCAACAAAGCATTCGCGAAACATTGATCAACGATCAGTAAAAAAGGACGCCCTGTCCGAGAGCAAAGTTCTCTCGGACAGGGCGTCCTCTTCTTTTTTGTTATGGACGCTTGCCCGTCTTTACATAATACTCTACACCATCACGAACAACCACTTCCAATGCGCCGCAATCGACGAGATAGTCCACATAAATGTGAATGTTGCGTTCATAGAAAGCAGCTTTTTTCGGTTTTGATGAGAGCATCTTCATCATAGTGCAGGCAGCAATGACGATTTCACTGCGTGTCAAACCACAATCCGCCGTGTCCAAAATGCGGTTGGCACACTGTTTCACGGCTGCGATGCAGGCCTCTGCTAGAGGCTTTACCTCAGTGTATAAACCACGATGCGCCGCCAGGTAGTACGGATAATCGGTGGCCGCCAGTTTTTCCATAGCTTTGATGGATGGCTGGACACTGAAGAAATATGGCAGTTTTGCATCGCTGATGAATTTTCCCGTCAGGATGGCATCCCCCATGTAACAAACCCCATCCGGCGTTACGATTGAAATATGATCGGGGGTATGACCTGGTGTATGAACGATTTCAAATTCTGCCCCGCAGAAAGTGACGCGATTTTCCGACGGCATGATGATGCGGTCGGCTTCGACGAGCAGATCAGATTCCTGAGCGTCGGTCATTGGCGCCTGTGGATGCAGCATGTAAAAATAGTACGCCTTGAGATTGAGCGGGCTGACAGCAATCCCCGCTTCACCAGCAGAGAGTGCCACCGGAATGTCATATTTCTGCTGAAAATAGCGATGGTTGGCACTGTGATCTCCATGTACATGAGAACCAAGAATCCCAACTGGCCGCAGTCCATTGCGTTCCAGGGTGCGCTCAATGAGATCTCTCTGAGAACGCAGCCCCGAGTCGAGCAGCACACAGGTGCTGTCACTGGTTTTATAAAGCGGAATGATCTGCCAGTCTTCCAGATACCAGGTATTACCGGCAGCTTGTTTTAATTGCATAATGGTTTCCTTTCTCCCTTGGTAATTTTATTTATAAACGTGGCGATGCAGCGAACGAATATAAGAAAATGTAGCCTCTTCCCCTTGCTCGGCCAGCATCACAAGCCATTGTTCTAAGATGCGTGCCGTTTCTGGATGCATCAAGTCCTTGGCGTGACCATTGCGCAAATACTCCAACGGTTTTTCCTGACTGTAATTCTTGCCCTGATAAACCTTGCTGGCTGCCACACGATCACAAAACATCTCAATTAAATAACGGTCCGGCATGCGCACTGGACCGGGTTTTCTCGTTTTGAGCTGATAATCAATCCAGTATTCAAAATGATGTTTGTTGCGGCCCTTATGGTGCATCCAAGCCCGTGAACTGCCATTGCGTTCACGTTCGAGCACGTTCGGACTTTTATAGCCCAAATAATAGCGGGCGCCTGGAATAAATTCTGTCGGGCTGTACTTTGAAAGATCATGCACCAGTCCCTGCCAAGGGATGCCCGCTTTAATACAATGACGGAAAACAAGCTGACGATGGTGCGTGATGGTCTTAAAATGTTGTATCGGATGAAACATAAGGGTTCCTCCTTCGTCATGCAGGACGAACGCCTGCACTTGATTTGCTTAACAACTTTTAGTTTAATCATCTCACCGATTTTTTTCAAGAGCCTACGCCTACCTAACGTTTTTCAAGCCCCCTGTGCAATTGCGGCCAAAGTATCAAACGCCCAGTCCTGGTTAATAACCGGTTCTGTTGGTGCCAAACGCTCCACCGCCTCTTTGTATTACTCAGCGACAACGTCATAAACCTCTTGAGCAAATGGCACGGCACCAACCGCCTTTCCATCTGCAACGAAAACAAAATCAAGCGAGCCATCGAGCTGTTCGTCCACGAACACATCGTCCACCGCATCGCCGCCAGGCATTTCTGCCAACTGTGACTGCATCTGGCCATAAAGCAGCACCTTATAGATTTCAATCAAGCGGTCATCCAAACCAGCGTCGAAAATACGAATTTTTTCCACAAGATTGTCGGCACCAATGACAATGCGTCTGCGGTATCCCGTTGTATCAATATCCTGTTGTTCGCCTTTTTCATTCAATGCTGTTGCAAAATCGTCTGCATAAAGGGTTCGCACCTTTTCAACTTCTTCCTCATCCTGGCAATAGAAAATCATCAGCTTGTCTTCCATCTGATGATAGAGGAAACTGTAATTGACAAACTGTTCACTGCCGCAATGCGGGCAGATAAACTTAAAAATGTCAAAATTCTTCACGCGCTGTTTCAGCCCTGGATCCAACATGGTATTGATGCTGCCATAAAATTCAAAGTCACTTTTTTTCTTACATTTCAGACAAGCAATCTGTTGTGTATGTTTCACGCTCATAGTCATTCTCCTTACAGTTGATAGCTACCTTGCTGCTGTCGATAAGCCTCATATTTTTCATAAAGTTCCGGATAACTTTTCTTAAGACTGACTGGCCGTCCTGATTTGTCGAGAATGCAGTGACTGCTCTCGCCCGTGCAGACCACTTCACCACGACAAGTCATGACATAATCGATGCGAATTTTAAGATGGGCACAGTCTTTGATATAAACGGCAATGTCGATGATGTCGCTGTAGGTTGTCATTTTCTTATAATTACAGTTCACCGTCAAAATTGGCGAAGTCAGGCCCAGTTTTTCAAAGGCATCATAGCTCATGCCAGTGTATTCCATCCACTCTGTCCGTGCTTCTTCCATAAAACGAATGTAATTGGAATGATGGGTGATGCCCATGCGATCTGTTTCATAATATTGCACCTTATGCTGATAAATCATCGTTTGGCTCCTTTCCTGTACTTGCTCTATTGTAGCGCTCGCTGCATACCACCGTCAATCTCCATCATTTCCTGATGTTTTCTTAAAATTTTCTCCAACTTTTTAAGGTTATTTTAAAGAAGCATGAGTATAATAATTTCGTAAATTCCTTTTCATATAGGCCATCACAAGATGGCCAAAATCTCCTTCTTATAACACTATCCCCTCGGTGTTATAAACAACCCGACGCCAGACGTGGCTGTCGGGTTTTATTTTTTATAAATAAAAACGCCCCCGAGAACAATGCGTGTAAGAACTGGTGCGCATCCCGTCAATAGGACAGTGAAATATTATAAGATTTTCTCAGGCAG
>CALJRU010000028.1 GCA_937976375.1 uncultured Peptococcaceae bacterium | reverse complement strand
ACTGCCTGAGAAAATCTTATAATATTTCACTGTCCTATTGACGGGATGCGCACCAGATGGCTGATCGGGCGCTTTTTGTGTGGGATTATTTGTGTTTTGGCCGGCGGTAAGTGGTCAGAAGTACGCTGGCCAAAACGAGGACAGCGCCGCAGATGGCTTGGCCGCTCATTGATTCAGAGAGCATGAGCACGGCAAAGAGTGCACCAAAGACAGGCTCCATGGAGAGAATCAAGGCAGTGTGCTCCGGTGTGGTGAAGCTCTGCGCAAACGGCTGAACGACAAATGGAATGGCGCCGCAGAGCAAGCCCAACGCCGCCAAGATGAGCCACACATGCGCATTCTGAGGCAGCATTGGCGTGGAGAAAGCGAAGGTGGTGCTCCATCCCCACCCTGCCATGGTCAGCTGCTGGATGACGCCGAGCAGGAAGGCGTCTTCCTGGCGCACCATATCGCTGGTGATGATGGTGTGGCTGGCGTAAAGCAGTGCGCTGAGAATGCAAAGACTGGCACCTGCTGAGATTACCAGACTGCCTTTGAGTGAAAGCAGAGCAATGCCGATCGTCGCACAAAGGGTGCCAAAGATGACCGGGCGTTCCGGCAGCCGGCGCTTGCGAATGGCCTGCATCACAGGCACAAAGACAATGGCGGCGCTGGTGAGAAAGCTTGCTGTTGAAGCATCGGTGGTGAGCTCGCCGAAGATGATGGCGCTGCTGCAAGCGAACATGAGCGTGCCCAGCACCACGCCATAGCATACAGCTCGACGGCTGACATGGCGCAGACGCCTCCAGAACACGGCCACACAGGCGATGGAAGCAACGCTGAAGCGCAGTGCCAGCACCTCAAACGGTGGCAGATTGGCGGCCCCCATTTTTAATAAAACATAAGACAACCCCCAAGACATTGCCACCAAAAGCAGCAGCAAATTGGCCGACTGACGCGACATGCCGATACGCCGCCAGCGTGTTTGCAAAATGGACACAGTATTTTTCCTCCCCCAAAATGATGTTCTCATTGTCTTCACTATAACATGCTGTTTGGCCAGCAGATATAATGATTTTCCAATGTCCGGTATAAAAATTTTTTTGACCGTGATTCTTTTTTGATGAAAGAGAGCGTCTGCGTTATAATAGGGGCAATGAAAAGAAGGAGGCGCATCAATTATGAGTAGCAATGATATAGAGCGGGAGCGGGTGATTGTCCGCACCAGTATTATAGGTATCTTATCTAATATCGTGCTGGTCATTTTTAAGGCTCTGGTGGGCTTTGCCGCCGGGTCCATTGCGATCATCCTCGACGCTGTCAACAATTTGACCGACGTGCTTTCGAGCGTCATTACCATCGTTGGCACCAAGCTGGCCAACCGCGCACCGGATAAAGGGCATCCTGTCGGTCATGGGCGCATGGAATATCTGACCACCATGGTGGTGGCTGTTATCATTCTCTACGCCGGCGTCACGGCCATGATGGAGTCTGTGAAAAAGATCCTGCATCCGGCAGCAGCATCCTACAGTGTGGTGACGCTGCTTGTCTTGGTGGGGGCCGTCATCGTCAAGCTCTTTCTTGGCACCTATGTGCGGCGACAGGGCAAGGCTGTTGGCTCTGGGGCTTTGGAAGGTTCGGGCTTGGATGCGCTCTATGACGCCATCATCTCCAGCTCTGTATTGGCCACGGCGCTTTTGTATATGGCGTCGGGCATCAGTTTGGAAGCTTGGATTGGCGTTGTGATCGCACTGTTCATTTTGAAATCGGGCCTCAGCATGATCGGCGAAGCCGTCAACGCAATGATGGGCGCACGCGTCAGTGGTAAATTGTCCAAGGCGATCAAAGCCACCGTAGCGGAAGAACCAGGCGTTATGGGCGCGTACGATCTTTTCCTTAATGATTATGGACCAGGCAATTATTATGGATCGGTGCATGTGGAAGTGCCAGAAACAACCACAGCAGAAGAGATTGATGTCATGAGTCATAACATTCAGGAACGAGTGCTGAAAAAACATGGCGTGGTTATTACGACGGTCGGTGTCTATGCCTACAACACCACCAACCCTGTGTCGGTGGAAATGCGTGAGAACGTGCGCAAGCTGGTGATGGCGCATAAAGGCGTCATTCAGATGCATGGTTTCTATGCCAATGCTGAGGAAAAAAAGATTCATTTTGATGTCATCATTTCGTTTAACATCAAAGACCGCGAATCACTGCGGCAGCACATCGTCAACGACGTGCAAAAACGTTATCCAGGCTGGGCGGTATATACCAATCTGGATATCGATATGAGCGATTGATAAAAAAGTGCTCTTATGGTGCAGACCATAGGAGCACTTTTCTTTTTATCCGGCCTTGCGCACAGGGATGTGTTCCTGTGCGCTTTTTTGTGTGCGAAAGTTTACGGGGGTTGTTTTGTAATGCTGGCGAAATGCTTTGATAAAGCTGGCACTGCTGCCGTAACCACACACCTGAGCAATGTCGTAGATGCTGCGGTCGGTGTTGACAAGCAGCTCAGCAGCAAGCGCCATGCGGCGTTCCTTTAAATAAGCGCCGACGGTGGTATGGTAGCAAAGGGCAAAACCGGCTTTTAGTTTTTGTTCACTGAGAAATACCTGGCGGCTCAGAGAAGCGACGGTGTGTTTCTTTTCTGGGTGTTCATCAATGAGGGCGCGCACAAGATGAATGGCCTGGTGATCGGCTTCAGAAAAGACCATATTGCGCTTGCCGATGATGATGCGCCGTTCTTGTTGATTCGGTATGAAATAGCGATTGGCCAGAGCGTCAGCCAGTTGAGCCATAGCCTGCAGAACCATGCCCTGCAGCTGCAGCGGTGTCAGTGCGTCGGCTGCAGAGAGGGCTGCCATTTCGCGCAGCAGTGCCACTGTTTGCGGCGGCAGAATGTTGTGAGGCGTGTTGTCGGGCAGTGCTTCCAAACACGCGAGATTGGGATCCAGCAGTGTCAGTGTGCGCAGAAAATCCAGTGAAAGCGCCAGTTCTACGCCGCGGCAATGGGTGCCAGTACGCCAAAATTGCCGCCCTTCGAGGGCGTGCTCCTTCACCAGAAAGCTGACCGGTGAAGAAGCGTTGGATTTAACGCCGTTGATGTGAAAATCGGTGTCGCCTTCGTAGAAACTGCCGAAGCGCAGAAATGGTGTTGTGCTATGAAAGTCCAGCGAAAATGGTGCAGTAACGTGGTAATCGGCCACAGTCAGACTGTAGCTGTCGCTGTGCTGGCAGACGTGGCAGCTACCGCGTGCAGGCTCTGCCGCATTTGACCAGCGTGTCCCAAAGGCACACGGCGCCGGTGCAAAGCCCAGGGCACAAAAAACCTGTTCTTGAAAAGCCTGGTGGGTGTCGAGTGACATGGGGCATCCTCCTTTAGGGTGGGAAATTGATTAAAACGGTGCGGCGTGTTGTCCAATCGGGTGCAAATACGCCAAGGTGTTGCATTGAAAGTAAGCATCATGTAACATGATAGGCAAAGAATTACCCATAGCTAATTATAGGACTTTGAATCTGAAAAAGAAAGGTGATTGATGATGAAAAAATATAAAGTCGTTTTATTGCTGTGCCTTGTCATGATGATGTTTGCAGGATGCACCAGTGGTCAATCCGGGCAAGGATCGTCGGCTTCAGACAGTCAGCAGTCATCAGCGGCCGGCATGCGCACGGTGGAGACTGACAAAGGCAGTGTGAAGATTCCGGAATCGCCGCAGGTCATTGTATCGGATTATTATCTTGGTGAATTTCTTGCTGTTGATGTGAAGCCAGTGATCGCGTCGCCATACGCGCTGAACAATCCGTTTCTCGCCGATCGTGTGGAAGGCATTCAGGCCATGAACACGACCAGCGCTGAAACTTCGCTGGAAATGATCGCTGAAGCTCAGCCGGATCTCATTGTCACGATCACCGAGGCAGACTATGAAAAGTATGCAGCGATTGCACCGACGGTGTACATTGAAGACGGCAAGCGTTCTGATGAAGAACTTTTCCGCTACATTGCTGACCTTGTTGGCAAGAGCGACGAGGCCGATGCTTACCTTGACGATTTCAATGCGCGTGTTATGGCAGCGAAGGATGAAGTGCAGGGCATCGTCGGCGACCGCACGGTGTCCATTGTCGAAGTCTGGCCGCAGGAAGTGTACACCATGGGCAGCCACTTTGCCCGCGGCGGCAGCATTCTCTATGACATGTGGGATTTGAAGGCGCCGGCAAAGGTGCAGCAGGATATGGTGGACGGCGATACTGCTTATGAGGTGGTGTCTGTTGAAGCGCTGCCGGAATACACCGGTGATTTCATTCTGTATGGCGTGCTCGATGGCACCGATCCGTCATTTGTGGAGAATTCTGATCTCTGGCAGAGCCTGGATGCGGTTCAGAACGGACAGGTGCTGAGCTATGACCAGGTGGCATTCATGCACCGCGATCCGATCACGCTGAATGGGCAGCTCGATATTTTCCTGGAATTCTTCCGCAGCCATGAGGCCTGATGATGGAACGGCGTGCGACAGGTAAACTGTTTCTGTTTCTCCTTGGCGGGAGCGCCGCAGTGGTGATCGCTGCGGCGTGTTCTGTGCTTTTTGGCAGCACTGACGTGCCGCTGGCCAAAGTGTGGCAGGCGCTGACAGCACCAGATCTGAGCGACCAACAGCAGATTGTGATTCATGAGCTGCGGCTGCCGCGGGCGCTGGGCTGTCTGCTCGTGGGCGCAGCCTTTGCTGCCGCCGGCGCTGTCATGCAGGGGGTGACGCGCAATCCTCTGGCCGATTCAGGCTTGCTTGGCATCAACGCTGGCGCCACCTTTGCGCTGGCAGTTTGTCTGGCGTTTTTCTCTGGGCTCAGCTTTTCTGGTGTGGTGGCATTTTCTTTTTTGGGCGCAGCAGCGGCAATGTCGATCGTTTATCTGCTTCTGCGTCTGCGCCGCCGCACGCTGGACCCGGTTCGCCTGGTGCTTGCCGGCAGCGCGGTGAGCATTTTTCTGTCGTCGCTGAGCCAGGCCATTGACATCCAATGCAACATTGGCTACAATCTGACCTTCTGGACGGCGGGCGGCGTGGCAGGCATTCGCGCTGAGCAGCTGCATTTTGCCGCACCGCTGATGGTTTTCGGCCTGTTGGCGGCGGTGCTGCTTTCACGCCGCGTTTCGCTGCTCAGTCTGGGCGAGGAGGCAGCACGTGGGCTGGGCTTGCACATTGAGCGGACACGCTTGCTCTGCCTGCTGGTGGTTTTGGTGCTCGCCGGCAGTGCGGTGGCACTGGCAGGGCCGGTGGCCTTTGTTGGGCTTTTGGTGCCGCATGTGGTGCGGCATTTTCTGGGGGCCGATTATCGCAGCATCATCCCAGGCTCGATGGTGGCGGGAGCCTTTTTCATGCTTCTGGCAGACCTTTTTTCCCGTCTCATCAACGCTCCGTCGGAAACGCCGATTGGTTTGGTGTTTGCGGTGATCGGTGTGCCATTCTTCATCTGGCTTGCCCGAAAGGAGGGAAAGGGCATTGACTAAGTACAATTGTGCCCGTACTGTGCGCGTTTATGGAGTGCTGGCGGTGCTCCTGCTTGCGGCAGTGTGGGTGGACATCAACGCGGGCTACCGTCCGATCAGTTTGGCAGAGATGATGCAGATTTTCAGCGGCGGCGGTGAAGCCAGCCTGCGTTACACTCTGCTGGAACTGCGGCTGCCGCGGGTGCTGACGAGCCTGCTCGTTGGCGTGGGGCTGTCGGTGGCTGGCTGTGTGCTCCAGGGCCTTTCCCACAACGACATGGCAGAGCCGGGCATTCTCGGTCTCAATGCAGGTGCCGGCCTGTTTGTGGCAGTGTTTATCGTATTTTTTGTCGGAGGCAGCCTGACCACATCCTTTTGGCTGCCGATTTTGGCTTTTGTTGGCGCTTTTTCTGTGGCGCTGATCGACTATCGTTTGGCGCTGACGGCGCGCGGGCTGTCGCCAAAGCGACTGCTTTTGATTGGCATTGCCATGTCTACCGCGATCACCAGCCTGACCGCCATGCTCATGCTGCGAATGTCGGACAGCGACTATGCCTTTGTGCAAAACTGGCTTTCCGGCAACATCTGGGGCGCCAGCTGGTCCAATGTACGCATGCTTGCGATTGGCTTATCGCTGCTTGCGCTTTTTATGCTCTATAAAAGCCGCACGCTGAATGTGCTGGGGCTGGGCACGCAGGCTGCTACCGGTCTGGGTGTGCCAGTGTCACGCGACACACTGCTGCTTTTGAGCGGCGCGGTGGCCATGTCCAGCCTGTGCTGCGCAGTGGGCGGCGGCATGAGTTTTGTCGGCTTGGTTTGTCCGCATCTGGCACGGCGGCTCGTGGGACCGAATTTTCGCGTGCTGATCGGCGCCTCGCTCTTAACGGGTGCGCTGCTGATGACCGTGGCGGACAGCATCTCCCGTACGCTGCTGGCACCTAATGAGCTGTCCATCGGCATTGTGGCTGCTGTCATCGGGGCGCCGTATTTTCTCTATCTTTTGGTCAAACAGTAAAGGAGGTCCGACCATGGACGCAATCTTACAAGGCGACGGCATCGCCGTCGGTTATCAGGACAATCTCATCATCCCAACGCTGAGCGTGGGCATTCCGCGCGGACAGATCACGGCCATCATCGGGCCCAATGGCTGCGGCAAGTCGACGCTGCTGAAGGCTCTGTCGCGCACCATGCCGCTGCAAAGCGGTCAAATCATCCTCGACGGCGAGGCCATTGCCCGTCTCTCCACCGTTGAGGTGGCACGGCAAATGGCCATTTTGCCGCAAAGCCCGCAGGCGCCGAGCGGACTCACCGTTGAAGAACTGGTCGCCTATGGACGTTATCCGCATCAGAAAGGCTTCGGCCGTTTACAGGACGAAGATCGCCGCGCCATTGCCTGGGCCTTGTCCCTGACGCACATGGAGGAGCTGGCGGCGCGCGACATTGACGCGCTTTCCGGCGGTCAGCGTCAGCATGCCTGGATTGCCATGGCTCTGGCGCAGGATACGCCGCTGATTCTGTTGGATGAGCCGACGACGTATTTGGATATGGCGCATCAGCTGGAAGTGCTGGAGCTTTTGCAGACGCTTAACAGCGTCTCTGGCAAGATCATTGCGCTGGTGATCCATGATCTCAATCTGGCGGCACGCTTTGCCGATTGGATGATTGCCATGCGTGACGGCCGTGTGCGTCATGAAGGCCCCACCGCTAAAGTGATGACGCCGCAGGTGCTGGCTGATGTCTTTTCCCTCGATGCCAGCGTGGTCGAAGACCCCTGGACAGGCCGCCCGACTTGTGTGTCCTACCGCCTGCGCCAGGCAGGATAAAAAAATCGCCTCGGACAAAAGCTGTTCGAGGCGATTGTTGTTTAATACAGTTCGCGGTAAATTTTTTCGATGCGGTCACGGTCAAATGGCACAAAGTTGTTGACCAGGAGACGCTGCTGACCGTTGTAGACAGAGTCGGCAAATTCAGCGATCTGTGCTTCGCTCATGCCATAGTCACGCAGTGGTTTCTTCTGAACAAGGTGGTTGAGCAGGTCTTCGAGTTTGTCGTAGACATCTTTCACATCGCATTCGAGAATCTCAGCGAGGCGCGCATTCAGCACGGCAATTTCGCCATCCTGGCGGATTTCCATGTAGTTGCGCATAACGCCTGTGAACATGGCGTAGTTGGATTCGCCGTGAGGCACATGGAAGGTGCCGCCGAGTGGATAGCTTAGCGCGTGGACTGCAGCGCAGCCGGCATTGCTGAAAGCGACCCCAGCATAGGTGCTGGCAAAGAGGAAGTCTTCAAGCAATGGCTTGCGTGCTTCTGGCCCTTCAGCAACAATGGTCTTGAAGCCGTTGAGGATGAGGTCGATGGCTTTGTAGCTGAGCAGCTTGCCGATTGGTGTAGCCTTTGGAGAGAGCGCCGATTCTACAGCGTGTACGAGGGCGTCGATGGCGCTGGTGGAGAATGGTTCCATTGGCAGGCTTTCCAAAAGTTCAGGAATCAGTACAGCATCGTCTGGGAACATGACAGGGTTGCCGTAGCCGGCCTTGGTGCTGCGGCTGACCAGCGCCAAAGCTGCCACGCTGGTGACTTCGCTGCCGGTGCCGCAGGTGGTTGGTGCCAGAACGAGCGTGCGCGCTTTCTTAGGCTGGCGCTTGCCGTCGTAGAGGTCGAGTACAGGCGTTGCCTGATCGAGCACGAAGAACTTTGCAACGTCAAGCACGCTGCCGCCGCCGACACCAATGATGCGCTTGTAATCTTTGGTGATGTCGCGGTCCATGGCTTCAATCATTTCATCAGTTGGTTCGCCTTTGCCGTAATCTTTTGGATAGATAAAATCGCACTTCAGATTCAGAGCCGCAAAGAAATCGTTGTAAACATGATGGCTCGTGAAGAGAAGATCGCCTTCGCCGATGGCAAAGGTTTCTGCAAACTGCTTCACAGAATCGAGGCAGTGCAGGGTTGGTTTCATAACAAATTGACTCATGGAGGAGCCTCCTTTTGCGTTAGATTACTTGTATTGTAAAACTTTCGGCTCCCACTGGCAAGCCGGCGCTTGATTATATCTTTTAGATTGGCTATGATACGAATAGAAAGGAGCGCTTGTCATGATCACTTTTATCGTCAACGAAACCAGCGGCCGCGGCCGCGCTGCTAGTGTGTGGCGCCGCTTGCGTCGTCAGCTCATCACCGATGGAGTGCCTTTTCGCGCCTGGAGTACCCGTCAGCCTGGGGAGGCCACTGAACTGGCACGGCTTGCCAGCACCTGCGACGGCAATTTTAAAAAGCTCGTGGTTGTCGGCGGCGATGGCACCGTCAACGAAGTGCTGAACGGCATCGATGACCTGGCACACACGGCGCTCGGTGTCGTGCCAATCGGCTCCGGCAATGACTTTGTGCGTGGGCTGGGGCTGCCGCGCCGCCCTGAGCAGGCCTTGGCACGCGCCCTTACTTCGGACGGCAGCCGTAGTATCGATCTCGGCCAGGTCACTGCCGACGGTCATGCGCCGCGGCGCTTTGCCATCAGCGGCAGCATTGGCATGGATGCCTGGGTGTGCGCCAAGGTGGATACTTCACGCCTCAAGACCAGCCTCAATCGCCTTGGCTTGGGCAGTCTCAGCTATGCCATGATCACCCTCTCTGCGCCCTGGAATCTTGAGACTGCCGACGGCACCGTTACGTTTGAAACGCCGTATGGTTCACATGTCGCTGACCTTCGTGCGCTCATTTTTCTTGCCTGCATGAATTTCCCGTGGGAAGGCGGCGGCGTGCCCATCGCGCCTGGCGCCAGCGCCGAAGATGGCTGTTTCTCCGTTTGTCTGGCGCAGAATCTCAGCCGTCGCCAAGTCCTCGCCAAGCTGCCGCGTCTTGCCCTCGGCAAACACATTCACACCGCTGGCGTCACCCTGCTTCCAGCGTCGCGCGTGAGCGTTCAGCTTGACACACCGCAATACGTTCACGCCGACGGTGAAGTCGCCGGAAAAAGCCGCCGCGTCGTCTTTGAGGTGCTGCCAAAGGCGCTGCGGGTGTTGGTATGAGAAAAAGGTGTATGGCGTTGTCGATGTTGCTATTCTAAAGACAGCAATAAACGATCAGTAAGGAGGAAGAATGATGTATGGTGCAATTTTAGGCGATATGATTGGTGCCCCTTATGAATTTGACCGCAGCCCAAAGGTGAAGGATTTTCCGTTGTTTGGTCCGCAGTCGGTGTTCACTGATGACTCGGTGATGACCATTGCGGTGGCTGAGGCGCTGCTCGATACCCTTGGTGCGCCGGATGAAGCGGTGCAGGCGGCGCTGGTGCAGTCGTTGCAGAAGTGGGGCCGCCGTTATCCCGATGCGGGCTATGGCGGCATGTTTCGCCAGTGGCTTTGGGCCGAGCAGCCCGCGCCCTATGGCAGCTATGGCAATGGTTCCGCCATGCGCGTCGCTGCTGCAGGCTGGCTCGGGCAAACGCTGGAGGAAGCGCGGCACCTTGCCCGTCTCAGCGCGAGCATCACGCACAACCATCCGGAAGGATTGAAAGGGGCGGAAGCTGTCGCCGCCGCTATTTTCCTGGCGCGGCAGGGCGAAGAGAAGACGACCATTCGCCGGTTTGTCAGCGAGACCTTTGGTTATGACTTGAGCCGCAGCTGCGACGCCATCCGCCCAACCTATCATCATGTGGCAAGCTGCCAGGAAACAGTGCCGCCAGCCATCACTGCTTTTTTCGAGGGCGAAGATTTTGAGGATGTCATCCGCACCGCGGTATCCCTCGGCGGCGACTGCGACACCCTTACCTGCATTGCTGGCAGCATCGCCGAAGCGTTTTATGGCGTGCCCGATGCGCTCATTGCTGCCTGCCGAGCGCGGCTGCCCGAGGATATGCTGGCGGTCATCGACCGTTTTCAGAAAGCGGTTCAGCCACCGTTTCATAACACTTTTCTCGATGGCAACGACCGCATCGAGGCCGCTATGGACCAGTATCTGGACAATAGCAGCGAGGACACGCTGGCAGCGCTTTTGGCATGTATTCGCCAGCGTATGCAGGAAGATGGACATGGCTTATTCCGATCGAACGTATTCCTGACGATGATGCAGGCTTTCTCATGCGTACGCTGGCGCGTGATGACGGCCAATCTTGGCTGGTGCTGTTCACCAGCGACGCCGCTTTTCATCAAGGCCCGCCGAGCGATGTGATCTCCAATTTTATCGATACGACGCTGCAGGCCGGTCTTGATTTGAAAGCCGATGGCTTCGTGCTGAATCCATGGAGCCAGTCGTTTTATCTGAGCCGTGAGATGGTGGAAAAAATTTTGACAGAATCTTGATGACAGAAACGGGTGGTGCGTGGTGCGCCGCTCGTTTTTTTGCGGATTTTTGCATCAAGATGTTGCACAGGTCACATGATGGGCGGGCGCTTGGCGGTACACTGTCTGTAGAAAGTACAGTTCAAGGAGGTCTTTTTATGAAACTGCTGCGCAGCATCTCTCTGCCGGAATTTCTGGCAACATCCGTTGGCGTTTTTGGCGGTATCGGCAGCATTTCTCTGGTGACGTATCTGCTCGGCTATCCGCTGCTTATTGCACCTTTTGGTGCCAGTGCGGTGCTGCTTTACAGTGCCACATCGTCGCCGCTGGCGCAGCCGCGCAATGTGATTGGCGGGCATTTGATTGCGGCGCTGGTGGGCGTGACTTGCTATCAGCTTTTTGGCGAAACCTGGTACGCCGTGACGTTTGCTGTTTGCGGAGCCATTCTGCTGATGATGGTTACCGATACGGTGCACCCACCGGGCGGCGCCACCGCCATCGTTTCGGTGCTGAATCATGCTGGCTATGGCTTTGTGCTGTCTCCGATTGCCATCGGAGTGGTTATTTTGCTGGTCAACGCGTATTTCGCCAACAAACTGTCTCCGCAGCGCGGCTATCCGCTGAGTTTGGGCCGCGCGTCGGCTCCGGCAGTGCAGGAAGCGGTGGCTGCCGACGTTTTTGGTGAACGCACCTCGCGCTGAATAGAGCGGAGGCGTCTTATTAAAATTGAAAGCGCCGCCTTTCTGTAGGGGTTACAGAAAGGCGGCGCTTTTTGCGTGCTGGCTCAGGCACAGCGGCGTACATGGCTGACAATGGCGAGAACAGCGAAGATCGGCAGCTCAATGGCGCTGACGATTGTCATGGCGATCGGCGTCCAGCAGAGGAAATCCCCAAGCCGCAGCAGGTGAAAATCGCGCAGTGCGTATAAGGTGCCGGATTGCAGGGCGACGCCGGACGATGGCAGGAAGGTGTTGAGCCAGTCGACAACGCTCGTCGGCAGGATCACGTAGGTCAGCACTGGCAGCACACAGAGCAGGAGGGCGCTGAAGGTGGCGGCGACGAGGCTTTTCATGCGTGCTGAAATCAGCAGAATGGCGGAGAGGCTGGCAAGAATTGACAAGAGCGCCAGGAGCGCGAGCACGATTTGCAGCTCGCCAAAGTTGAAGGGCAGCGGTGTGACCGGCGAGAACAGACTCAGCATTTGGGCTGAGGTCGCTAGCGTTTCCCAGCCGTACAGGCTGTCGGAGATGATCCAGTACAAGCCCAGGCAGACGGCACTCAGCCCTCCGCAGACCAGGAACACTGCCAGCACACGCGCCAAAGCCAGCGGCGCACGGCCGCGCTTGGTGCAGCGGTTGATGTCGTCGGCGCCGCTTTGCAGGTCGGCAGTGAACACCGGCGCAGCGAGGACGGCACAGCAAAGCAGCAGCACCAGTGCCAGCAGCATCATGTATTCGAGGGTGGTGGTGTCGGTGCCGGGCACGTAGGTGAAGGGTGTTTCCACGGTGCTGTAAAGATCGAGAAAATAAGCCGCCGGCGCTGCGTCGTTTGGATATTCCATCGCCATCAGGCCACTGATGCGCGCTGGGGCTGCGTCGTAGTAATCGGCTATGCGCTCGGGGTCGAGCGTCAGCCAGGGCATCGGCTGACCATTTTCGGCCGGAAAGAGATCGCCGACGCCGTTCAGCAGGCTTTGCACAGCGTTGATTTCGGCGTAGGCGTCGTCGGGCAGGTCAAAGGTGCTGTCGGCGCCGTAACGGGCAAACACGGCCTGGTAGGTTTCCAGGCTGTCGCGCACCTTCTCTGGCGTCACCGTGCCGGCAATGCCGGCTTCCAGCGTTTTGTCATAAGCGAGGGCATCGAGCCCAGTGAGGGTGTCGCCGTCGCTGGTGTGAGACATTAGGTAGGTTGTTGGCATGTAGGCCATGAATACGGTGAAAGCCAACAGCCCGCAGATCATGAACAGGGTGCGGCGCGTTTTAAGGAGGCGTTTCATTTCAAGCAGAAAGAGGCGCATGGTTGTCACATCCTTTCTTCGAGTGTGTGCGGAAAGAGCCAGAGGAAGAGGTCTTCAAGGCGCGGCGCTGCTGCCTGAGAGCCTGCGAGCAGCGGCGTCTCTGCGAGATAGCGCAGGGCGATGCGTCCGTTCAGCTCGCTGCGCAGGCCGATAATGGTAAGTGTTTGCTCCCAGTGCGGCAGGGCAGCGGCATCGATGGCGGCGGTCCAGACTTTGCCGCGCACCTTCTCGACGAGGGCGTCTGTGCGGTCGCAGGCAATGAGGGCGCCGTCTTTCATGATCGCGTTTTGACCGGCGATTACCTCTACATCGGCGACAATGTGGGTGGAGATGAGCACGATGCGTTCCTGCGCAAATTCTGCAAGCAGGTTGCGAAAGCGCACACGTTCGCTGGGGTCTAGGCCGCTTGTTGGCTCGTCGAGAATCAGCACCTCGGGCTCGTTCAACAGCGCCTGCGCAATGCCGACGCGCCGTTTCATGCCGCCGGAGAGTTTGACAATGCGTTTGCGGCGCACATCGCTCAGGCTGAGCCGCTCCAAAAGCGTGTCGATGCGGCGGCGGGCGTCGTACTTGCCCAGGCCTTTGAGGGCCGCCATATAGTCGAGATAGTCGCCGACGGTGAAGCTGGGATAGAAGCCAAATTCTTGCGGCAGATAGCCGAAGCAGTCGCGGTAGCTTTCGCCCAGCTGGGCGATCGGCACACCATCAAAACGGATGTCACCCTGGCTGGGCCGCATGATGCCGGCGATCATGCGCATTAAGGTGGTTTTGCCGGCGCCGTTGGCACCGAGCAGCCCCCAAACACCAGGCGTCAGCGTGAGGCTGACATCGTCGACGGCGGTTTTATCGTGAAAGCGTTTGCTCACATGGTCAATGGTCAGTTCCATAAAAATCCCCTTTCCAAT
Source organism: uncultured Peptococcaceae bacterium (assembly GCA_937976375.1). Taxonomy (GTDB): domain Bacteria; phylum Bacillota; class Peptococcia; order Peptococcales; family Peptococcaceae; genus UMGS1590. The sequence goes on along the minus strand of CALJRU010000028.1, from coordinate 83,665 downwards.
CAGTTCAGCTGCAATTCCGCAAAGGCGCTGCTGCGCAAAAGATAACGCAGCGCCCAGAAGCAGTAGAGGCAGAGCACGGTACAGCCAAGAACGCCGATCCATGCCGACTGCGCCTGGGTGAGCAGGGTCAAGCGGCTGCTGGTCATAGATAGCGCCAAAAACACCAGTCCACACCAGCCTGCACCCCCCAGGCAGACTTGCTGCGGCTGACAGCGGCCCATCAAGGTCAGACAGCCGCCTGCAGCCAAAAGAAACGGCAGCAGCAGGTACAAAGGCAGCATCGGCGCTGACAGCGGCGTGCGCAGCAGGGCGTAGCTCCACAGTCCAACCAGCATCACGCCGTCGCCCATGCCGATAATGAGAAGCTTGGCGGCCAGCAGCCGTTGGGAAGAAAAATAACTTGCGGCTTCCATTTCCTGCATGTGGTACAGCGAGGCGTTGTAGACGACTGGCAGTGCGGTCAACAGCACCAGCATCGCCAGCGCGCCCAGACAAAGCGCCGCTGGGCGGCTGTTGAAAAAGTAGTAGTCGCCGAAGACGGTGTCCAGTGCGCCGTTGGCGATAAGCAGGCAAAGGGCTTGAAAGAGCCAAATTTTCCAGCCAATAAAGCGCACCTGGGTGCGCAGAAAAGCGGCAAACCCAAGCCGTGGACGCGGTGCTGCCGCCTGCATTTGCGCGGTGACGGCTTCAAGGGTGCGTTGTTTGGCGTCTCCTTGTGGGGCGTCGATTTGCAGTGCTGCCTGCAATTGGCGACGAAAATCAGAATGGGTCATCGTTCTTCTCCTTTCTCGTAATCGCGTTTCAGGCGTTTCAATGCTGAGCGCAGCCGTGACTGCACCGTGCGCAGCGGCAGCCCAGTGACGGCAGCAATTTCGCGCAGCGTCAGCGCCTGGCCAAAGCGCAGCAGCACCACCTCGCGCTGAGGGTCGGGCAGTGCGGCCACCATTTGCCGCAGCTGCCACGCCGACTGCCACTCTGTCTGGGCGGCGTCTGGCGCTGAAGGCTCCGCTGCTGTCTCCAGCGGCACATCCTGCCAGTGGCGCTGTCGGGCCATATCGATGCAGGTGTGGCGCGCAATTTGATACAGGAAGGCGCGGCAGCGGCCGCGATGCTGATAGCGGCCAATGTGGCGCAGAAATTTCAAAAACGTTTCCTGCGCGGCGTCTTCCGCCAGCGCCGGTGTTGGGGCATGCCACAGGCAGTAGCGCAGAATGTCGTCATAATAGCGTTCCACCAGCGCTTCTGCCGCTGTGGCATCGCCGGCGGCTACGCGTGCTGCCAAGGCTCCATCGTCGTTCACCGCTGCCCACCTCCTTTGTTGTTCTTTGTGAAGGACCTTCTATCTATGATAACGAACCAGCTGTTAAAAATGATTGCTTTCGCAGAGATTTTTTGCAAAAAAATTACGCGCTGTGTTGGATCGTTTGAACGAACACAGCGCGTGGTTATGCAACAATGTACATTGTTGCGCATGGCATGATGAAGGTACAAAAAAATCCCCACCGCGTTTCGAGGACGCAGCAGGGAATGGAGGAGGCGTCAGAAACGGCCAATGAGGATTGGCACGTCTTCAAGACGGTGCACGATGGCATCGGCGTCGATGGCACCGCTTGCAGCATGGCCGTCACGGTCGAAGTAGATGGCGGTCATGCCACTGTTGCGGGCGAAGCGCATGTCGTTGGCGCTGTCGCCGACCATGGCTAGATCTTCCGGGGCGAGTCCAAAGCGGGCAGCGAAAATTTCTGCCATATCCGGCGCCGGTTTTGGTCGGGCGACGCGGTCTGCGGTGAGCACCAAATCAACAGCATCAGCGACGCCCATGGATTCGAGGGCATGGTGCGTGGAGGCGTAGCTGTCTGAGGTGGCCACGCCAGTCTTGCAGCCTGCGGCGTGGAGTGCGTCGAACACGGCGCGAAGATCGCCGGTCGGCTTGCTGACGCCATCCTGCAGACAGGTCCACTCGAGCATTGCTTCGCTGAGTCGGGCAAAGAGACGGTCATTTAAGGTGGTGATGCCTTGCGCTGCCAACACCGCCATGCAGGCTGCGATGACGTCGGCGTTGGTGCCAGCGACGACGGGCGATTCTGGAATCAGCCTGTCACCGTCAAAGCCACAGGCCGCTTCCAGCGCCTGGCGCAGCGGTGCGTCGCCGTCGCGTCCCAGCTCGTGCAGCATAAAGGCCACGGTGTGCTGCACAGGCTGGCGCCAGAACGTCGCCAGGTCAAGCAGGGTGTCGTCCTTGTCGAAAAGCACGCCGCGGATCATTGGGCGTCGTCCCTTTCGAGAAAGTGGGCATTGCTCCAAGCAGTTTTGCCGGTGTAGTCCACGCATTCGAGACGCACGTAAGTTTCTGTGCCTTTGAGCGTGAATTCCACATGCTTCATGCCGCCGCGGCTGGCGGCGATGACGGTGCCGCCAGCGTTGATATAGCCGCCGCAGATGAAGTTGACGCGTTCGCAAGGGCTGCAGTCGACCCAGACGGTGTTGCCATCTTTGATGCCCCAGTTGTAGATCGCCGGGCCGGAGGAGGAGTAGTAGTTGCCGACGAGCATGGCGTCGATGATGGCGTCGTGGTCCAATGTGTCGGCTTTGACGACGATCCAGCCGCCGCAGGCATCGTCAAAAAGACCCTCGTTGTGGTTGTCGTCGCTGGCGAAGGCGAAAATCTGGCGGCCGCTGCGCAGAATCTTGTCCCAATAGGTCGTGTCGAAGCCGGTGTTGGATTCGTTGACCGTGTTGTAGTTGTAGATCTCCAGCGCCCAGATACCGTTTAAATCACAGAAATCCTCCGCTTCCACACGGCTCCAGATAGGATGGTTGTAAGTCACGAGGCAGCCGTGGTCGCGCAGCGTGTTGGCCACGCCCTGGGCCACCGCCAGCCCGTCCCATTCGCCTTCGTAGACTGGCACTGGCAGGTATTCCAAATGGCGGAAACGTGTGCTGGCCGCTGCCTGCATGGCGCTGTTGCCGAGGATGCCGTGAAGGTGATGGACCTTCAGGCGTGCGCCGGGCACATCGGGGTCCATGAGATTGGCCGAGGCTTCCAGGCCTGGCAGGATGATGAAATCGTCGCTGTCAAAGGCGTCGCGGTAGTCGCTGTAACGGTCGTGGTCGCTGAAGCAGAGAAAGCTGTAGCCCTGGCTGCGAAAGAGGGCGACGGATTCTTCCGGCGTCAGTTTGCCGTCAGAGTTGACGGTGTGGCTGTGCAGGTTGCCTTTGTAGTAATGGCCGCGTTCTGGCAAAATGGTGACTGTTTTAAACATGAGCAGCCTCCTTTTCAACACCGCGGATCGAGAGACAATCGTGCTCAGGAATCGTGAGCCACACCGGTGTGCCAACGTCATAAATGTTGAAGCTGCGGAAGAGGGTGTCCACATGCAGCTTTATTTCGTCGCACTGTACCGTGTAGCGCAGTACGTTGCCGCGTGGCACGCTGGCAGTGATCACACCGCTCAGCACCACCTTGTCGCTGGTGTCTGTTGGTTCATGCAGAGAAATGGCGATGGTTTCCGGTCGGATGGCGATGGTATGGCCAGCTTCCACAGGCAAGTTCGTGGCACGGTAGAAAGCGCCGCCCTCGATTTGGTTGTAGCTGCCGATGAAGCTGGCAGCGAAGGTGGATACTGGTTTTGTGTATACGCTTACAGGGCTGCCGGCCTGTTCGATGCGGCCTGCGTGGAAGAGTTCGATGACGTCGCTCATGACCATGGCTTCGTCCTGGTCGTGGGTGACGAAGACTGTTGTCAGTCCCAGTTCCAGATGAATTTCACGGATGCGGCTCTGCAATTCCTTGCGCAGTTTGGCGTCAATGGCGGACAGTGGCTCGTCCAGCAACAGCACCTTTGGTTCGGTGACGATGGAGCGTGCCAATGCCACGCGCTGCTGCTGACCGCCGGAAAGATTGGCTGGATAGGATTTCTCTTTGCCCTTGAGATCCACCAGTTCGATGGCACTTTGAACCTTTTTCTGGATTTCGTCAGCGGATTTTTTCTGCATCTTCAGGCCAAATGCGATGTTTTGCTCGACGTTCATGTTTGGAAACAGGGAATACTGCTGGAACACCATGCCGATGTTGCGCTGATTTGCTGGCAGGTGGGTGATGTCCTGGCCATCAAGGATGATGCTGCCGGATGTTACGGTTTCCAGCCCGGACAGGCAGCGCAGCAATGTGGACTTGCCGCAGCCGGAAGGCCCCAACAGCGTCACCAGTTCGCCTTTGTTGATGTTGAGATTGATTTCATCTAATACCGTGTTTTTGCCATATTGCTTGACCACGTTCTTAAATTCGATATAGCTCATGGATTAAAAACCTCACTTTATAAGAATTAGCGTTCCTTGCGGGATGTTGCATCGTTTTTCTGCAGTTTCAGCATCAGGCCAGTGACGAGGAAGACAACGGCGAAGATGACCACGACAATGGCGCTCGCCAGCCCACTGGATGTGTACATGTGGGTGTTCAGGTAAACCGACACGTTTTCATAGTTGTTGCCGGCAATGTTGTTGGCGAGAACGAAGTCACCGAAAACGATGCTCTCTGCCAATAAGCTCGATACCAAAATGCCTGAGAAAATGTTTGGCAGCACCACCTGTACATAGGCACGGAAGCGTCCGCAGCCCAGCACCTCGGCTGCCTGAATCAGCGTCTTGGCATCGATGGCGTTGAGGCTGTTGCGAATGCCCTGATAAATGTACGGCAGCACCAGGATGGAGTAGGCGCCGAAGAGCATCAGCATGCGGTTCGAGAGAATGGTGCCTGTACCGGTATAGATGGAAATGATGCTGATGGAGAGAATGACGCCCTGCAATGCGTAAGGAATCATGCAGATCATTTGCATGAGGTTGCCCAGCTTGCGGTTCATCACCGTCACCGGATACATTGCCAGGAGCAGCAGAATAATCGTTAAAATCACGCTTACCGCACAGAGAATCAGCGTGCGCCCGATGCTCAGCCAGAAATCCATGTCGGCGAAGAGCTCGGAGTAATTGCGCACGGTGAAACCGCTTGGCAGAAGATTTGTCCATTCAACAAAGAATGAATACACCAGTGTCGCCAGAAAGGGGATCAAAAGATAGGCGCCGATGATGACGAGCACAATTTTGCCCGCCAGGCTTGTTTTCTTGTTCATACGAGATCCCGTCCTTTCAGGTTGCGTTTTGTGAAGTAATTGTTGAGCAGCGTGGCGGCAATCATCAGGAGAATCAGAACCACCGCCAGCGCACCGCCAGTGGCACGGTCAATTTGAACGTCGCCTTTGTATTTCGAGGTGATCTGCAGTGCCAGCAGTGCATAGTTGTTCGACACCAGGGCATAGGCGCTGGCATAGGCAGCCAAAGCGTTGGCGAAGAGCACTGACAGCGTGCCGAGAATGCTTGGCATGAGGTTTGGCACCACAATACGGAACCAGTAGTCGACAGGTTTGGCGTTCAGCAGCATGGCTGCCTGGCGCCATTCCGGACGGATGCCGGCAAAGGCGGGAATCAAGAGCAGGGTTGAGAGGGGTATCTGGAAATAAATGTATAAGAGCATCAATCCTTGGCCGGAATACAGGTCAAAATTTTCCAGCAGTGGAATCCCGTAGCTGCGGCAGATTGTTGAGAACACGCCGGTGTTGCCCATCAGCACCATGAAGGCGAAGGCCAGCGGCACGCCGGAGAAATTTGATGTCATATTCAAGAGCATTGTGAACGTGCGCTGGGCGCGTGGTGATGCTTCGGTGGCATAGCGCGCAGCGATGAACGCCACGATGATGCCGACGATGGCGGAAATCAGCGAAATTTTGATGCTGTTGACAATGGCTTGCGTGTACAGCGGTGTTGTGAAGATCTTGATAAAGTTTTCGAGCCCAAACGTTTCGCTTTCCTTGCCGATCAGGCTGCTGTATACCAGCTGCAGCAGCGGCAGAATTTCATAGAGAAATACAACGATGGCAAAAGGAAGCAAAGCGAGATAGCCAATGTATTTGTTTTTCATGCTTTCCTCCTAAAAACAGGCACCCGCGCGTGCGGATGCCTGTATCTTTTGATGGCTGCTATGGCAGCGCTTACTTAATCATTGGGATGATGTTTTCCTGCCAGTAGGTGATGAGATCCTGGGTGACATCGGTCCACTTGTCGTAGTCCACAGTGACCACCTGATCGCCGTACTGAGATTCGTCGATCATTTTCGCTTTGACATCTTCAGGGATTTCCACATCTTCACGGATTGGGGTGGCGTAGCCTTTTGCCAGGTTGATCTGGCCTTCATTGCTGAGGATGTATTCGCGTGCCAGGCAGGCAGCTGCTGGATGAGGGGCGTTTTTGTTGATGATCGTTGCATAAGCAGAACGCACAGAAGCGTCGCTAGGAATGCTGACAGTGAAGGATGCGTCTGGGTTGTTTTCTACAGCGTTGTCGCGGTAGTTCAGTGCGTTGTAATCCCAGAGCAATGCGCAGGCAATTTCTCCGCTTTCGATGCGGGCCACGGAGGTGTCGCCGATGTCGAGACGGCCTTCTTCAGCGAGCTGGCTCAGGAAATCGTAGGCTGGCTGGAGATCGTCGATGCTGCCGCCCATGGCGTAAGCGATGGCGAGCACGGCGTGCTGTGCCTGAGCAGCGGCGGAAACGTCACCGATGGTCACCTTGTAGTCACCTTCGAGAATGTCAGCGAAGCTTTTTGGTGCATCTGGCACCTGGTCGTCGTTGGTGATGATGGAGATGGTGCCATAGTAACCGGATACCCAGTCACCGTCGTCGTCCTTGGCCCAGTCAGGGATGCTGTCCCAGTAGCTGGTCTTATATTTCAGGGTCACGCCTTCTTCTTCAGCGACAGGGCCCCACTGCTGACCAACGTCACCGATGTCCTTGGTGCCGTCTTCGCCTTCTTCCTTGAACATGGCGATTTCTTCGGAGCTGGACATATCAAGGTCGGTGTGTTCCAGACCGTAGAGGTCGCTCAGCTCGGTCCAAGTTTCCACCCAGTTGGCCCAGGTGTCCGGCATTCCGACAGAAGCAATTTCGCCCTCTTCTTTGGCCTGTGCTTCGAGATCCTCGAGGGACATGGCGTTGTAGTCTACAGAAGCCGTTTCTGCGCTGGCAGAACTGTCGCTGCTGTCTGTGCTGCCGCCGCAGCCAGCGAGGCCAGCGGTCAGCGTGACTGCTAAGAGCATTGCGGTGATCGTTTTAAAACCTTTTTTCATCTTTGTTGTTGTTCTCCTTTCGATTTGAAGATGCGATCATGGCTTTTATCATACGGTGCGCGTGTAAAATGCCCAAGTGCCATTGTGTTAAATATATGAAAAATTCATATTCTCGTCGCATTTGGGCTTTGTTAACAATGGTGTCGCCGCGTCAAACGACACGAACGATGATGCAGCGCGGTGTATCACGCGCACACTTTATGTTAAGTGTTGTCGACGACGATGGCTGCACACTTAACAGTTGTCTGTGTTCACTGCGCAGTGCAGACCTTGTTGGGGCGCGGTGAGCGGCGAGGATGCAATGATAAAGATTTGCGAAGAACGGCGATCATAAAAAAATCCTAATGCAAAAACCACAAATATTCGCTATACTAGTAGATAGTATTAAATAAGAAAGGTGAATATTGAACGGTATGATTGAAATCATCGCAGACAGCACCTGTGACCTCACGCAGGAAGAGCTTGATCAGTACGGCATCCACCTCCTGCCGTTACATATTCTCATGGGGGAAAACGAATACAAAGACGGACCATCTTTTGATATGCAGACCATGTACGACTGGGCCGACGCCAACCAATCGACGCCGAAGACCTCGGCACCATCGCTCGAGGACATGATCGATTTGCTCAAACCCATTCTTGAGCGCGGCAATGAATGCATCTGCCTGCCTATCGCGGCCACCTTGTCTTCGTCGAGCAATGTGATGCGCATTGCTGCTGAAAATCTCGGTGCTGCTGACCGTGTCCACGTTATTGACACCAAAACCTTGTCCTATGGCATCGGCATCATGGCCATGAAGGCAGCCACGATGGCAAAAGAAGGTGCCACAGTTGCGGACATCCTTGCCACCCTTGAAAGCATGTCCGAGCGTGTTCATGTCAGCTTTATTGTTGATACGCTCACGTATCTTTATCGCGGCGGGCGCTGCAGCGGTGTTGCTGCCCTCGCTGGCAACGTTCTGCGCATCCATCCGCGTATCGCCGTCACCGATGACGGCAGCCTTCTGCCTGACCATAAATACCGCGGCAAACTGCACCATGTCATTGACGCATACATGGACGACATTATGCCTCATCTCGAAGCCGCTGACGCCGAGACGGTTGCCATTGTTCACTCCGGCGGCATTGATCCTGCCATTATTGACGGCGTGCGTCAGCGCGTCGAAGCCATGCAGCGTTTCAAAAAAATCATTGTTGGCCGTGCCGGTGGTGTCATTTGCAGCCACTGCGGCCCAGGTACCTTTGGCATGGGCTATTTTGACGCGGAGACTCACTGATTCTTCTGCATGCTGTGCCGGCTGTCCGATGTAGGGACAGCCGGTTTTTTGTTACCCACTCAACATCTGTGTATGCTTGCATCGTTGCCAAGGACTTTCTATAATGGAAGGAAGAACATCAACGAAAGAAGGATGAATCCTATGAAATATGTTGTAATCGGCGCCGGTGGCACTGGCGGCATTCTTGGCACTCAACTCGCTAAGGGCGGAAAAGATGTCACGCTCATTGCCCGCGGCGCTCACCTTGCAGCCATCGAAGAACGCGGCGGCCTTTTTGTCGATCGCGTTTGGAACGGCACTTCAGAAACCATTCCGGTGAAAGCCTGCACCATGGACGATTATCACGATACGCCAGATGTCGTTCTTGTCTGTGTCAAAGGCTATTCCATTGAAGGCGTTGTACCTTTTATTGAACGTGTTGCCGGGCCAGATACTGTTGTTCTGCCAATTCTTAACATTTATGGCACCGGCGGCAAGCTTCAAGCCATGCTGCCAAAGGTGGATGTCCTCGATGGCTGCACCTATCTCTACGCTGAAATCAAAGAACCAGGCGTCATCCTGCAAAGCGGTCCTTACTGCCGCATTGTTTTCGGTCCACGCGACCACAACATTGATGTGCCTGCTTATCAGCAGATGAAGCGTGATTTCGACGACAGCGGCATCACTGGTGAGCTCACCGCGCATATTCAGCGCGATGCCCTGCAGAAATTCTCCTACGTTTCTCCGGTGGGCGCTACGGGTCTCTATTACAATGCCGTTGCCGCTGACATGCAGCATCCAGGCGAAGCCCGCGACTGTTTCATCGCCATGGTGCGTGAAATCAGTGCCCTCGCCGATGCCATGGGCTGCCCGTTTGATCACGACGTCGTTCCTGACGACCTTGCCATTCTCGATGGCATCGCACCAACAGCGACCACGTCCATGCAGCGCGACATCGCTGATGGTCACAACTCTGAAATCGACGGTCTTATTTACGAAGTGGTGCGCCTTGGTGACCAGTACCACGTTGCTGTGCCAACTTATGCCAAAGTTGCTGAAGAAATGAAACGCCGCGGCCTTTAAGTCATTCGATTCCCATCACCCAACAACAGGAAAGGAGGAGCATCATGACTCCACAAGACATCACATCCATCGTTGCCAATCAGCGTGCTTATTTCAAAAGCGGCGCCACCCTCGATGTAGAAGGCCGACTGCGCGCTCTGCGCACCTTGCGTGCCGCCATTGTCACTTATGAAGACGTCATCACCAGCGCCCTCCAGCGCGACCTTGGCAAAAGCAGTACCGAAAGCATCATGTGTGAAATCGGCATGGTCAAAAGTGCGCTCAACCACATGCTGCGTCACGGTGCCCGTTACGCCAAAACCAAGCGCGTGCGCACACCACTGGCCCAATTTCCAGCCACCAGCATGCGTAAACCATCGCCTTACGGCGTTGTGCTTGTCATGAGCCCCTGGAACTATCCCTTCCTGCTCACTTTAGAGCCAGTCATCGAAGCCATTGCCGCTGGCAACACCGTTGTTGTCAAGCCAAGTGCCTACTCACCACACACCAGCAACGTTCTTGAGAAAGTGCTGAGCCAGTACTTTGATCCGCGGCTCATCACCGTTGTTACCGGTGGACGCGAAGAAAATCAAGCACTGCTCGATCAGGCCTTTGACCACATCTTTTTCACTGGCAGCCAGCGCGTTGGCAAAGAAGTCATGCGCAAAGCGTCGGCGCATCTCACACCAGTTACCCTCGAGCTCGGCGGCAAAAGCCCATGCATCGTTGAGCGCAGCGCCAATATTCCGATGGCTGCTCGCCGCATCGTTTTTGGGAAATACCTCAACTGTGGGCAAACCTGCATTGCCCCAGATTATATTTACTGCGACGCTGCCATTGCCGACGATCTGATGCGTGCCATCGTTCATGAGATCCGCAGCCAATATGGCGATGCGCCGCTTGCCAATCCGGACTATGGCAAAATCATCAGCGCCAAACATTTCGATCGTCTGACAGGTCTTATTAATCCTGCAAAAATCGCCTATGGCGGACGCACATCGCCGGACACTCTGCAGATTGAGCCGACTCTTCTGCGCGATGTGGAATGGGGCGACGCAGTCATGCAGGAAGAAATCTTTGGCCCGATTCTGCCAGTGCTCACCTATGAAAATTTTGGTGATGCCATCGATCAGCTCAACGACATGCCGCATCCACTGGCGCTCTACATTTTCACGGAAGACAAGATCATTGCCCGTCAGGTTATGACCCGTCTCCAGTTTGGCGGCGGCTGTGTCAACGACACCATCATTCACCTGGCGTCCAATGACCTGCCTTTCGGTGGTGTCGGCGCCAGCGGCATGGGCAGTTATCACGGCGAAGCTGGCTTCCGCACTTTCTCCCATGAGAAAAGCATCGTCAGCAAATCCACCAAGCTCGATTTGCCGCTGCGTTACCAGCCTTACAACAAATGGAAAGAGCGCCTGATTCATTTCGTCATGCGCTGAGCGATGCCCGCGCTAGGGCAATGGAACAAAAAACAGCCCGCTTTGGTTTTATGCCAAAGCGGGCTGTTTTTTGTTCCGGACTGTGGGCAAGCCAGATTATTGTTCAGATGGGCAGGCAATCTCCACCATCTGCTCGATCATATGGTGCAGGAGCTGGGCACGGTCGTTGTCGGCGGCTTTGTAGTAGACTTCTTTGCCGTCGCGGCGGCTGGTGATGAGCTTGGCGCCTTTGAGCTGTTTGAGATGGTGACTCACTGCCGGGCTGCTCATGTTGACCATTGCGGAAATATTGATGACGCACTCCTCACAGTGGCAGAGCAGCCAGAAAATGCGGATGCGGTTGCCATCACCAAGCTGCTTGAAAATGTCGGCGACGATTTGAAAGTTGTCGACGCTCGGCATGTGGGCGAGCAGGTGGTCAGGAAGCTGACCGTGGTTGTGAGGCAGATTGTTGTTTGACATCAGGCATTCCTCCTTGGGTGTTATTTTATCACATCCCACCCTGGGGGAAAAGAGACTTATTGTTCTGGTGCGGCTTCGTGGGTGTAGTCAATGATGCGGATGTTGTCACCGACATCGCGGGCGACAAGGTCACGCATTCTTTTGGCAAAAGGGCATGGATAGCCGAGGGGCGTGCCTTTGGCGATGCAGGATGCAAAAGCGATGGTGTCGGCGCCTTGGGCGACGAGCAGACGGGCACGCAGCACGGCTTTTTTGCCAGGGCAGCCGCCGCAGTCGACAAAGCCGGTGATTTCGATGTCTTCGTCAACGTCGGCGAAGGCATCTTTGTGGCCGAGAATGGTACGGAAGTCGCGGCCACTGGCACAGTAGTCGCGGGTTTGCATGCAGCGGATAACGCCTACTTTCATGATTGGTTCCTCCTTGTGATAATGGGCTGGCGCATTGGTGCGCCGGCAAGCAATGGGTAACAGGGTGCCGCTTACTGCGGCAGATTCTCCAGCTGGGCGAGCTTGGCGTGGTAGCGGTCGAGGACATCCTGCAGCGTCAGGCGCCGCATGGCATCCTCGGCGCAGCGCTGCACTTCGTCGTAGCAGTCGCGCAGTGCCAGCTGAATGTTGACGCCGACGCCGCATTCCGGGTTGGTGTGGGTGTCCTGATGCAACAGCGGTTTGTCGCCTTCGACGGCGCGGTAGAGGTCAAGCAGGGTGATCTCGGCCGGCGTGCGCGTCAGTGCCGGACGGGCATGGCCGCGGACACTAGTGAGCAGCTGGCCTTTGCGCAGGTAGGACATAAGCTGGCGCACGTAGCTGGGGTTGGTTTTTATGCTTTTGGCGATGGCGTCGCTGGTCAGGCTGGCATTCTCCGGTGCCAGGGCAATGAATGCGAGAATGTGAACGGCATCGCTGAGCTTGGTGGAATATTTCATGGCATACCTCCTCTTTTGATGTTAATTTTATTATAACAACCAGTTGACAAAAGAGCAAGGGGATGCTAGGATATGCGTGATGTTAAAATTAAAATAACAATAAACATGCGTTTGGTTGTTTAGAAGGAGATGATGGCTATGCAGTCTTATGAAGATTTGGTTGTGAACGTTCAGCAAAAAAATTATTCAAGGTATTACAGTGTGTATGCCCAAGGCGGCACACCGTATGTGCTAAGCGAGCGGGCACCGTTGATGCAGAAAGAGGCAGCCGCCGCACTGGTGGCACAGATTGAGGAAGCAGATTGTGTGCTGGTGGGCGGCGCATCAGGCTTATCAGCAGCTGGCGGCGGTGATTTTTACTATGGCGATACGCCGTCTTACCGCAAGTATTTTGGCAAGTTTGCGGAAAAGTATCATTTTCAAGGTGCCTTCAGCGGCATGCAGTATCCGTTTCCGACGCGCGAAGAATTCTGGGGCTACCTGGCGACGTTTCTGCACACCACCCAGCAGGCGCCGCTGCGCCAGCCATATATGGATCTGGATGTGCTGCTCAAAGGAAAGACTTTTCATGTGCTGACGACCAATCAGGATACGCAGTTTGTGAAGATTTATCCAGAACACCAAGTGAGCGAGATCCAGGGCGACCATCGTTTCTTTCAGTGCAGCCGCTGCTGCAGTGATGACACGTGGGACGCGGTGGCGCCTGTGTCAGCGATGGTGGCTTCAATGGGTGACGGCACGGAGATCGATCCGGCGCTGCTGCCGCGTTGTCCGCACTGCGGTGCAGAAGCGTTCCCTTGGGTGCGCGGTTATGGCAACTTTTTGCAGGGGCGCAAATATGACGCAGAGTATCAGAAGGTGACAGATTTTATCAGCGCCCATGAAAACGATAAGCTGCTGTTTTTGGAACTGGGTGTTGGACGATTGACGCCGATGTTCATCCAGGAGCCGTTTTGGCATTTGACAGCGGCGCTGCCACAGGCACGGTATGTGGGTGTCAATGACCGGTATGCTTTTTTGCCGAAGGACATCGAAGACTGCGGCTTGATGCTGGTGAGCGACATTGGCACACTGCTGCATGACGCAGCGGCTCTGGTGCAGGCAGGCGCAGCACAATGACAGTGGCAAAGGACGCGCTGAAGCGCTTGGCAGAAGTGCTGGCGACGGCAGACGCGGTGGTGGTGGGCGGTGGTTCTGGCTTGTCAAGTGCAGCCGGCTACGATCACTATCACTGGTCACCGGCGCTGGCCGAGGCGTTGGCATCGTTTCGCGAGTACTATGGCTTCACTTCGCCAATGGCCGGCTACTATCATTGCTATTCCAGCTATGGCGCGCAGTGGGGCTATTACAGTCAATACCTGCGTTTTATGTGGGAGGCGCCAACGGGACAGCCTTATAAAGATCTTGCGGCGATTCTCTCTGACACGCCGCATTTTGTATTGACGACGAATGTGGACCAACAGTTTTTTCGGGTGTTTCCGGAAGAAAAGGTGTGCGCCTTCCAGGGCGATTTCAGCTATTGTCAATGCAGTCAGCCGTGTCACGATGCGATCTGGCAGAACCGCGCCTTGATTGACACGCTGACGGCTCATCTTGATGGCGTGCTGCTGCCAGAAGAATGGGTGCCGCGCTGCTCGGAATGTGGGCGTGTGCTGGTGCCTTGGGTGCGTGACGACACTTTTCTTGAAGGACAGTATTGGCAGGCAGCGCTAGAACGTTATCAGGCCTTTCTCAGGCAGTGGCTGATGGCCTCATCGCCGAAGAAGGTGGTGCTGTTGGAATTGGGCGTTGGTGAGATGACGCCGAGCATCATCAAGCTGCCGTTTTGGCGGCTCACTGAAAAGAACGAGGGCGTGTTTTATGCCACGCTCAATCAATCGGCGACAGCAGCGCCGCTGCATCTGGGCACGCGCGCACTGGCGGTGCAGGGAGATCTGGCAGAATCGTTGGCGCTGCTCAGAGAATGGATGACACAATAAGGAGGATACGATGAGTAAGATCGAGCAACAGGTGGTAGAGCATATTCAGAAAGCGGATGCAGTCGTTATTGGTGCGAGCAATGGCTTGTCGATTGCAGAAGGTTTTCATATCTTCGCGGATAATGCATGGTTTCGCAGTCATTTCGGTGATTTTCGCGCGCGTCATGGCTGGCGCTGTCTGCTGGATGGGATGTTTCACCGCTTTGCGAGTGAAGAGGAAAAGTGGGGCTTTTGGAGCCGGCTGGCAGCGCTGCAATGTTATGGGCAGCCAGTGTCGCCAATGATGCAGCAGCTGCGTGCGCTGACCGCCGATAAGCCTTGCTTTGTGCTGACTTCCAATGGCGAGGACCATTTTGTGCCGGCCGGCTTTGCGGCAGCGCAGGTGTTTGATATGGAGGGCTCGTTTTCTCGCAGTCGCTGTGCCCGCGGCTGTTCGGAAGCGGTGTGGTCGAATCGCGAAGAGGTGCTGCGCATGGCAGCGCTGGAGAAGGACGGCTATGTGCCAACGGCGGCGCTGCCGGTGTGTCCGCATTGCGGCGGGCCAGTGGAAGTAGACATGGCGAGCAGTCAGGCCTTTTTCCACACACAGCGCTGGCAACAGAAAGCAAAGGCTTTTCAGGATTTCCTGATGGCTGCGCGGGGCAAGCGGCTTTTGGTGCTGGAACTGGGCATCAGTGCGCGCAATCAGCTGATTAAGGCGCCATTGATGCAGTTGGTGGCGGATACGCCAGAGGCATTCTATATTACAGTCAACAAGGGCGAGCTGTTCATTCCATCGGCAATTGCTGATCGCGCCTTGGGTGTGGATGGTGATTTATGCACCGTGATTGCGGATGTGTATGCCTATATGTCACATGACGCACATTAAACATATTTTTCTCAAAAAAGGCTTGACGGCAGATGCATAATGGCGTATGATGAGGACAACAAATAAA
This sequence comes from uncultured Peptococcaceae bacterium, assembly GCA_937976375.1. Classification (GTDB taxonomy): domain Bacteria; phylum Bacillota; class Peptococcia; order Peptococcales; family Peptococcaceae; genus UMGS1590. Next base: position 68,426 of record CALJRU010000028.1, on the reverse strand, counting down.
AGATTATTTAATCGTTAATTTGATGAGCGAAGGGAGATTTTAATCATGAAAAAGACCTATAAAATTGATGTAGACTGCGCCAACTGCGCCAACAAGATGGAAGAAGCAGCGAAGAAAACCGCTGGCGTAAAGGATGCAGTGGTGAATTTTATGACGCTGAAGATGATCGTTGAGTTTGAAGATGGTGTGGATCCAAAAGCGATCATGCCAACAGTGCGCGACAATTGCAAAAAGGTGGAAGACGCCTGCGAAGTGTTTTTGAAATAACCTGTTGGCACTCTGTGGCTGTGTTTCCATGCTGCTGAGTGCCAATTATTTTGATGAACGATTAAAAATATGTTTAACTGAAAATGAGGAGAGACCACAATGAATAAGAAGCAAAAGAAAATGCTGGTGCGCATTCTTGTGGCACTGGTGTTGCTTATTGGGCTGCATTTTTTGCCGCTTGAAGGGGCACCTCGTTTTGTCTGCTACATGGTGCCCTACCTGGTGGTGGGCTGGGATATTCTGCTGAAAGCGGCTAAGGGTGTCAAGAACCGTCAGATGTTCGACGAATGTTTCCTGATGGCGGTTGCTACAGTGGGCGCGGTGGCGTTGGCATTGTATTCCGGCAGCGGCGATTACACCGAAGCGGTGGCCGTCATGCTCTTTTATCAGGTCGGGGAACTTTTTCAGAGTGTGGCTGTGGGCAAAAGCCGCCGCAATATTTCTGATTTGATGGACATCAGTCCCGATTGTGCCAATATTGAGCAGGATGGGCAGCTGGAACAGGTGGACCCGGACGAGGTTGAGATTGGCAGCATTATTGTTGTGCAGCCAGGCGAGAAGGTGCCGCTGGACGGCGTGGTCGTGGAGGGTGATTCAACGCTGGATACCAGCGCCCTCACTGGTGAAAGCGTACCGCGCGGTATTCATGTTGGGGAAGAAGTTATCAGCGGCTGCATCAATATGACCGGCGTGCTGCGCATTCGCACGACAAAGGAATTTGGCGAGTCGACGGTATCAAAGATTTTGGAACTGGTGGAAAATGCCAGCTCGCGTAAGTCGAAATCGGAGAATTTCATTTCCAAGTTTGCACGGATGTACACGCCAGCCGTTTGTTATGCAGCTTTGGCGTTGGCCTTTCTGCCGCCGCTGGTGCGTATGATCGGCCTGGGACTGGCTGCTGATTGGGGCACTTGGATCTACCGAGCGCTGACGTTCTTGGTCATCAGCTGTCCATGTGCGCTGGTGATTTCGATTCCGCTCAGCTTCTTTGCTGGCATCGGCGGTGCCAGCAAGGCTGGAGTGCTGGTGAAAGGGTCGAACTATCTGGAGACCCTGGCTAAGACGAAAATCGTGGTTTTCGATAAAACAGGCACGCTGACCCAGGGCGTGTTCGAGGTGGTGGGTATTCACCACAATAAGTTGGAAAATGAAAAGATCCTCGAGCTGGCAGCCCATGCAGAGAGCGCGTCTTCGCATCCGATCAGCAAAAGTTTGCAGCGCGCTTATGGCAAGGTCATCGACCGCAGCCGCGTCAGTGAGATTCAGGAGATCAGCGGCGGCGGTGTCATGGCTCTTGTGGATGGTGTGGCAGTGGCCTGCGGCAACGACAAGCTGATGCAGCGCGTGGGCGTGGAGGCGATTCCTTGCAAGAGCGTCGGCACGATCGTGCATGTGGCCATTGATGGCAGTTACGCTGGGCATATTGTCGTCGCTGACGTGGTGAAGCCGCACGCTGCCGAGGCAATTCGTGCCTTGAAGGAAAACGGTGTGCGCAAGACTGTGATGCTCACCGGTGACCGCCGCAATGTGGCAGAGAAAGTGGGCAGCGCTTTGGGCATCGACAGCATCGCCAGCGAACTGCTGCCAGCCGATAAAGTGGCCAAGGTAGAAGCACTGCTTGCCGAAAAGCCGGAGAAAGAAAAACTGGCCTTTGTTGGCGATGGTATCAATGATGCACCGGTGCTGCGCCGTGCCGATATTGGCATTGCCATGGGCGCGATGGGGTCGGATGCGGCCATCGAAGCGGCGGATGTGGTGCTGATGGACGATGATCCGCTGAAAATTGCCAAGGCCATTAAGATCAGCCGCAAGATTCTGGGCATTGTTTACCAGAATATCGTTTTTGCCATCGGCATCAAAGGCATCTGCCTGATTCTCGGTGCGTTGGGGATTGCCAATATGTGGCTGGCGATTTTCGCAGATGTGGGCGTGATGATTCTTGCTGTGCTGAACGCCATTCGCGCACTGTTTGTGAAAAATCTATAAAATATAAGGCCGAACGCGAAAAATGTTCGGCCTTTTTTGAATTGTTTCACTATTTTTTATAGGAGTTTGAGCGTATAATGGAGACAATAAGATCCAGGGGAGGTTTTAGTATGAAAATAGGTATCATTCGCTGCCGCATGACGGAAGATTATTGCCCAGGCACGTCAGATTTCAAGGCCATTCGCGAACGCTTTGGTGTGTTTGCTGAGGTGCCGCCAGAGGAGCCGATTGAACTTATCGGCTTCAACAACTGTGGCGGCTGCCCAGGGAAGAAAGCGGTGCTGCGCGCACGCGAACTGGTGAAACGCGGTGCTGACACGATCGTTTTTGCCAGCTGCATCCAGAAAGGCAACCCAATTGGCTATCCTTGCCCATTCGCCAAAAAGATGAAGGAGATCATCGCCAACGATCAAAACGGCGCCGTGCAGTTCTTAGATTGGACCCATTGAGCCACCACAAAACGTAAAAACAGCCATGCTCGAATGAAAGATTCGGGCACGGCTGTTTTTATGTGTTCAAACGAGTGGCTTTTCTAAAAAGACGTGACCGTCGGCAGGTACGACGCCTTCAATAACGATGGATGCGACGGCAGCGCGTTCAAAGCCAAGGCGTTTGAAAAGCAGCACTGCTGGAAAATTCTGGCTGCCGCATTCAGTGCGCAGCACTTTGCAGCCTTGGCTGCGGGCAAGATCAAAGCCGTAATTCATCATTGCGGTGGCAATCCCCTGGCGGAAGTGAGATGGACGCACGATGAAAAGATGGATGACCATGACGTCTTCGTCGTTATAGACGTATTGCCATGGAATGTCGGCAAATTCTGGTGGCTGCATCTGGTCAAAAATGACGCTGCCGCAGATGATGCCGTTGTCTTCGTATACGTAGACAACATCGTTTTTGATGGCGTTTTCTATGCCGCTGTGTGTTGGAAAAATGCCGCGCTGAAATACTGTATAGGAATCAATTTTTTTCTCGTACTGAAAATATTCTTCAAACATGCTGTCGAATTGTGGCATGTCATCAAGAACCGCTTTTCTAATCATCCCATACACCCCCTGTTTTTTTATTATCTATCATTTTATCATATGGAACAGATAAAATACATGGTTTTCAGGCAGCGTGCATAAAAAAGCGTGCCATCATGGTTGGCGCACCAGATCAGAGCGTTTTCAATGTTAGGATAAAGGTGAGCAGGTGCTTGCCGTCGTGCGTGTCGGCACTGGCAGTGAGGCTGCCCTGCATGTCTTCGGCAAGGGTGCGGGCGACGGTGAGGCCGAGGCCTGTGCCGCCCTGGTGGCGGGAAGCGTCCGGTGTGTAGAAGCGGTCAAAGAGGTGGGCGATGTCGTCATCGCTGAGACGGGTGGTGTCGTTGCTGAACCGCAGCGTGAGACGATCACTTTCCTCGTTGGCAGCGAGCGCGAGGCAGGTTTCGGCATAGCGGCCAGCGTTTTGCAGGAGATTTTGGAAAATACGCGCCAGGGCCGCCTGATCTCCAAGCACCCAGAGAGGATGTTCTGGCAGATCAATGTCAACTTTGAGGCGGGCATCGGCGAGCAGCTGGTAGCTGCCAGCGAGGGTTTCGCGCAGCACACGGCCAGCATCGATGCGTGCCAAGGTCAGGTTCATGTCGTCGGCGGCAAGGCGGGAATAGTCGTAAAATTGGCCGACGAGGGTATTCATAGCCTCGGCTTTTTGCTCGAGCACAGCAACGGTTTCCGCAAGCTCTGGATCGCTGGTGATTTGGGCGTGGTGATTCTGCTGGAAGAGTTTGAGATTGCCGACGATGACAGTGAGCGGTGTGCGCAGGTCGTGGCTCACAGCTTCGATCTGCCGCTGAAAGGCACGTTCGCGTGCTGCGTAGTTCTGGCGTTCCTGTTGGATCTCGGCGAGCAGTTGGTTGAGGTCGTCAAGCAGCGCTGCCAGTTCTGCATTGGGCAGCGGCAGGTGAAGCATTTGGTTCTGGGTGAGGTCGCGGCGAATGAGTGCGAGTTCATCGCGGGTGGCGCGCAGAGCATGCCGCAGCGTGAGGTAGCGGTAGGCGAAAAAGCCGCCCGTAAGGACGGCGAGGGTGAGCAGGATGGTCATGAACATGGTGGTCCCTCCCGACTTAGTTAAGATCGCGTTTTCTCCATGATACCACGCCCAGAAGGCCGAAGACAAGGATGCCGATGAGGGCGCTGATAAGGGATTTTTCGAGAATCATCGGTTCCTCCCACCAGCGGACGACGCTGTCGAAGGAGAGAAAGTTCTTTGGCATCCAGCTGGCCAGACGGGATGCCCAGGAGAATTTGAGGCCGAGGCCGGCAAAGAGGGCGGGCGCGACGTTCCAGACCATCAGCCAGCCGGCGACGGCGGTGAGATCACGGCGGAACAGCAGAAAGAAGGGAATGATGGAGACAAGGCTGGCGACGGCCAGCGGATAGGCGGCAGCGACGGAGCAGAGAAAATCGCCAAGTGTCCAGAAATCGGTGTGGGCGAGCAGCAGTTCGGCGCTGGCAGCCCAGACGGCAACGACAATCACCATCATGATGGTGGCGATGAGGAGCGCTGTCAGGCACTGGCCGACAAAGAGCTGGCTGCGGGAGAGTCCGCTGGCAAGGCTGTTCTTGAGGTTGCCGTTTTTGCTGCGGCCTTCATACAGCAGAGCTGCCACAACAGCGCCGCAGACCATATAGAGCCATGGTTCTGAGATGGAAAAGACATAGCTGAAGGAGGTGTGGCCGTAGTAGTCGGCGCCGCTGCCCCAGAAATGAAGCACGAGGTTGAAGGCAAGAATGCCGAGAACGAGGACGGCGGTCATCACATAACAGGGGCGGGTGTGGGTGGCCCGGTACAACTCAGAGCGGATGTAATTGAGCATGGGAAACAGATCCTTTCAGTCAGGCGATTGGGTGACGAGAAACAAGGTGAAAGCCAGAACATAGATACTGAATATAAGATAGAGCGATTTTTTATGGCGCTGGATGCCATGCAGGCCGTCCTGAAAGAGGGCATGAATGGCCAGCAGGGCACAGCAGGCGAAGGCTATCATGGCGACGAGGAAGGCGGCTTGGGAAAACATGGCGGCACCATCCTTTTACAAATCGCGGCGGCGCAGAACAATCCAGCCGGCGAGGGAGAAGAGCGCAACACCGATGGCACCGGAGAGCAGGCATTTAAAGAGCCCCTCGCTGGTGTACCAGAGCACGTCTGGTTTTTGAGAGATGATGCTGACGTTCACAGAGCCGCCCATGACATCGCCTTGGGCAACGGTGGTGGTCTGTACGACGTTCTGCAGGAAGTTGTAAGGCATCCAGCTGGCGATGTTGGCAAGAACTTCAAAATGCATGCCAAGAAGGTTCAGGACTGCTGGCAGAATGATCCAAACGGCTGCCCAGGCCAGCGCCGCCAGCATTTCTTTTTTGAACAGTTCAAAAAAGAGTTGAACGGTGATGATGTTGGCGGCAGCAATGAGATAGATCACAAGCACCTCAAAGAGCACATCTGCGATGCTGAAGAGGCCGCCAGATGTTAGAATCAGCTCAGCGCTGATGATCCAGACCGTGAGGAGGACGATCATGACGATGGTGGCAGCAATCAAGCTGGTAATGCATTTGCCAGCAAACACCTGTACGCGGGAAAGACCGCCGGCGATGGTGTTCTTGACATCGCCGTATTTGTGGACACTGCTGTAAATGAGGCAGGAGACAATGGCTGCCATATACATGAAGACTTGTGGGGAGGAAATCAGTCCGGCGTAGGTGATGCCGGCGCTGACCGCACTGGCGTTGTCGGTGTCCCAGGCGAACATGGCAATGAGCACGATGAGTCCAACGACGAACACCGAAAGCAGGAGTGTGGTGACATAAAGCACGGGGCGGTGGCTGATGCGGTAACACTCAGATTTGATGTAGTTCAGCATGAAGGATCTTCCTTTCTTTTGGTGTGTCGTTCGCTCAGCGGTGATTGCTGCGAAGCAGAATGATGCTGCCGACGATGAGGACAGCGCCTGAAAGCAGCAGCCGCAGAATCAGCGCTGAGACGGCGGAGCAGGCTGCTGCAAGAGCGGCCAATGGGTTGTGTTCAGCGCGTTTCATTGCTGTGCACCTCTTTCCTTGAGTGCCATGTAGTAATCTTCGAGAGATCCCTGCACCGTTTGCAGACCGAGAATGGTGAGACCGTTCTTTGTGGCGAGGGTGCTGTAAAATTCGGCTGTGTGCTGTGGCTGATAAATACGCAGCACATGGTCGGGCATGACCTGGCAGCGTTCTCCTGGACAGTGGCGTTCAAAAATAGCGGCGTAGCGGTCGACATCGGAGAGCGAGAGCGCAATGTAGTCGGCACATTGTTCGTGCAGTGCCTTGGCACTGACTTCCTCCACCAGTTGGCCGTGGCTAAGAAAGCCATAGTGGCTGGCGATGTGTTCCAATTCTGAGAGAATATGGCTGGAGAGAAGAATGGTCATGTTTTCTTCTTCATTAAGGCGCTGCAGGAGACTGCGGATTTCGATGATGCCGCTTGGGTCCAGACCGTTGATGGGCTCATCGAGGATGAGCAGCTGCGGCTTGCCGAGCATGGCGATGGCGAGGCCGAGGCGCTGACGCTGCCCCATGGAGAGGCTGCTGCATTTGCTGCGGCGTTTCTGTTCGAGGCCGGTGAGGGTGATCATGGCATCGGCACGACGTTTGTCGCTGATGCCGCGCTGGATGCTGTAGTATTTGAGCGTTTGTTCCACGGTCATATTCGGGAAAAAGCCAGGATCTTCAATGAGACAGCCAATATGACGGCGAGCCAGGCGCAGGGCTTTCTCACCTTCGCAGCCCAAGAGTGAGAGGCTGCCGCTGGTAGCGAAGCTCTGTCCGGCGAGAATTTTCAGGAGTGTGGATTTACCGGCGCCGTTGTCGCCGACGAGGCCATAGATGGCGCCCTGGGGCACGTGAATGCTGACGTTATCCAATGCCTTGAGCTTGCTGTATACTTTGCAAAGGCGGGTGGTTTCGATGACGTTGGTGTTCATAGGATTCCCTCCAATAAAAAATACGTTTGTCGAGCGGTGTTCCTTACTGACAAACGTATTGTACAGGATGAATGATAAAGAAGTCATAAAGATGGCATAAAGAAGTATTAAATGGTTTAAAGAAGACATAAAAGCTTGCTGTTGCTTTTTATTTGGTGAGATGGTACGATAGAATCAGCAGGAAGCCCTGCCGAATCACTAGTGACGTTATACTGTTGCAAGGTGTAAATGAAGGTTTGAGACGCCTTCGACATTGGACCGCTGCCGGGCATGCGGAATAAAAATAGCCCGTGCATGATATTCACCGCTGCCGGACATGCGGAATATAAGTAGTCCGTGAATAAGGTCTCGCAGCCCTTTGTCCATCACGGCAAAGGGTTTGTTTTTAGTTTAGCATGGGGGAGGTGAATCCTATGGAATTTGTGCAAGGCAGTCTGTATTTTATCAGTGACCGTTTTTTTGAAGTGGTGAACGATCCAAATTTAATGGTGAATTATCAAACAACGAAACGGCCGCATTATTATGCTGTGCGTGATCCGGACACCTCTCTGTTGTGGATGATCCCCTGCAGCTCACGTGTTGAAAAATACAGGCGCATTATCAACGAACGCAAGCGGCGGCACAAGACAACAAAAGGGATTCATCTGGTGCGGATACAGGGCATGGAAATGGCGCTGCTTCTGCAAAATATGTTTCCCGTTCGTGAATGCTTTATCGACAGCCGCTATTTCAGAGGCGGACAGCCTGTGATGATTGCAAATCCGAAAACCATCCAGGCCATCGAAAAGGATGTTAAACAAGTGATCATGATGTTTCGCCATCATGTAAAATTTTTCCTGGGACAGCCGGATGCTCTGCGCATTGAAAGAATCATGCTGGAGGACTGACGTCGACCATTGCTGGTCGGCGTTTTTTTTATTGCAGCTTAAACCCGATGCCGTAGACCGTTTGGATATAGTCGGCAGTGGGATCGATGGCCTTGAGTTTCTTGCGAATGTTGGACACGTGAACGTTGACGGTGTTGTTTTCGCCGTAGTAGCCGCCGTGCCACACTTGTTCATAGAGGGCCTCACGGGTGAACACTTTCTCGGGCTGGCGCATGAGCAGTTCGAGAATGTCAAATTCGTGGGCGGTGAGCGTCAGCGCCTGGCCTTCGAGGGTGACTTTGCGCAGCGCTGGCGAAAGGCTGAGGCTGCGGTAGGTGAGCGGCTTGTCGCTGGTGGTGTCTTTGCCTGCGCGGCGCAGTGTGGCGGTGATGCGCGCCAGCACTTCTTCCGGCGCGAACGGCTTGGTGATGTAATCGTCGGCGCCGCCTTCTAAGAGACCCACTTTGTCGGTGAGAGCATTCTTGGCCGAAAGCACGATGACAGGCACATCCAGCGCCAGTTCGCTGCGCATGTGGGTGAGAACGGCGTCGCCGCTCATGCCGGGCAGCATGAGGTCAAGCAGCACGAGATCGGGTGTATCCTGTCCCAGGCGCAGCACTGCTTCGCTGCCGGAATAAACCTGGATCACCTGATAATCGGCCTGGCGCAGCATTTTTGCCAAAAGGTTGTTGATGTCGGCGTCGTCTTCGACGACCATGATGGTGTAAAACATAAGCGGCCTCCTTCATTTCGTTGCTTTTAGTATAAATCCTTGGTGAACGGATGACAACCGTCAGCACAAAGGGTACAATGGAATCACGAATCAACGAGGAGGAAAGAATCATGAAGATGACGATCGGACACTTTCTCTTTCGGCGTCTGCGCGAGATCGGCGTGGGCCATGTGTTTGGCGTGCCGGGAGATTTTAATTTGCAGCTCTTGGAGCAGCTGGACGAGGTGGACGACATCGATTTTGTCGGCACTTGCAACGAGCTCAACGCCAGCTACGCCGCCGATGGCTACGCGCGGGCAAACGGCATCGGTACTATGCTGACCACCTACGGTGTCGGTGATCTCAGCGCCATCTGCGGGCTGGCTGGCGCTTGCGCAGAGCATGTGCCGGTGGTGCTGATTTCTGGTACGCCGCCGCTTTATGCCATGGAGAGCCGTCTGCGTGTGCACCATTCGCTGGCCGAAGGAAATTTCGACAACATTTCCAACTGCCTCAAGCAGTTCACCGGTAATTCGGTGCGCCTGACGCCAATGAATATTGATGAGCTGGATCGTGTGCTCGTCAGCTGTTGGCGCGACAAGCTGCCGGTGTATATCCAGGTGCCATCGAACATTTCCTATCTCGAGGTGGATGTGCCGGAGACACCGCTGACACTGCACATGCCGGCCAGCGACAGCGAACGGCTCGCCAGTGCTGTGGGGCGCATCACCCATCTCATCGAACAAGCGCTGCATCCGCTCCTGCTCATCGATGCCGACGCTGACCGCTGCGGCCTTGCCGAAGCGCTCACAACGATTGCGCACAAGCAGCAGATTCCTTATGTGGCTTTTCGCACCGGCAAGGGCATTTTGCCGGAATCGGACCCACTCTATCTCGGCATGTATAACGGCGCGTCTTCCGCACCATTGGTGGCCGAGGCGCTGCGCCGCTCCGACTGCATGATTGCGACGGCGCCATGCTTTGTGGAAAGCAGCCCAATGGCAGCGCCTGGCAACAATCCAGTGTCGGCGCAGATCTACATTCGCGATGTCAATGTCACCATCCAGGGCGAAGTCTACGAAGGCGTGGCGGCTGCGGAACTGGTGGAAAAAGTGGCCGAAGCATTGCCGGAACGACACGATGCTGCGCCAATTCTCTTTGACGATGCGGTGAAGCAGCCTCGCGCGACGGCGGACAAACCACTGACCCAGGCCTGGTTCTGGCAGCGCATGGCGCATTTCTTCCAGGAAAACGACCTGGTTTGTGTGGAAAACGGCACCTCGCTGACAGCCTTATTGGAAAATCGCTTTCCACGCGGCACCTGTTACATTGCGCAGCCAATCTGGGGCTCCATCGGCTATTCACTGCCAGCGCTTCTGGGGGCCATGACGGCCCAGCCGGAGCGCCGCGCGCTGCTCTTCATCGGCGATGGTTCCTTTCAGCTGACGGCGCAGGAACTGTCCACGATTCTCAATCGCGGGCTGAAGCCAATCATTTTCCTGCTCAACAACCGCGGCTACACCATCGAACGCTACATTTTGGGCATGAATGCTGCCTACAATGACATTGCAGACTGGCGCTACCGCGATCTGCCGCAGGTGCTGGCACCGGAGCGCGATGTTTACTGTGCCGAAGTGCACACCGAAGAGGATTTGGAAGCGGCGCTGGCAGAAGCCGACAAAGGCGGCCGTGCTGCCTTCATCGAACTGAATCTGGCGCAGGACGACGCACCAGAAGCCATGAAACATTTTGGCGCTATGACCGCCGAACTTGACTATGGCCCACGCGGCCCACAACGCCAATGAGACGACAGAAAGGAAAATTTCTATGACTTACGCCATTGTTTACAGCAGTAAAACAGGAAATACCCAACGCCTTGCTGAGACCATCCGTGCTGCCTTGCCTGCAGAAGCGGTTTGTTACTGCGGCGCGCCGGACGCTGCCGCTCTTGCTGCAGACGTTCTCTTTGTCGGCTTTTGGACCGACAAAGGCAGCTGTGACGCTGAGACAGCGGCCTTTCTTAAAACGCTGACCAGCCAGCGCATCTTCCTTTTCGGCACCTGCGGCTTTGGCGGCGACGACAGTTATTTCGCGCGCATTCTTGACAACGCTTCTGGCTGCATTCCAGTTGGGGTGCCTGTCATCGGTCGTTTCATGTGCCAGGGTAAGATGCCGCAGGGCGTGCGCAAACGTTACGAACGCACCGCCGCTGAAGACCCCGGCAAGCGTCCGCTCATGACACAGATGATCGCCAACTTTGACGCCGCGCTGAGCCATCCCGACGACAACGACCTGGCTCAGCTCACAGCAGCGGTGGAGGCTGTGTTGTGAAGACGAGAAAATTGAACTATAATTAGGAGAAAGAATATGGATTTGGATCTTATCCAGAAACTGGTAAACGAAAGAAAAATGAAATGGTCCACACATGTAGCAGCAAGGATGCATGAACGAAACATTAAAAGAATGGATGTCTTAAACTGTTTGTTGCATGGGGAGATCATCGAAGAATATCCAGATGACTTTCCTACACCGAGTTGCCTGGTATTTGGGACAACATTGAAAAATGAAGTTATTCATGTCGTTGCAGGTTGTGATGACAGTACTGTTTACATTATTACTGTGTATCGACCAGATTCAGATAGTTTTGAAAGTGACTTGAAAACACGAAAGGAGCGATGAACGATGTGTTTTTATTGTAAAGCTCAGACAACTGTACCAAGTACGACCACGCATGTGGTGACATTAAGCAGCTGTATCATCATCGTTCGTAATGTACCTTGCGAAGAATGTGTGCAGTGTGGTGAAAAATTCTTTTCTGATGAAGTGATGGAGCGCCTTGAGAATATTGTTGAGCAGGCAAAAATGGTTGCTGGAGAACTTTTGGTGACCGATTATAATGATAAAGTGGCATAAAGGAAGTGTTTATATGAAAAAATTGTTGCTGACGGTTGTTAAAATCATTGTGTTCTTTATTGGCTGGGCGCTGCTGGCGACGGTGCTGCCGATTCCAGACAATGCTGACGGTGTATACTGTCGCTTTTTTGCAGAGCTGATGCCGCTTTTGGCGGTGGTGATCTTCAATGGATTGTTCTGGCTCATTGATCGCCGCAGCGTGCCGATCGGCCTGTGGGGCGCAGGCAGCGGCCGGGCGGCAGTGCTCGGTGTGGTCACTGGCCTGGTGTGGATTGGTGCGGCAGTCGGCCTATTGCTGGCGCTGAGCTGCATGACCATTGATGGCTGGCAGACGGTGCCGCAGCTGTGGCTGTGGCTGGTGGCACTGTTTTTAAACACGGTGATGCAGGAACTGTTGGTGCGGGGCTATCTTTATCAACGCATCAAGGCAAGTTATTCCGTGCCGGTGGCAGCTGTCATCAGCACGCTGATTTTTCTTCTCTGCCATGGCGGCGCATTGGAAGCCGGCTGGCTGCCATGTGTCAACATTGTGCTCATGAGTCTTTTTGTCACTGCGGTTTTGGAATATACTGGAAGCCTTGTGGCGCCAGTGATGATTCACTTCCTCTGGAACAGCATTGGCGGTATCATTCTTGGCGGCGTATCGCTGGCCGATGACTACCCGCATATGATCGATATCACCATGCATGGCAATGCAATGCTTTCTGGCGGAGCGTTTAAAATAGAAGGCAGCCTCGTCGTACTTGTGCTCAATGCGGTGTTCTTTGCAGCATTTGCCGTGCTGGCATGGAGGAAAAGGCGAAAACAATCGACATAAAAAATCCCCGGTGTTTGCAGCGTTGTGCTGCAGACACTGGGGATTTTGCGTTTATGATCAATCATCGGCCATGTGGCGTGGCATGGTCCATGCGTGATGATCGGTGTGAAGCAGGTGGTGGGCTTTGTCGCTGCATGGTTTGCCGAGGTAGAGGCGGTAGAGATCGAGAATGTCTGGATTTTCGTGGCTGAAACGAATGTCCATATCACGGTCGATTTTCCAAAGAGCAGCGCCGCGGTAGACGTTGAGGTCGATGCCGTCGACGATTGGCTGGCCGCCACCGCCGACGCAGCCGCCAGGGCAGGCCATGACTTCGACAAAGTCGTAGCGGGCTTTGCCAGATTTGATGCTGTTAAGCAGTTTGCGGGCGTTGCCAAGGCCACTGACAACGGCGACTTTGACGTCACCGGCGCCAGGAATGGTAAAGGTGGCTTCGCGCCCTTCGCCAAACTGGGTATCGCGCACTTCGGTGAAGTCGTCGGCATCTGGGTTGTAGCCGGTGATCTTGGCGTAAGCAGTGCGCAGAGCAGCGTCCATGACACCGCCGGTGGTGCCGAAGATGGCAGCCGCGCCAGTACTGGTGCCGAGTGGATGGTCGAAATCGGTGTCAGGCACATCATCCAGGAGGATGTGATCGGCACGCACCATGCGTGTGAACTCACGGGTGGTGAGTACGATGTCGACATCCGGATCACCGCAGGCATCACGCAATGGTTCGAGAGCGGCTTCTTCTTTTTTGGCGAGGCATGGCATAATGGCGATCATGCAGATTTTATGCGGATCGACGTCTATGCGGTCAGCAAAGTAGCTTTTGGTGATGGCTCCGAACATTTCCATTGGTGACTTGGCGGTGGAGAGGTTGTCGGTCATTTCCGGGAAGTTGGATTTGAGGAAACGCACCCAGCCAGGGCAGCAGGACGTGAACATTGGCCATTTGTATTGGTCGCGGTGGGTGAAGCGCTCAACGAATTCGTTGGCTTCTTCCATGATGGTCAGGTCGGCACCGAAGTTGGTGTCGAAGACGTAGTCAAAGCCGAGCTGCTTGAGCACGCCGACCATTTTTGGCGTGGAGAAGATGTCTGAGTCGATGCCCAGTTCTTCAGCCCAGGCGACACGCACTGCTGGAGCGACCTGAACGACAGTGATGGTGTCTGGGTCGGCAAGAGCTGCAAGCACTTTTTCGGTGTCGTCGCGTTCATGCAGGGCTGCGGTTGGGCAGTGGGTGATGCATTGCCCGCAGAAGGAGCAATCGGCTTCGCGGATGGTGCGGTTGTAACTGACGTTGACGGTGACGCGGGAACCGGTGCCGGCAACGTCCCAGATGTTCAAACTTTGGATTTTGTCGCACACTTGGATGCAGCGCATGCATTTGATGCACTTGGAAGCATCACGAATGAGGGGCGAGGTTTCGTCCCAGTCAAAAGGTGCGATGTCTTTTGGAAATGGATTGGAAAAGACGTTGAGTTCATAGGCTACGCGCTGGAGTTTGCAGTTGCCGTTGCGCATGCAGGTTGGGCAGTTGCAGTTGTGCTGAGACAGAATCAGCTGCAAATTGGTGCGGCGGGCAGCGCGCACACGTGGGCTGTTGGTGTGGATGACCATGCCTTCGCTGACGGTATCGATGCAGGCAGGGACGAGATGGTCGATGCCGTCCACTTCGACAATACACATGCGGCAGGCGCCGATTTCATTAAGCCCTTCCCAGTAACACAGGCTTGGTACGGGATGGCCGGCTATTTCTGCCGCTTTGAGGATGGTCATGCTCTCTGGCACGTTGAGCGAAACGCCGTCAATTGTGATGTTTACCATTTGGTATGTCTACCCCCTTTGAAGATGCCATAGCCGAAGTGATCGCAGCGCAGGCAGCGGCTGCTTTCTGTCATGGCGCCTTTTTCTGTGAGTCCGCATTCAATGCACACGAAGTCATTTTTACGTTCGCTGGCTTCGCGTTCGGTGGTGTTGACGCGAGCGTGTGGTGGTTTGTCGTCGAGGCTTGGGTCCGGGATGGTCACGTCGACGGTGATTTCATGGTTGAAACCGAGGTATTCGTCGATGTTGGCAGCGGCAACCTTGCCGGCTGCGATGGCGCGGATGGCGCTGGCTGGACCGGTGACGCAGTCACCGCCGGCAAAGACGCCGTCCATGTGTTCATCGGAGAGGCGGCTGTCGCTGAGGGCGCTGATGGCACCATGGAAGACAGGGACGCCAGCGGCCTCAAAGGCGCGGGAATCGATGCCTTGGCCGATGGCTTCGACAACCACATCAGCAGGAATGCGAATTTCTTCAACATCGTCAGCAGCCAGGGATGGACGGCCGCGTTTGATCAAGCCGGTGAGCTGTTTTTGCACGATGAGGGCGGTGACATGACCGTCGTCATTGGTTTCGATGCGCACTGGTGCGTGCATGGTGAGCAGTTCAACACCTTCAGCGATGGCGCCTTCTACTTCTTCAGGCAGGGCGGTCATATCTTCCTGGCGGCGACGGTAGACACAGGTGACCTTTTCGGCGCCAAAGCGGATGGCAGAGCGGGTGACGTCCATGGCGACGTTGCCGCCGCCGATGATGACGACGTTTTTGCCGGCAAAATCAGGGTAGATGTCATCGCCGATCTGGCGCAGAATTTCAACGGCACTGTAGACGCCTTCGCTGGCTTCACCGTCAATGCCTGTTTTCTTATCGGTGTGGGCGCCGATGGCGATATAGATGCAATCGTAATTGGCGTCGAGTGCAGCAAAGGAAATATCCTTGCCGATTTCTGTTTCGGTGTGAACTTCGATGCCAAGAGAAAGAATCGAGTTGATTTCACGGTCCAGCAGTTCACGTGGGAAGCGATAGCTTGGAATGCCGTAGCGCAGCATGCCGCCAAGTTGCTTGAATTTTTCATAGATCGTGACTTGGTGTCCCATCAATGCTAGATAGTAAGCGCAGGACAGGCCGCCAGGACCGCCGCCAACAACAGCGATGTGCTTGCCTGTGGCAGGTGCACATTCAGGCTGTGGCACATCGCCAGCTGTATCCACAGCATAACGCTTGAGACCACGGATGTTGAGCGGTTCATCAAGCATGGTGCGGCGGCAGCGGGCTTCGCAAGGGTGCTCGCAGACGTAAGCACAAGCCACAGGGAATGGATTGTCCTTGCGGATCAGGCGCACGGCATCAGCTGGGCGGCCGGCACGAATGAGGGCGATGTAGCCAGGAATATCGACGCTGGCTGGGCACAGTGCCACACATGGCACGGGCTGTTCCATATTGCCGAGACAGCGGCGGTTTTGAATGTGTTCGATATAGTCATCACGGAACCCGCGCAGACCGGTGAGCACCAGGCGTGCAGCATGGGTGCCGATGGCGCAGGATGCGGTGTTTTCGATGATTTCTGCGGTTTTTTCGAGGACATCAAGATCTTCCATCTTGCCTTTGCCGTTAAGGATGCCGCGCATCAGGTTCGACAGCTGTCCCAGACCAATACGACAAGGGACGCATTTGCCGCAGGTTTGCGCGTGGCAGAGTGTGAGAAAGTTCAGTGACATGTCGACTGGGCACAGCCCTGGACCAGAAGCAATGATGCGGCGTTCCATGTCATGATAGAGCTGGTCCACCACCATTTGCGCCTGATCGGGCGTGTTGATATCCAATCTACTCATTATATTCCACCCCTTTTTGGTAAAAAATCGTCAAAATATGTTGTCACAATTACACTCTATTATGACACGTTCTTTCGTGACTGTCTATTCATTATCTGTTCACAAAACATTTATCATTTCAATAGCAAGGACAGAGGCGTGAGGCCTCTGTCCAGATTGAATGAGTTTAAATGACGACGGCAGTGATGTAAGAGACTGCGCAGGCAATGACACCAAGAAGCACGCAGTATTTGACGGTTTTTCCCATGATTGCCGAATCGACACTCTTGACGCCGTCGATGCTGCCAATAGCGGCAACGGCAACAGCGATGCTTTGTGGTGAGATGATTTTGCCGATGGCACCGCCGGCCATGTTGGCTGCCACGAGCTGCACAGGATCAACGCCAAGCAGTGCGGCCACTTCTGTCTGCATTTGTGCGAACAGGACCCCGGCAGAAGTGGTGGAGCCGGTGACGAACGTACCAATGATGCCGACGATTGGTGCCAAAGCTGGATAGAATGCGCCGGTGAGATCTGCCAATAGCATGGCAATGGATGAAGTCATGCCGCTGTAGCCCATGACTTTCGCCAGGGCGATGATGAAAACAATGGTAATAATGGCCTTCCACATGCCTTTGATGGTGTTGACGAGTACGCGGCCCATGGTGGCGATAGAAGCTTTTTGCAGAAAACCACCAATGACGCCAGCGATAAAAATCATTACGGCTGAGTTGAGAATGGTCAGCGAAATGGTGGCTGGATCGGCACCAGAGTAAACGCTGAACGTGATCACAAAACTGGATACCCAAGCGTTGATTGGTGCAATGAGCTTGGAAGTGCCAATAAGCAGAATCAACATGAGAATGTATGGTGACCAAGCGGCTACATTACCAAATGGAATGTCTTTAAGGTGCGCCTTCTCTTCACTGGAAAGATTCATTGCGAAGACGGGATCGTCGGTTGGCTTGCGTTTGGCAGCGAGCACCAGCATGACCACCAAGCTGATGGTGTTGCTGACAATATCAACAAGTTCTGCCCCAACGAAATTGGCGATCAGGAGTGCTGGCAGCACGTAGGCAAGACCAGCGATGAGCGTGAATCCAAACATATCTTTGAAAGCGTTTTTAGAGTGCTCTGTTTTTCCGATCAAGGCAATGATAAGGAACGGACTGATGAGTGCTGGGATTGCAAGAATGTTCATAGCAGGGCCAGCGATCAATCCAGAATCAATGCCGACGAGGCTGGCTGCTGTTGTCGTTGGAATACCAATGGAGCCAAACGTTGGCGGGGTGGCATTGGCAATGAGGCAGGCGATGGCAGAAAACAGCGGGTTGAACCCGAGCGCCACCATCATAGCAGCAGGAATGGCGACAGCGGTGCCGAAGCCAGCTACAGCTTCCATAAAACCGCCAAAGCCCCACGCTAGAATGAGCACCAACACACGTTTGTCGTTGGTGACGGAGGTCAGCATGTTTTTGATCAATTCCATGGCCTTGGTCTCAACGCAGAGGTTGTAAGCGAACATGGCTGCGATGATAATGAGGCCGATTGGCCAAATGGCCCCAATGAAACCTTCTAAAGAAGCAGTTAGCGATTCGCCGACGGTCAGCCCGACAAGCGTATCATCGAAGGCAAGTGATTTAAAGATAATGCTTTCTACGATGGAGATGGCCAGTGCCGTCAAGCAGCCAATATAGCCCGGCAATTTCAGCACTAAAAATGCGATGAACAGCCAGATGATTGGCAGCAATGCAAGAATAAAATTGAGTAACATAATATCCCTCTTTTCTGTTCACAATGGACAAATGTCAAAACATCGTGAACATTATGTGTTGCCTCTATTAAATAACAGAATATTCAGTTTGTCAATGGCTAGAGGGAAACTAGGAAATAAAAGAATTTTTCTGTTGCATAACAGAAATAAAAAACTTCGGCGTTTTGGTTAAAACGCCGAAGACATCAATGAATTTATTCTTTTGGAAAGGTGGTTGCGTCAAGTGTTTGTTTGAGAATGCGTTCTGTTTGATCAATCATGGCAATGGTTGTGCGCATATCTTCTTCATCAATGTCGGCAAAGGCTTCAGCGACGTGGTTGTGAAAGCGCTCAATATAGTAGTCATACAGTTCTTCACCATAAGGAGTGAGCACAAGCGTTTGGATACGCTTGTCGGTGGCGTCGGAATGCTTTTCAATGGCGCCGTGCTCTTCAAGAGTAGCGATCATGCGTGTGATGCTCGGCATGGTGCCCTCGAGATAATTGGCCACATCGCTGATGCGCACAGCATTTTGCTGCTGCTCAAGCTGATAGATGGCGTCGATGACTTTAACTTGTCGTGGTGTCATCCATTCTGGCAACGGTGGTAAGTATTTGATGATGCGCTTGGCTTTGTGGCAAGCGTCCATGAATGCGCGCGTGAGAAGAGTGTCCATCAAAATCCCTCCAATCGGTAAGGTGGTACGCAATATATTTGTTGAGGTCATTTTATGGGGAACAGACGTATTTGTCAACATTCACCAATGTATGGCATAAAAAACGCACGCTTAAAATTTAGCGTGCGTTTTGACAGCAAACGTCATTATTTATTGGTGTTGCCGCTTCTCAGACCTTTTATTGCACAGATGACCATGATGATACCAAGAACAAAGTTGAGATATAGTGCCGTCTGTGTGCCGTTGGCAGTGCCTTGGGCAATGTCATTTGGTAGTGCAGCCTGACCGAAGGTGATGAGGGTAGATGCCACAGCGGTACCAATAGCGCCGAAAAGCTGCTGCAGGGTGTTGATGACAGCCGTGCCGTCACCATATTGATCGCCTGGCAAATTGCGCAGAGCGAAGGTGGTGGTGTTCCCAAGTGCCAAGCTCTGGCCGACGCAATAGACGACGCAGATGGCCATCATTGTGTAGGCGGAGACGTGAACCATAAAGAGCATTTCCAGTGCAAGATCGATGAGAATAAGGATGACACCGACTGTGACAGGAATTTTTGGACCAATGGTATCGTAGATGCGCCCGCAGAATGGGTTCAGCACAGCACCAATGATGCAGGCTGGCAAAACAATGCAGCCAGCGACGAAAGCCGATACACCGCCGTGGAGCTGGAACAAGTTTGGAATCATGAAGCCACGGGTCAAGGTTGCAAACTGAGCGAGCAGCAGTGTAATCAGGCAGAAGGTAAAAGCTGGCGTCTTGAGAATATCGAGATTCAAAAGCGGTTTTTCAATTTTACGGGCGTGCTTGACGAAAATTGTAAGCAGAATCACCGCGACAAGCAGCGGACCCCAGACGATTGGGCTGCTGAATCCAACGTGGCTGATTGTTGATGTTGGATAGATGATGCATAGAAAGCTTATGCCCAACAGCAGGAAGCTGACAATGTCAAAGGGTGCCTTTTGCAGCGCACGAGACTGACGAATGCAGCTGATGCCAAAGATGCCAGAGAGAATCAGTACCGGCAGCATGCTGCCGAAGATCATGCGCCAGCTGGCGATACCGACGATAAAGCCACCGAACGCAGGCCCAAGTGCCGGACCAAGGACGATGACCAGCGTGGCAATGCCCATGATGGTAGCGGTGTTCTTAAATGGCACCTGCTCTAAAATGATGATGTTCATCAGTGGAATCGAAATCCCACCGCTGATCCCTTGCAGCACGCGGCCAATGAGCAGTATCGAGAAGCTTGGTGACCAGAGACCCAGCAGTGTGCCGACGGTAAAGAACAGCCAGGAAGCGATGAAAAGATGCTTCATTTTGAAGCGTTTGGTCAGCCAGGATGATGTTGGAATAATAATGGCAAGGGTCATAAGGTTAACGGTGGTGACCCATTGTACTGTGGATGTTGGAATATCAAATTCCTGCATCAATGTTGGAAAAATGACGTTCATTGCAGTTTCGAACAAAATTGCAGTGAAACTCATCAACCCCAGTGCCAGCACTGAGATGATGAGACGTGCATCAAGCCGACGTTCAAATTTGAATTCACTCATAGGGTTGAGTTAAACCTCCTTTTTTGAAATGGATGGAACAATAAATTCATCATCTTTGAGCAGTGCCCAAGCCTGCTCGATGACAGAAACAGTGGTGCGTAGTGCCTGTTCATCAATTTCTGCGAACAATTCAGCGACATGATCGTGAAAACGCTCTACATAGTTGCTGTAGAGTGATTCACCGTAAGCAGTCAGTGTCAAAGCATGGCTGCGTTTGTCATTGCTGCTGGGTGTTCGATCCAGCACACCGTGCTTTTCCAACTCGCTGAGCATGCGTGTGACACTGGGCTGTGTGCCATTGAGATAATTGGCGACATCGCTTGGCCGCACAAATTGCTGTGCCTTTTGCAGTTGGTGAATGGCGTCAATGGTTGCCACTTGCCGAGGCGTCATCCAATCCGGCAGTGATGGCAGGCGAGTAATGATACGTTTGGCCAGATGGCAGGCATCAAAAAAACTACGCGTCAATTGGGTATTCATATTGATTCCTCCTGTAAATCCCCTTATGTTCAATAATTACCCAAGGAAACATTTTATAATTTATGAGATAAAATGTCAACATCTTTGGAAGGTTTAGAGCGAATAAAAAACGAACGGCAAATATATCTTGGCCGTCCGCTGCAAAGTTGCGTAAGAGATTATCGTGTTGTTTTTTTCTGGCTGCGCAGCCCCTTGAGTGCACAGGCCACCATAACGATTGCAAGAACAAAGATCATATAAAGCGCCCATTGGGTCCCAATTTGAGTACCGACTGCAAGATCGTCGGCATGGGCCGCTTGTCCAAAGGAGACCACTGTTGAAGCAATGGCGGTGCCCACCGCGCCAAAGAGTTGCTGCATGGTGTTGACAATGGCGGTACCATCAGCAGTACGCGTTTCTGGTAAGCTGCGCAAAGCAAAGGTTGTCGTATTGCCTGTGCAGAGACTTTGACCTAAGCAGAAAATGACAGCAATTCCCATCATGACATAGGCGCTGACATGGCACATAAAGAACATTTCTAATGTGACTTCAACAAAAATCAGTGCATAACCAAGCGTGATTGGCAGTTTTGGCCCCACTTGATCGTACAAACGGCCGCTGAATGGATTGGAAATGGCACCGATCAAGCATGCTGGCAGAATGATGCACCCGGAAAGCAGTGCAGAGTCGCCGTTGGTGAGCTGGAAAAAGTTTGGGATCATAAAGCCGCGCGCCAATGTGAAAAATTGGCAAAACAGAAGCGCAATCAGTGAAAAAGTAAACGCTGGCGTGCGCAAAATGGTCAGATTCAATAGTGGTGTTTCACGCTTGTCGCAGTGTCTTTTGAACAATACCAGAAAAACGATAGCGATCATAAACATGATCCAAATCATTGGGCTGGTAATGCCAACATGACTGATGTTGGACAGTGGTACCAGTAAGAAGATAAAACAGATGGCCAGCATCAGAAATCCTTTTAAATCAAACGGTTGTTTGTCGATGGCAGAAGATTGATAGATACAGCTGAGACCGCCGATGGCAGCAATAATGATAAATGGCAGCAGGCAGGCAAAAATCATGCGCCAGCCAGCGATACCAACGATGAGACCGCCGATGGCTGGCCCCAATGCAGGGCCAAGAGCGATGGTCAGGGTGGCAAAGCCCATAATGGTGGCGGTTCTGTTGCGTGGTACTTGTTCCAAAATAATGTTGCTCATCATTGGCATAGCCATACCAGTGCCGATGCCTTGCAGCATACGGCCAATAATCAGCACCACGAAACTTGGCGACCACATGCCAAGAAGTGTGCCAACAAGGAAAAAGGCAATGGCGGCACCGAAGAGGATGCGCGTCCGGAAACATTTTTTCAGCCAAGATGAGGTCGGAATAATAATAGCAAGCATCAATAAATTGATGGTGGTTACCCACTGCACCGTGGACGTAGTGATGCCAAATTCTTTCATTAAAGTTGGGAAGATAACGTTCATCGCCGTTTCTGCACATACACCGGTGAATGTTAAGAGGCCAGTCGCAACGACTGAGATCAGCACACGCGCATTAAGGCGACGTTCAAATTGATACGTACTCATTGTTCGGTAAAGGTCCTCCTTTATAAAATTTACTACACATAATTATCAAAGGTAAATATATTTTAGGACCATTCACGGAAATAGTCAACCATTTTCCAACGAGAAATAAAAAAACATGCTATACTAATGAAAGAACAACCACAAGGAGATGTTTTATTTATGAGAAAAAGTCTAGGCGTTCAGCCACGAATTTATCCAGAGCCAGTGTTCATTATTGCTGCTTATGACGAAGCTGGTACACCACAGTGCATGAATGCAGCCTGGGGCGGGATTTGCGCGTCCAATCAAATCATGCTGAGTTTAAACCCTGCGCATAAAACTGTAGAAGCGCTGCGCAGCGCTGGTTATTTCACAGTCAGCATGGGGCAGGCCGATCAGGTGGTTTCCTGTGACTATGTCGGCATCACCAGCGGCAATAATGTCGCTGATAAATTTGCCCGAGCAGGTTTTCATGCGACCACAAGTGCTCTGACTGGTGCGCCAATTATTGACGAATTGGCTTACACACTGGATTGTGAACTGGTCAGTTATGATGAAGACAGTCACATTCTCATTGGTGAGATCATTGATATCAGCGTTGATGAAAGCGTGCTCACTGAAGATGGGAATATTGATGTGGCTGCTCTTGCACCAATTAGTTTCGACCCAAATACCAAGAAATATTACAAACTTGGTGAAGCTGTGGCCGATGCAAGAAGTGTGGGCAAACAGCTGCAGGGAGAATAAGAGCACTTTTTAGAGCGCTCTTATCCTGCGAAGATCGTTTCCCGTATGCATCATACCCCAGCAACGTGCATTCTGTTGCTGGGGCGTTTTTTATAGAGCCGGTAATCAGCAGTGGGAGATTGCCTCTATCATTGTCGTTGTTATACTATCATATAAGGAGGTATGCTGTTATGGAATTGCGCGTGTTGAGATATTTTTTGATGGTCGCTCAGGAAGAAAACATTACCAAAGCGGCAGCATTGCTGCATTTGACTCAGCCAACGCTGTCCAGGCAGCTGAAACAATTGGAAGAGGAACTGGGTGTGCAGTTGTTTCGCCGCAACAGGCATAGCGTCAGCCTCACCGAAGATGGTTTCCGTTTAAAACGGCGTGCTCAAGAACTTGTTGCATTGGCAGATAAAACGATGGCAGAATTTGCCAACAAGGAAGAAACGCTTACAGGGGAGATTGCCATTGGTTGTGGTGAAACACGAAACATGTCGTTTCTGTCGGAAAAAATACGGGACTTCCGTGAAAAACACCCATTGGTGCGCTTTCACATCTACAGTGCTACTGCCGATGACATTAAGGATAAGATCGAGCAGGGCCTTTTGGATATTGGCTTACTCACTGAACCGGTGGAATTTTCCAAGTATGAATTTATTCGCATGAACGAAAAGGAACGCTGGGGCGTTTTGGTTCCAGCTTCGTCGTCGCTTGCTGATCAGGCTTTTGTGACGGTGAAAGATTTGGCGGATGTGCCGTTAATAATCCCAGGTCGCGAAAATGTGCGGCACGAGCTGTCCTCATGGTTTGGCAAGGAGGCGGATTCGTTGAATGTGGCGGCAACCTATACGCTCATCCTTAATGCTGCCAATATGGTGCGTCATCACGTCGGTGTGGCGCTTTGTTTTGCACTGGATTTTCAGTATGATGATCTGCGTTTTTTGCCGCTGGCGCCCATGTTGGAGACTGGCGCGGTATTGGTATGGAAAAAGAATCAGCATTTCTCTGATGCCACCCAGCGATTTATTGCGCTTATGAGACATAGAGATGAAGCATTTCTAGAGATATGATATAAGTATTGGATATTATAAAGCGCTGCTATTAAAATGGTAGGTGTTAAAGAACACCTGCCTTTTTTATTGCGTGATACAAGATCAACAACATAGAGGAGATGAGCACTGATGAAGCATGGGTTCATTATAGGGATACTTACGATGATGACGCTGTTGCTGGCGGCTTGTGGCCATGCCTCGGCAACTGCACCATCTGACCCATCAACTGAAGGCAGCGCTGCCAATGAAGCGGCACTGGTGGTTTACTTTTCTCGTACAGGGAATACCGCTGCTGTGGCCGAAGAAATCCAAGAACAAACTGGTGCAGATGCTTTTGAAATTGTGCCCGTGGAGGCATATAGTGAGGACTACGACACTGTAACAGCAGTGGCACAGGAAGAACAAAACAATAATGCACGGCCAGAAATTCGTGATCGCATCGATAACCTCGATCAATACGATACGGTTTATGTAGGGTATCCGATTTGGTGGGGCGACATGCCAATGATTCTCTACACATTTTTTGACACCTATGACCTTTCGGGCAAAACTGTGCGGCCATTTTGCACCAGTGGCGGCAGCGGTTTGTCACAAACTGTTGAGGCGATTCGGGATCTGGAACCCGATGCCACAGTGACGGAAGGATTGCATATTCGTGATGCTGAAGACAATCAGATGTCATCAGAAGTGACAGCATGGCTGACAGACAGCAGTGTTTGATGAATAGGAAAGGATGAAAAACCATGAAATACACGACACTCGGACGATCCGACTTAATCGTTTCACGTATTTGTATGGGATGCATGGGTTTTGGTGATGCTGCAAATGGTCAGCACTCCTGGACAGTGGATGAAACAACATCTCGCAGTATTATTAAGCACGGTTTGGAATTGGGCATCAATTTCTTTGATACGGCGATTGGCTATCAGAGCGGCACCAGCGAGCAATATCTAGGGCGTGCGCTGAAAGATTTTGCTAAACGTGATGAAGTTGTGATTGCCACCAAATTTTTGCCGCGCACGGAAGAAGAAATCGCTTGCGGCATCAGTGGTCAGCAGCACATTGAACGTATGCTGGACAAGAGCCTGCAAAATCTTGGCATGGACTATGTCGATCTATACATTTATCATATGTGGGACTACCAAACACCGCTTATTGATATCATGGAAGGCCTTGACCGCATGGTTAAAGCGGGCAAGACACGTTACATCGGCATCTCCAATTGCTTTGCTTGGCAGCTGGCAAAAGCCAATGACTTGGCTGAACGAGAAGACTTTGCAGAATTTGTTTCTGTGCAAAATCATTACAATCTCATTTTTCGTGAAGAAGAACGTGAAATGGCACAGTTGTGTGCAGAGGACCACATTGCCATGACCCCGTACAGCGCACTGGCAAGCGGACGCCTTTCCAAACATGCGGGCGAAACGTCCAACCGCTTGGAGCAAGACAGTTATGCCCGCTTGAAATATGATGCTGCTGCGGAACACGACAATTTGGTGATTGCTCGTGTTGCCGAACTTGCAGAACAGCGTGGCGTGAGCATGACCGAAATATCTCTGGCCTGGCTTCTGACCAAAGTCACTGCTCCTGTCGTTGGTGCCACCAAGATGCATCATGTGGATGGTGCAGCAAAAGCTGTTGATCTAACACTCAGAGAAGATGAGTGCAACTATTTGGAAGAATGCTATGTGCCTCATCCACTCGTAGGTGTTATGGCACAAAATACGCCAGCAGCTGCTAAAAATGAACATGTTTGGTCTGTTGGCAATCAGAAAGTATAAACAACGAAGCCCCTCGGCATGGAAAATGCCAAGGGGCTTCGTTGTTTAAGTGTGCATCAATGGGTTATTTATTTCACTATGAGCTATTTTTGTATGTTTTTCTACTCTTCTTCGTGCAGCAGTTCATCGGTTGTAACGTGGAGAATTTGGGCGAAAGCTTTTAACTCGATATCTGTGACAAAACGTTCGCCGCTTTCTATGCGCTGAATGGCATTCTTGTCAAGGTCAATGCCCTTTAATTGCATTAAATCTGCCAACGCTCTTTGTGACACTTTAGGTTGCAACTGCATGCGCAAAGCACTGATGTTTTGGCCGCAAATATTATTTCGACCGCTGGCTGCTCTGTTTTTATACATTGGCTATCCTCCTACCGTCATAACTTAGCTTATTAGAATGACATCCGGTGATTGTCAATGTATGTAGTGTGTGGTAAGATTTAATAAATAATGACATTTAGTGAATGTCATTTAGTTGAAGAAATCTCAAAGAAGGGGAGACTTATCATGATGAAAAATCGAAAAATGCTCAGCGCGCTGCTGGCAACAACTATTTTTTGTACTATGTTCCCACCTGTTCCAGCGATAGCGGAAGAGGATGGAGAAGCTGTCAATGTTCAGCCTGTGGTAGAAGAAGTGACACCAGCACCTATTAATGCAAAAAGCGAGGAAGAGATAGCAATAGAAGGTGGAAAAGAAGGCGTAGATTACGAATGGCAAGAAGATACATTAATTGTTATGTCAGATGAAAAGCTTACACTTTCTAATGTTTATAAAAAAATAAATTTAGTAATTAATAGGGGCGTAAATGCTAGGATTGTATTTGATAACGTTAGTTTGAATAGTATTGATCTTCCGAATGGCGCTTCACTGACAGTAGATAGCTCTAATGGGTTTTCTGTCAGCTCTGTTAATGGAAAGAGTAATTTACAAGGAAATCTGATCATTAACAGTGGAGGAATGAGTTTTGGTGAAATTTATGTCGATAATCTTACGATAAATAATGGGGATTTTAGAGGAGTATATCGTTTTACTGGTGTTGATATAAGAAAAAGTAAGATTGCTGCTAAGACTTGTATCATTAATAATGGGATCTTTGGCGATGCTAGTGGACTTTGGGAGGGTGCAGGGCCTGACTGGGAGGAAGATACTCCATTAATTGATGCTGAATCGATTAAAATTGAGGGTGGTTTGTTTGCAAGAGGGGATCTTGCGAACGGTACGGTTTTTGGTAGTCCTATTGATGAAGGAAAAGCGATTACAGTAGATGTTGTTGGTAATCAGTCTTACTATAAAGTTGTTGATAAAAGCGAAA
This sequence comes from uncultured Peptococcaceae bacterium, assembly GCA_937976375.1. GTDB lineage: Bacteria > Bacillota > Peptococcia > Peptococcales > Peptococcaceae > UMGS1590. Next base: position 41,366 of record CALJRU010000028.1, on the reverse strand, counting down.
TCAATCGTTTTAATGTATTAGGTACTGGCTATAGCTACGAGAAACAAGTTTTGAAATTGAATCAAAATGCAAATGTGACGGTTTCTTCTAATGGAACTGTGAACGACTGTATTGTTGTCGGCGATGAAGGAGAGCCAGTACAGGCTACGTTAACCTTAAATGGCGTGAAGATGTTTGGTAGAAGAGCGATGATCAATGTAGAGAATGGAAGCAGTTTGACCTTGATATTGGCAGATGGCAGTAAAAATAATCTAGAATGCATGGATGCCAATGGTCCAATGGTCGTGAATGTCTCTGACCAGTCAATATTGACAATCAAAGGTAAGGGTGATTTGAACATTCAAACATCATATAACGGAACAGGTATTGGAGGATATGGAACAGTAAGCGTTGAAGATGGAAATGTTACAGTAACTGGTGGAGGAGGCCACGGTGCGGCTATCGGTGATAAAGAGATGACAATTAATATTTCAGGTGGAAATATTAATGCATTAGGTGATTCGAATTACTTTGGAGGAACTGGCATCGGTGGTGAATTTGCTAAGGTTTATATCAGTGGCGGAAATATTGACGCACAAGGTGGATGGATGGGCGCTGCTCTTGGGGGAACCGGGCGTGGAGGATCCGTTAAGATTGACGGTGGTACTATTAAGGCAGTTTCTTATGAAGATGCGCCTGCTATTTGTAGTAATGATGTAGAAATTAATGGTGGAAGTATTTCTGCACAAGGTGGAAATGCTGCGATTACGTCTTGTTTTAATGGTCGTATTGCCATCAATGGTGGAACAATCTATGCAAAGCTTCATGAGAACGCTCTTAACGCTTGCATCGGTGGTGAAAACGTTGGAATGGTTACAATTTCGAACGGCACGGTTGTTACTTCTGGTGGTGCACGTGGTATTGGTTCCAGTGCAGGTGGTGGGGATACCATTTTTTCTACAGGTGAGGGTAGTCCTGTGATTATCACCAAAAGCATCAGTGATGTAAATGGACGAGACAATTGGAACGGTGTGTTCATCGTTGATAATATGAATGGCGGTGTCGGAAAAATTTATGGAAATAAGGTGACACCGACGAATGACTTCACAATTCCAGCAGGCAAGACATTGGAAGTTGATGCGTATCAAAGTTTGGTTATTGCAAAAGGTATCACTGCAACAAACAATGGCACGGTCATTCGTGATAAAAATGGCGTAGTTGATGTGCAGGGGACTTGGCTGGGTAATCCAGTGACTGTGAAGGGTGAAGAGGAAGGCAGCGCTGTGACAGGTGTGACATTGAATAAGCGTACGCTGGCGTTGAAGCCTGGTGAAAACGAAATACTTATGGCAACGGTCAGTCCAGTAAATGCCGCAAACAAATCACTGCGTTGGACATCGAGCAATACTGATGTAGTAACAGTTGATGCCAATGGAAAAGTAACGGCTGTGGCTAATGGTATGGCAGTAATTACTGTGGCTACAGTGGACGGTAATTTTACGGCGCAGTGCAATGTGACTGTTACTGATCCAAATGCAACAATCACTGATACGGAAACGCAGCCAGATGGTAGCACGGTAACGACAGTGGAAGACGTGAATGGCTCCAGTTCATCGACGACTATAGATGTCAATGGTGTGGTTAACACATCGGTGACGTTGTCTGACGCTGCTGTCAGCGATGCGGCTAAAAATGACACGGCAGTGATTTTGCCAATGGTTGGCGTGAAAGCGTCGAAAGACATAGCGAGTGCACCAAGCGTGACTGTGGATTTGCCAGGAAATGATCCTGTTCAGGTGGAAATTCCTGTGTTGGATATGACACCTGGCACAGTAGCTGTACTAGTGGATAAAAATGGTAGCGAAACCATTCTCAAGAACAGTGTTCTTGGCAACAATGGCCTCATTGTGACCCTTTCTGATGGAGAAACAGTGAAAATTCTTGATAACACTCAGTCTTTCAGCGATGTGGCCTCGAACCATTGGGCAAAGAACAACATTGACTATGTGACGAGTCGTGGTTTGTTTGTTGGCACAAGTGCAAGCGAATTTGCACCCGAAAAGCCGATGACTCGCGCCATGATCGTTTCTGTACTGCAGCGTTATGAAGACGATGATACTGGTGCTGCGCCTGGAGAAGACTGGTACGAAGGTGCACGTCAGTGGGCAATAAAAGCAGGTATTTCAGATGGTAGCAATATGTTGAGTAACGTTACTCGTGAACAGTTGGTGACCATGCTCTATCGTTACATTGGCAGCCCACAGGTGGTTGGTGGTTTAAACAGTTACAGTGACGTGTCGAGCGTTAGCGGTTATGCTGAGCAAGCGATGATATGGGCTGTTCGCAATGGCATCATTGGAGGCATGACTGACGACACACTTGTGCCACAAGGCATGGCAACACGTGCACAGGTAGCTGCCATTCTGCAGCGTTTCATTGCCTGGGAACAGACTGCATAAAGTTATGACAATAAAGAACGCCTATCCTGGTTAAGTCAGGATAGGCGTTTTGTGTTTCTTATAGGGTGCAACATCCGTGCATAGTCATTATTTCACCAAACGATAGATTGCGTCGGCGAAGATGGCGGTGGCTGCTTCGAGGTCGGCGAGGATGAGGCTTTCGTTTGGCTGATGGATGACGACGTCACTGCCTGGCATGGTCATGCCGTAGGCGACGGCGTGAGGGATGATGTGGGCGTAGGTGAGGCCGCCGATGGAGAGCGGTTCGGCAGGGTTGCCGGTATGGTCGCTGTAGACGTCGAGGAGGGTGGTGACGAGTGGATCGTCGGCTGGGATGTAGTGGACGTCTTTCATGCCTTCTGGTTCACCGATGATGGTGCCGTAGCGCTGGCGCATGTGGTTGACGATGGCATCATTGGTGGTGCCGCGTGGGTAGCGCAGGTTGATGAGGACGCTGGCATTTTTGCCGTCGCAGCGGATGATGCCAGGGTTGACACTCACGTCGCCCATGACGCTGTCGTGGTGGGCGATGCCGAGGCGTTGGCCATAGAAGTCTTCGTGCAGGTCTTGGCCGAGAAAACGCAGAAAGGCGTTGGCGTCGCCAAAGTCATAGTCGGCGAGGAAGGCGGCGAGGGTGGTGGCGGCGTTGAGACCAACCTGTGGTTCCATGGCATGGGCGGATCGACCGTGGCAGGTGAGGGTGAGCTGGTCGCCGCTGACGTCGGCGCTGCCATTGGCGGTATTATTGCCAAGGTAGGTTTCCCAGGCGGCTGCAAGCGATGTGCAGCGGTCGCTGGTCAGGGTGCAGGTGGCATGTTCTGGTACGATGTTGGAGCGAATGCCGGCATCAAAGTGGGTGAGTTGACCGTCGCGACCGCCAGCAGCGAGCTGGAAGGCAACAGGCAGTTCGAGGATGCCTTTTTCGCCGTTGATGAGCGGGAAGTCGGCATCTGGTGAGAAGGCCATGTCAGGCATTGGCTGGCTGGCAAAGTAGCGCTCCATGCATTGCCAGCCGCTTTCTTCGTCGGTGCCGAGGATGAGATGGATTTGGCAGGATGGTTCAACGCCAGCGTCACGCAAAAGTTTAAGAGCGTAGTAGCAAGCCATGGCAGGCCCCTTGTCGTCACTGGTGCCGCGGCCATAAAGGCGGCCGTCACGGATGGTTGCTTCAAATGGCGGGGTATCCCATTTGCCGGTTGCCGGAACAACATCGAGATGGGCGAGAAGACCGAGAATCTTTTCGCCTTTGCCGTAGCGGATCACACCGGCGGCATGTTCGATGTTTTCGGTTTCGAAGCCATCGCGGGCTGCAAGGTTGAGCATATAATCTAAAGCAGCAGCGGGGCCAGGGCCGAACGGGGCTTCTTCGCTGGCGGCTGCGTCGTCACGTACGCTTTCAATGGCAATGAGTGGCGCCAGATCATTAAGAAGAGATTCCTGGCAGGCAGCTGCTTGTTTTTGCCAATAGTCTTTGGTGAAGGTCATGAGAATTTCACTCCATTTCTAGAAATTTTTGTCTATCCATTGGTGAATGGCAATGATCTGTGTATAATAAAACTATACCAAAAATGATGTTGTTGGGGAATGGGTCCCTGATCGCAGGAAGGAAAAAATTGTATTTTTTAAGATTTGATGGGAATGTCACAAACGGGTTTCATATAGAATGATAATTCGTTATAATAGCAGATAATAATGCCCGATGTTTTTCTGTGAAAAGGAGACAATATGGAATTAAAGAATTTTTCGGTTTTACGGGTGCTGCTGTTGATTTTTGTGGTGGCACTGATTATCTACGGCGTGTTCAATATGGACATGGTTGGTAGTTTTGTCGGATGGTTTGTAAAACTGGTGCGCCCGTTTTTGATTGGCGTGGTGATTGCGTTTGTATTAAATGTGCCGCTGCGCTTTTTTGAGCGGCGGGTGTTTTGCCGTATTCAAAATCCACGTTTTAAAAAAATGGAACGTGGTATTTCTGTGCTGTTGGCCATCATTCTCGTTTGGGCCATTTTTGGCTTGATTGTGAGTGTGGTTGTGCCGCAGCTGATTTCGTCGTTGTCGCTGTTTGTATCGGCGGTGCCAAGTTATTTCGATTATTTGACCAATATCTTGTCGATGTTTGAAAAGTATAACCCGGCAATTGCTCATCTCAGCGATCAGCTGCAGAATCTTTCGCCGAGTACGCTGGAAAATTATCTCAACAGCCAATTGAACGATCGCATCACCCAATTGACGTCGGTGTTGGGATCGGCGGTTATGTCGACGGTGACCTTTGTAGCGGCTCTGGCATCCAGCGTTGTGGAAGTGGTTGTTGCCTTTATTTTCAGCATCTATGCACTGTTCAATAAAGAAAAATTGGCCGTTCAGGCACGCAAAATTTGCTTTGCATTTTTGTCTAAACGTGTTGCTGTGTATTTGGTTCATGCGGCACAGGTTAGTTTTGCAAAGTTTTATCATTTCATTATTGGCCAGCTGACCGAAGCGATTATCCTTGGCACATTGTGCACCATTGGCATGCTGGTCTTGCGATTGCCGTATGCGCCAATGATTGGGGTGCTCACAGGGTTCTGTGCGTTGATTCCGATTTTTGGTGCGTTCATTGGTGGCGCTGTGGGCGCGCTGTTGATTTTGACGGTAAGTCCAATTAAGGCGCTGACGTTTTTGATCTTTTTGATTATTTTGCAACAGATCGAAGGGCACGTTATTTATCCTAAAGTTGTGGGTGGTTCGGTTGGACTGCCTGCCATGTGGACATTGTTTGCCATTACGATCGGCGGCAGCCTTTACGGTTTGGTTGGGATGTTGATCTCAGTACCATTGTTTGCTGCGTTGTATTACTTATTTACTGAAATTGTTTATGCACGATTGGCCCGTAATGAGATTTCTGCGGAAGATCAACTGATTCAGTCAGGCGTTGACGAGGGCTTGCGTATGTGATCTTTGACGGCTTTTTGTGCAGGAAAAAAGATGCTTCTGTCAAATCATTCATTTGGCGGCGGCGCTCAAGGAAGAGGGTGGATTCCATGACGGTAGAACGAAAGAGAACGGTGCGTTTGTCATTTGCCGCATTAGGGGTCTGCTTGAACATCCTTGGCAGTTTTCTTGTTATGGTGACACGATTGCCGATTTATGGCGACACTTTTGGCACCATCTTTGTGGCAGTATTTTGCGGCCCTTTTTATGCAGTGCCTTGTGCGGTACTGTCGAGTTTATTGAATGCAAGTTACGATCCGTTTGCCATTCCGTTTATTCCTAATGGCATTACAGTGGCTTTGTTTGCAAGCTTGCTGCGCCAGCCTAAGATGGCGCGTTTGCCATTGGTGGTGAAAGCGCTGGTGGTTGGTTTTCCGGCATCGGTGGTTAGCTCCATTGTAAGCGCCTTTGTCTTTGGTGGGATTACATCTGCCAGTTCAGCCTATATTGTGCAGGTTTTGTATGGTGTCTTGCATTTGCCATTGTTGATCAGCGTCTTTGTGGTACAAGTGTTTACCGATTTTGCGGATAAGTTTATCATTTTAGCGATTGTGACACTGATTATTCAGCGGATTCCCCAAAGAATTAAAGAAAAAGTTTAAGATTTTGTTACCAATTCGCTATGTTTCTGCGGCTTTGGTGTGCTATAGTAGCGATGTCAAGAAGCGATTTTTATTGACATGGAGGAAAATTATGAAAAAGAAATTTATCTCAGCCCTTGTGCTGATGGGCATTCTGGTTATGCCAGTGGCTGCCTATGCCGACGCTGCCGTCGGGGATCAGATTGTCACCATTGGGACAAACTTGAATGAACAGCAGCGCCAGGAAGTCTTACAGTATTTTGGTGCTAATGAAAATGCACAGATAATTGATGTTGATATTTCTGAAGAACGTCAGTATCTTAGTGGTAAGGTGCCAGATGCTCAGATTGGCAACAGTACCAATTCTTGTGCGATGATTACTTATACCAAGAAAGGTAGTGGCGTGAATGTTACCACGCATAATATCAACTATGTAACGCCAGATGCGTATAAGAGCGCTATCCTTACTGCTGGCATCAATGATGCCGATGTACAGATCACAGCGCCAATCGAAGTCAGCGGTACTGGTGCGCTGACTGGGATCATGAAGGCTTACGAAGTCTCTACCGGCGAACAGATCAGCGAAGATGTTAAGCAGGCTGCTACGCAGGAGCTTGTGACCAACGCTGAGCTTGGTCAGGAAATTGGTGACGATCAGGCCAATGATCTGATCAACACCATTAAGCAGGAGATTGCAGAACAAAAACCAGAAACACCGGAAGAAGTTCAAAGCATTGTTGACCAGGTGCTTCAGCAGTTGGGGATCACCTTGACCGATGAACAGTATCAACAGCTTCTTGATTTGATCAACCAACTTTCTAAACTCGATATTGATTGGGATTCTTTAGCGGATAATGTATCCAGCCTGATTGGCCAGGCCAGTGACTACCTGCACAGCGATGAAGGACAGAGCTTCCTGGCAAAATTGCAGGACATTATCAACAGTTTCTTTGACTGGCTGCGCAGCGTTTTCGGTGGCTCCGATAGTGCCAGCGGCGATCAAAATTCAACCACAGGTGTTGTTGACACAACCAGTGATGCTGCTTCCACTCAGTCCACAGAATCTGTCCAAACCACTGACAACAGCAGTACCAATGATGGTACCGCAATGACGACCGATCAAAGCACTGCTGCGCAAGATTCAGCAGCAGAACAGCAGGACAATAGCAGCAGCCAACAGTCAACCACTGTTGACAGCGGTGCAGCAACCGACACCGGCAGCGCCAATGAAAATACCGACGTTGCTGCATAACATAAATTGCAAAAGCAAAGAGGCTTGAAGCAGATGCTCCAAGCCTCTTTTTTTATAAAAAATCTGCGGCAAGATTGACAATGCCGCAGGTTCGGTCAATATTTATTGCACGCGTGCTTTGCCCCAGAAACAGATGCATACACAGCCAGGGCCGCTGTGACCGCTGAACGTGGCGCCCAGTGGGCGAATAACAAGATCGATCAGCTTTGGAAATTTTTCACGGATAAGGGCTGCCGTTTCTTTCGCTGAAGCCAAGTCTGAATGGGAGATCATAAGTTTGCCGTTGTAGTTATAGCCATCAATCGCCACTTCACCAATGCGTTCGACAATGCGCTGGATTGCTTTTTTGCGGGTGCGAATTTTATCGCTCATGACGATTTCACCTTTGGTGTTGGCGACCATGACTGGGCAGATCTTCATTTTCTGTGCGAGGATGCCTGCATAGCGTGGAATGCGACCGCCCTTTATAAAGTAACTGAGGTCGGTTGAAAAGAAATAATGCTGCATGCTCTGGCGATGCTCTTCGATCCAATCACGAATTTCCTCGATGTTTTTTCCTTCATCGCGCAGATGAGCCGCTTCCTCCACAATCATGCCATAGCCGACAGAACCGCTGAGCGAATCCACGACGATGAGCTTGCGTTCAGGAAATTCTTCCAGCAGATGACGCGCTGCCAGTGTGGCAGAATTGTATGTGCCAGAGATGCCGCTGGAAACAGAAATATGGAGGATATCTTTGCCGTCTTCAAGAAATGGGCGGAAAAATGCCTTGTATTCTCCGACGCTGACCTGTGAAGTTTTTACGTCATGGCCATCGACCATATATTGATGCAGTTGTTCCGGGCTGATGCTCTCGCCAAAATCATCGAGATAATCTTTACCGTCTAATATGACATGATAATAAACCGTTTCGACATTGAGCGCCTTCATGGCTTCGCGGGAATAGTCGACCGGGGTACAGCAGCTGATCACAAAATTATTCAAGGGAAACCCTCCATTTCATTCGCCTCTACCGAGGTTCTCGCTCTATTTTATATGAAAGTGTATTTGAAGGCAATATGATATTAAATAATTTTGAAAACCAGATAAATGTCAGGAAAGGTTTACGATTGTGTGATACAAGAAGAGTCGGGCGTTCAAAATATTGAAATAATTTCAATAAAATTATTGACATTATGAAAAAGAGGGTTTAATATATTGACAATGATTCAAGATAGTGAATATCCAGTTCATTATCTTGAAAGTGAAAAGACGTCAGGAATGTGCACAGCGTTTTTTCAGAAAATACTTGCTACAAAGAAAACGGAAGCTTTATTCGATGTTCATCAAAAGCACGGATAAAACGGGAGGAGAAAATCATGGGAACAACATTAATCAGTGCAGACAACACATGGGCACTCATGGCTATTACCTGCGGCTGGGTTGCTGTTTCAATTTGGGCCGAACAGCGTTTTACATGGGCGTCAAAAATCTCTGGTGCCATCATTGCTTTGATTGGTGCTTTGGTTCTGACCAATTTTAATATTATACCAACACATGCACCATGGTTTGATGATATTGTATGGGGTTATGTGGTGCCACTTGCCATTCCACTTTTATTGATGCAGTGTGATATGCGTAAGATCTGGCGTGATTCTGGAAAACTCTTGATCATGTTTTTGATCGGAGCATGCGGGACTGCATTTGGTGCTGTAGCTGGCTTTTACGTTTTGCAGGGACACATTCCATATTTGGCAGAGCTTGCTGGTACCATGACAGGGACTTACATTGGCGGTGGTGTTAACTTTGCAGCGCTGTCGAAGGCATTTGATGTGCCTGGCGAAATGATTGCAGCGGCAACGGTGGCAGATAACTGCATGATGGCCATTTATTTCTTTGTCTTAATTGCAATCCCTGGAATCCAGTTTTTCCGCAAGCACTATAAACACCCACACATGGATATGGTAGAAAATATTGGCGTCAGTGATGAAGCAAAAACCCTCGCTGCAGCTTTTTGGGATCGCAAACCGATCTCTCTGCGTGACATTGCTGTCGATGTGGCGATCAGTGCCATCATTGTTTGGATTTCTAAGATCATTGCGGGATTCTTGGCAGAAGCCATTCCGACGTCTAACGTTTTATTCAGCATGTTGAACGGGCTCTTCGGCAATGAATATTTGATCATGACGACCATTGCGATGATCGTTGCAACAGCTTTTTCGAAACAGCTCGAAGAAACATCTGGCACACAGGAATTGGGCACATATCTGATCTATCTTTTCTTCTTTGTCATCGGGGTGCCAGCATCTATTCCACAGATTCTGCGTGAAGCGCCACTGCTCTTTGTTCTTTGTGCCATTATCATTGCCATCAACATGCTCGTTTGCTTTGTTTTTGGGAAATTGTTCAAATTCAATCTTGAAGAAATCATTGTTGCTTCCAATGCAAACATTGGGGGACCAACCACAGCGGCAGCCATGGCGATTTCTAAAGGATGGATCAATATTGTTGGGCCGATCATGCTGGTAGGTACTTTCGGCTACATTATCGGGACCTATGCGGGCACTTTTGTTGGTCAGATTTTAGGCGGCTGATGCGTGCAGGGTCAGAAAATGATGATAATATAGTTAAGAAAGAAGATGATTTTGTGGTATTTGATGGACATACGGATATTTTTACAGATGTGTTGGTGAAAAGGCTGGAGGGAGAAACACACGTTCTCGAACACCATCATCTGGAACGATTGAAGAAAAGCGGCATAGAAGGAAGCTGCGCAGTGCTTTGGATTGACCCGCCGTACACCAGCAACTATGCAAAACGCTTAGAGCAGCTCTTGGTTGCGGTTAAAGATGAAATGGATGAGTGCCAAGGTGCCGTTATGGTACGAAACATGGCAGACATAGAAGCTGCTAAAGCAGCGGGCAACTTTTACATTCTATTAGGGGCAGAAGGGCTGAGTGCCATCGGCGAAGACACCGATAAGCTTGACGCTTTGTATGACTTTGGACTGCGTCATGCCATGCTGACCTGGAATGAAGAGAATTGCCTGGCCTCGGGCGCTGGCGGTAATCCCGATCATGGTTTGACGGAAGCTGGTAAAAAAATGCTGCGTCACATGGAAGCCAAGCACATGATCGTTGATGTGTCGCATCTCAATGAAAAATCGTTTTGGGGTGTGGTCGACACAGTAAGCTGTCCAATCATTGCGTCTCATTCTGATGTGCGTGCATTGGCTGATGTACCGCGCAATCTTCGTGACGATCAGTTAAAGGCCATCGCCGAAAGCGGCGGTTTTGTGGGACTCAATGCCTTCAATGAATTTATCAGCCGTGACCGTGCGCTGCAGACCAGCGATCAGCTGATTCAACATGCGTTGTACATGGCAGATCTCATTGGTGTTGATCACATTGCCTTTGGCTTTGATTTCACCGATTTTCTTGCAGATGAGACCGCCGGCAGCTTTAGCAGCGAAGTGAATGCTGCGACTGAAGGGCTGGAAAACTGCCTGCAGGTGCCAACGCTTATGGAAAAAATGCGCCAAGCTGGTTTCAGCGAAGAAGACGTCGAAAAAATCGCTTATAAAAACTGGCATCGAGTGATACAGCAAGTGCTTCAATAAAAAAAGCGTTTTCCGCGATCCAATCGCGGAAAACGCTTTTTTGTTATTAGAAAAACGCTGGTGTCATGGCCCAGATAGAGACACAGTCTATATCTCCATTGTTGATGTATTTGTGCGGCAGCGTGCTGTTGAAGTAAATGCTGTCGCCTTCTTCAAGGACATATTCCTTGCCGTTTAGAAAGACGGTGAGCTGTCCTTTCAAGACATAGCCACATTCCTCACCGTCATGTGTCAGCGGTGTCTGCTCATAAGCGCAGCCGCTTTTTAAAGTGATTTCTGTCATATCGAGCAGCCGTTCTGGTGAACTGGAGCTGAGCAACTTATAATAGCTGCTGTTGCCATAGAGAATCACCACACGGTGATCATTTTTGCGAATGATGACTTTGTCATCGGCTTCGTCTTCATCGAAAAAGTAATTGATATTGGTATCGAGCGCCTGCGCCAATCGCCAAATGCTGACCACAGAAGGAATGACCATTTCGCGTTCGATTTGGCTGATCAAGCCAGTACTGACTTCTGAGCGTTTCGCCAGCTCCGCAATGCTCATTTTTTTGCTATTGCGCAGTTCGCGCAGTCTGCTCCCATGAAAAAGTGCCATAGGAATCCCCCGTCCATAAAACAAATTGATTACGTGTATTCATCATAACACTTTTCAATTGTATAGGACAAGACCGTTCAATAAAAAACATCAAGAGAATGAATCTCAACGGAACATTTTGCAGCACTTGTCATTTGGCGGCATCAAAGGGAGAGTGTTGCCTTCTCTGTTTCTGCGTTTGAAAGCAGCTCTTGAAAGACTGGGTCATCACGCAGAAAGTCGTATTCCGATTGAGACTGCATTTCCCGCACGAAAGCGGTGGTGAAGGTGGAAGTGATGTCTGGCAGTCGGTCGGCAGCGGCGAGACGATAAAAATGAGGCAGGGTGCTGCAGCTCCAAGACACCTGAAGTGCAGAGAAGATGGTGCTCATGGCATGTAGGGCGGCATCGCGGTCTTTTTGCGCGAGTGCCAGAACGAGGTGCGGACTCGCTGCCTCATGAGGCCAGAGTCCAAAGAGGGTGACCAGACGGCTGGTCATTTCAGCGATGGCGGCGGCTTCATCGTTGTGGCCGGTTTTCACTTCAAATTCAATCAGCTGCATCAGCTGGGAATGCAGCGCAATGACTTTGGCGAGCACTTGGGATTCGCTCATCAAGGCGGCGGCATCGTAGTCCTTGCGGGCAGCCAGCAGGCGGATGGTGAGCAGGTCTTTGTCAGCGTCGGTATCTGGCAGCTGATCAATCAGCTGTTCGGCGCGGTCCAGATTGCCGCTGCTTAGAGCCAAGGTTGCGAGCTGCCAGCGCGAGGCAAGGCGCAGAGCGTCGTCGTCGCTTTCGGCGCTGCGTTCAAACCAGGCGGCGATTTTTTCCTCGTAAATCGTTTTCTCTTCCAGCGGCATGGTGGAGAGGGTTAAAGCTGCGTTGAGCATGGTGGCACTGGTGTAGATGAGCCGTTCGCAGTGTGGGTATTCACGGATTTTTTCTTCAGCGGCCGCAAAGGCTCCAGCGGTATCGTCGTTGATGGCTTGGTCGTAGAGCGCGTTGACAAAGGCCGCGATTTCAACATCGGTCAGTTCTTCGTGAAAGGAGAACAGGGTGTTCATGTCAATCTTCAACAGTCGCGCTAATGCTGGCAGCAGGGTGATGTCCGGCATGGTGACGGCGCGTTCCCATTTGTTCACTGCTGGTGCAGTGACACCAAGCATCGTGGCGACCTGTTCCTGAGTGAAACCGTTTTCTTTACGATAATTGCGGATTTGTTCGGCAATGTTCATAGTGGATTCCTCCTGTGGATGTTCAGGTACCTGTTGAATTCAGTATAGCGCTGAGAGCATCAAAAAACCAGTGATGCGTCGTTAGTAAAAGAGGCCGAAAAATTAACCAGCGTTCAATAAAAAAACTCCCCAAACTGGGGAGCATTTTTTTATCCAATGCCAAGCAGTGCTAGGCAGAGATTGATGATGCCAGCCAGCACCATGGTCGGCACTGCGCCAAGTTTGGTTTTGCGCAAAAGCACAAAGCACAGTGCAAAAATGGCGATCATGAGCCAATTGGTCTGAGCGAAATCAATGATTGCATCTGTTCCCCAAAAGGCTGTAATTAAGATGGAGACGCCAGCAGAGGCAATAAGTGCCACTGTAGCCGGACGCAGTGTGCTGAGAATGCTTTTCAGGCCGCTGGCGTTGCGGTATTTGAGATAGAGAATCGCCAGAATGGTGACAATGATGCACGATGGCGCGATGCAGCCAATGGTTGCCATCACAGCGCCAGGAAGGCCAGCTACTTTGATGCCGACAAAAGTGGCTGCATTGATGGCAATAGGACCAGGTGTCATTTGAGAAATAGTGACTAAGTGGGTAAATTCTTCCATGCTGATCCAGCTATTATTGGTCACAATTTGATCCTGAATCAGTGGCAAGGCGGCATAACCGCCGCCGAAACTGAATAACCCAACTTTAAAGAAGCTAATAAATAATTGCAAATAAATCATTGGTTCCCCTCCCTTTTTAAGAGCAGGGTACGGATAATGCCGAGGATGATGCAGGCGATGACAATGTCCACAACACTGATTTTGAAGACGCAAGTAGCAATGAAAGCAATGACCATAATCACATCAGCAAAAGGAGAGCGCCCTTTGACCACACCGGCAGCCATGTCGTAGACCACAGAAGCAATGACCGCACCGACACCAGCCTGCATGCCTTCCAACAGTTCGCTGACCACAAAATTATCCGCAAAGGCATCGTAAAACAAGGATACCACGCAAATGATTAAAAACGGTGGCAATACTGTGCCAAACGTCGTTGCCAAGGCACCAAGAATGCCGCGCAGTTTGTAGCCCGTGATGATTGAGCCGTTGACGGCGATTGGCCCTGGCGCTGACTGAGCAATCGAGACCATATCCAACATCTCGTTTTCTTCAAGCCAGTGGTATTTATCCACAAAGCGATCCTTCATCAGTGAGATAATGACGTACCCACCGCCGAACGTGAACGCGCTCAGTGTAAATGTGGCGCAGAACAATTTCCATAGAGAAACCTTTTCTTCTTCCATCTTCTTCCTCCTTCGTTGCAGCAAAGTCTGTACTAAAAATTATAGTATGCCTGCGTGCTTCTGTACAACAAAGGTTTTTTATCGTCGTGAAAGCAGTGAGAAGTCTAAGGTTGATTGATATTTTTGAGAGACATCAGCCATTCCTCAATGGCGTTGGCGAGAATCAGCTGCTGTTTGAGCACGGCGAGGCCGGTTGCTGGAATTTCCGGCAGCTGTTCTTTTTCGGTGAGGTTGTCTTCGAGATAGGCCTTGAGAATGCCAACGTTTTTTTCAATATCGGCGAGGCGTGCCTGCTGTTCTTCTGGTGGCAGCGCGTCGAGATTGACGATCACTGCGTTGAAATCCAAAAACAGATGAATGGGCTGAGCTGCGATGCTGACCATCAGCCGTTCAAATTCGGCGTGTCCAGCGTCGGTCAAGGTGTAGACGACTTTTTCCGGCATTTTTCCTTCTTTGACGGCGGTGCCGGAGATCAGTCCCTTCTTTTCGAGCTGGATCACTTTTTTATAAATAGAGGGCGTGCTGATTTTTACCCAGCGGGAAATGTTTCGATACTCGACGAGTTTTTGAATGTCGTAGGCGCTCAGCGGTTCTTTTTTCAGCATACCCAAAACGATTAGGTCAATGGTGGACATAAGTTGCTCCTTTCTACAGCCTGTCGTGTGCGATGCTGTTCACTATAAATTATAGTATTTAGATTCGTGGTTTTTGTCAAGAAGGGCTCAAAAAAGAAATCTGCTTGACAACTACTGTAATTTATAGTAGCATGAGCAACGCATGGCTATGCTATAAATTATAGTAGTATGTTTTAGATGAAAGGAGTACGACGATGAGCAATTCGACAAATAAATTGGAACTTTTGGGACGTGCGCCGCTGGCTAAGGCGTTGATGGCGTTGGGCATTCCGATTATGATTGGCATGCTGATCAATGCACTGTACAATCTGGTGGATGCGTATTTTGTGAGTGGTCTTGGTGAGCGGCAGCTGGCAGCTGTTTCTATTGTTTTTCCGTTAGGACAGGTGATTGTTGGGCTGGGGCTGATGTTTGGAAATGGGGCAGCGTCGTTTCTGTCGCGGCTTTTGGGGCGCGGCGATCGGGCGCTGGCCAACCAGGTCGCCAGCACGGCGTTGTTCAGCAGTGTATTGTTGGGCGCTGTGGTGATCGCATGGACGACGGTTTTTATGGCACCGCTATTATCGTCGCTGGGTGCCACGGCGACGATTCTGCCATACGCATTGACTTACGCGCGCATTTATGTGATTTCCTGCCTTTTCAATGTATTTAATGTAACGATGAACAACATCGTGAGCAGTGAAGGTGCCGCAAAGACCACCATGTGTGTCATGCTTTTGGGGGCAGTGTTAAATATTGGCCTGGACCCGCTGTGCATTTATGGCCTGGGGTGGGGTGTAGCAGGTGCAGCCATTGCCACCGTTGTGTCTCAAATGGCGTCGACGCTGGTGTATTTGTGGTTCGTTTTTCGTGGAAAGAGTGCGTTTTCCTTCAGCATCACACATTTTTCACTAAGCCGCCGCATCATGGCAGAAATTTTGAAGATCGGTGTGCCGACGCTGGTGTTTCAGCTGCTGACCAGTCTGTCGATTGTTCTCATTAATCGGGCAGCGAATCCGTATGGGGATGCATTGATTGCCAGCATGGGCGCCGTTACGCGCATCACGGCCATGGGGACACTGGTGGTGTTTGGCTTTCTGAAAGGGTTTCAGGCGGTGGCAGGATTCAGCTATGGGGCGAAAAACTTTTCACGGTTGCGAGAAGCTATTTTCTGCGCATGCCGTTGGTCCAGTGCGTTCTGCGTTCTGACAGGCTTATTGGCAGCAATGCTGTCGACGCCAATCATGACGCTTTTTGCCAACGGCCAGGAGGAGATTGTCCGCCTGGGTGCAAAGACGCTGGCGGCGAATGGGCTGTCGTTCATGCTGTTTGGCTTTCATACGGTGTATGCGTCGCTGTTTTTGGCCCTTGGCAAAGGACGGGCTGGCTTGTTTCTGGGTGCTTGCCGCCAGGGCATCTGCTTTTTGCCGCTGATTCTTTCTCTGCCGATGGTCTGGGGCGTGAACGGAATTCTCTATGCCCAGCCATTGGCCGATGTGTTGACGGCGATGATCACTGCGTGGATGGCTTTCAAGGTGCACAGGGAGCTGGCAACTGAAGCTGAGGGGTGGGTCTGACGATCACGCCTTGTTGCTGCCTTGCCGGCGTGCTACACTGAGGACATGGCGGCTTTGGCTGCAAATTCAAAATGGTTTTCGAGGTGGACGATGAAAGAAAAAATAGATTATAAAAATTGGCTGCCGAGTTGGCTGGTGCCGATGGGCGTAGCGAGCAGCAGTTTCTGTGCGGCTGCTATTGCTTGGGTGTTGACGCGAAAAAGCGGGCGAGGAGTGAGGCTGTTTACGGGCGTGGCAACGCTGTTGATGACGGTACTTACGACCTGGGCGGCGGTGTTGACTCATGCGTTTTCATACAACAATGAGAAGGGTGTGGCGCGACGCATTCTGACTGGCGTCAGCGCCTGTGTGGAGCTGCCGGAAGGCGGCTGCGGCTTGGATGTGGGCTGTGGCAGCGGCGCACTGACCATTGCCTGTGCCAAACGCAATTCTCAGGCACGGATGATTGGTGTCGACCTTTGGAGCAAGAACTATGCGTATAACCGTAGCGTTTGCGAACACAATGCGCGCCTGGAAGGCGTCAGCAATGTCAGTTTTTGCACTGGTGATGCACGCAGGCTGGATTTTTCCGACGAATATTTTGATGCTGTGACCAGCAACTTTGTTTATCATAACATCCCCACTGAGGATCATCAGGCGTTGCTCTTGGAAACGCTGCGCGTGTTGAAAAAAGGCGGCCTTTTTGTGCTTCATGACATCATGCCGCGCAGCAAGTATGGCGACATGGAGGCGTTTGCGGCGCAGCTGCGTGCTCTTGGCTATGAAGAAGTGCAGCTGATTGAGACCACGAACGGTCTCTTTACCAGCCGTGGCAAGGCCGCGCTCATGCGCATGGATGGTGCTAAGCTTTTAATAGGAAGAAAATAGAAAAACAGCCCTCGCTTTTGATGAGCGAGGGCTGTTTGCGTCAGCGCACAGTGGTTTTGCGGTAGATGTGGTACATGAGCGGCAGAAGCAGAAGGGAAAGGATGCCGTAAAGAACAAAGAGGATCGGCACAGACCCGGTGATGTGCCCGAACACACTGTAGAGGTTGAAATCGTCCAGTACCTGGCCAAGCTGCAAAAGCTGATCGGGCAGCAGGCCAAGGATGCTCGGCAGCACTTCCCAGCTGGACAGCAGGCTGTTGAGAAAATTGGCGGCGAGCACGAGCACATAGGGCACAATTACGCCTGCAATCTGGGAGCCGCTGGCGGCGCTCACAAACATGGCAAGCAGCGAAAGAAAGAGGATGCCAAGGTAGCCGCCAACGATGGTGAGAAGATAAGTCTGCCCGATGGTAATGTTGTAAAAGGCTTTCCATTTTAACAGCTGAAAAGCACTTTGAGCACCGTCGGAGCCGAGCAGGAGCAGCAGCACCGCCGTATAGACCGCAATGGCGAGCCAGTAAAGCAGAGTCACGGTGGATAGCCCGGCGACGATTTTTGCGCGGACAGCCTTATTACGGCCCATGCAGCTGGAGAAAAAGATGGCGTCGGCTTTCCAGCGGTGTTCGCAAGGGAAGATGCCGGAAACCAGAAAGACGATGACAAACATCAGAAAGAGGATCAGTGTAGGGGCGTAATAAATGAGCGTGTCCCACCCTTCTTTGTAGCTGTTGACCAGGGGTGTATCCAATGCTTCGTAATGCTCGATGAGATAGGATTGTTCAGCGGGGGAAAAGTTTATGTCCGGTCGGGCGAGCCAGTCTTTCAGATTTTGCACACGACGTTCATAGAGCTGCCCGACTTCGTCGGGATCGACGCTGTCAATGAGAAAGTAGTTGTAATTGTTGAAGCCTTCGAAGGTTTGAGCGATCAGGTTGCGAATTGTTTCATAACCCTGGGTGTGGGAGTAGGCGGCGTTTTGGCGTTGCACATCGTCGGATTGGTAGTCGTCGGAGGCGATGATCGTCTGGTTGACGGCAACCGCTTTGCGCAGCATGGTCTCGTCGATGGGGCCACTCCATTCTGCTTGGGTGTCGCGCAAAGCGCGGGCTGCCGCCGTTCCGCTCAGGGAATCGCCATTGGCGTCGGTGTAGGACACGTGCAGGGTGGCCGCGTAGCAAATCACCGCCAGACCAATCGCCAGCACAAGCAGCGCCACCTTGCCGCCGGTGCGGCAAAAGATTTTTTTCAGCTCATAACGTCCCATTGTCGTCGCCTCCTGCTTCGCCAAAGTGATAGAGAAAAACATCTTCCAATGTCGCTGTTTCAAGCATGGCATCAGGACCAGGCTTGACCGGTGACACGATGCGCAGTTCGGCGCTGTCGTGCCCTGCTTTGATATTCGCCACTTTGAAGCGCGCTGCATAGGCGGCGACGTCGTTTCGCGGCACTGTGAGCCGCCACACCTGGTCGCGCATTGAACGGATCAGGTCCTCAGCGCTGCCTTGTTCGACGATGCGCCCGGCGTTCATGAGCCAGATCTCGCCGCAGGTGTACTCGACATCGCTGACGATATGAGTCGACAGCAGCACCAAGCGGTTTTCTGAGAGCTCGCTGATGAGGTTGCGGAAGCGGATGCGTTCGTTTGGGTCGAGGCCCGCCGTTGGTTCATCAAGGATGAGGATGCGCGGGTCGTTGAGCATGGCCTGCGCAATGCCGGCGCGCCGTTTCATGCCGCCGGAGAGCTTTTTCATCTTGCGTTTGGCGGCGTTGTCCAGGCCAACTTGGTGCAGCAGAGTGTGCACGCGTTCTTTGGCCACTGCTGGGCGCATGCCCTTGATGGCGGCGATGTAGAGCAGGTAGTCATGAACGGTGAAATCTGGGTAGAAACCAAATTCCTGCGGTAAGTAGCCGAGCAGGCTGCGATAGGACGCGTCCATCTTGAAAATGTCCTGTCCGTCGAAAGTGATTTGGCCGCGCGTGGGCGTCAGCAGGGTGCAGAGCATGCGCATGAGCGTGGTTTTGCCAGCACCGTTGAGGCCAAGCAGGCCATAGACGCCGGTGGTCATGGTCAGTGTGACACCATCCACAGCGGTGAAATCACCGAAGCGTTTTGTAAGATCAGTCATACAGAGTTCCATGTAAGGATCCCTCCCATTGTTTGGTTGATGCCGTCATCCAGCGATGGATGACAACTACAAGAAAAGCCAGACTGACGATAAACAACATCAGCCATATTGGCACAGTGATCGCTTGATAGAGGCGGTCGTTGAGCAGCAGCAGCCACCAGACGCCGCTGGTCAGCAGACAGACAACGATGGCGAAGGGGCCATTGCCGCGCCTGTCTGCGAGAATGGCAAAACAGAGGCCGGCGGTGACCGTCAGCGGCAGCAGAAACTGGGTCAGCAATGTAAAAAACGGGAGCGCGTAGACCCAGGCTGCGGCGCAGCAAAAGCCTGTGATCAGAACGATGTCTACCAAACCGAAAAGCAGCAGCCGCGCCGCGTAAATGTGGCGCAGTGAATAGTAGGTGGTGCATTCAATCTCTAAGCAGTCATAGGTGCGGTTCTTGGCACATTCGGGCACCAGCAGAATCACAAAGAGTGCTGCTGCAACGGCCAGGCTGCGGCAGAGTGTGAAGGCACTCAGGCTGGGCAGCGCCAGCGCCAGCGCTAGCAGCAGTGCGCCCTGTGCCAGCCACCAGCGTTTTTGAATCAGCTGCAGCTGCGCACGCAGAAAGATGTGGAATGGCAGCGGCGTTTCGGCTTCTGCCTGGATAAAACTGGCGCGTGCCGCGGCAATCGTGGCAGAAATATGCGTTTCCTGCACTGTTGGGGCAAAGCCTTGGGCATCGTTTTTAAGCAGTTCATTAAGTGTCATGGTTGACGGCCTCCTTTCCAAGTTGTTCGCTGAGCTGGATTTTTGCCTGACGCAGACGGTATTTTACCAGCGGCAGGCCGATTTCAAGCACGTCAGCAATCTCACGCAGTTTCAGTCCCTGGTAGTAATGCAGGATGATCACCTCGCGCTGCTCTGCAGACAGCTGGCCCAGCGCCCACTCCAGAAGCAAATGCGTGGTGGTGCTTTCCTCCTGATTGGTGTCAGTCAGATGGCTGGCAAGCTGGGCGTCATCTGTTGGCAGCGGCTGCTGTTTCTTCCACTGATTGCGGCAGAGATTGGCAGCGATGGTATAAAGATAGTTTTTGGTTTTTCCTTGGTAGCGGTATTCGGAGAGCTTGGCGAAAAAGCGGACAAAGGTCTCCTGCGTTAAATCTTCCGCCTCGCGCTGGTCGCTGCTGTGGAAGGTGCAATATTTGAGAATATCGCTGTAATATTTGCGCACAAAAGCGTCCAGCGCCGCTTCATCGCCTTGTTTCATTTTTCGGATGATGAGAAAATCAGTGTCCACGATGCCCTCCTTTCACCTGAGCAGTCAAAACGTTTTGGCAAGCGATTCAACATCGCGCTCTACTTATCATAACAATCGAGACTGGAAAAAAGATAGGCGAAATATAAAAAAACAGCCAGCGCTCTTATCGATGAACTTCGGTAAGAGAGCTGGCTGTTGCTTACAAAAAAAGAGCTGTCACTGATGCGACAGCTCTTGTGAGGATGAATTATTTGCCGTGCTTGATGGATGTGAGAAGACCACCTTCGAGCAGGAGGCGTTCCTGACGTTCGCCAAGTTCGAGGGCGAGTTCGTAGGTCTTGCCGGTGTTTTCGTTCTTCACGGTTACGCTGCGTGCCTTGACCTGTGCTGGCAGATCAGAGAAGCTGAGCACATCGCCGAGGTTGAAGTCGTCGTAGTCGGCTGGATTTTTGAAGGTCAATGGCAGGATGGCGTTGTTGATGAGGTTTGCTTTGTGGATACGTGCAAAACTCTTGGCAATAACGGCCTTGACACCGAGATAGAGTGGTGCGAGGGCTGCGTGTTCACGGCTGGAACCCTGGCCATAGTTTTCGCCAGCAACGATGACTGGTGCGTATTCTGTGCCTTGCATTTCCTGGCAGCGGCTTGGGAAATCTGCATCGGAAGGGGTGAGGCAGAAGTTTGCCAGATGAGGAATGTTGGAACGGAATGGCAGCAGTTTGGCGTTGGAAGGCATGATGTGGTCAGTGGTGATGTTGTCTTCCAAATAAGCGGCAACTTTGCCGGTGAAGGTTTCAGGAACAGGTTCACCCAGTGGCACGCCCTTGATGTTTGGCCCTTTGACCAGTGGGGTGTGGCCGATCTTTTCATCGCTAGGGAAGATGAAGAGGTGGTCGTCACGGTCATAACGTTCAGGAACCTGAA
Source organism: uncultured Peptococcaceae bacterium (assembly GCA_937976375.1). GTDB lineage: Bacteria > Bacillota > Peptococcia > Peptococcales > Peptococcaceae > UMGS1590. The sequence goes on along the minus strand of CALJRU010000028.1, from coordinate 20,087 downwards.
TGCCTTCCAAGCGGGTGTCGCCGGCAGGGCTGGTTAATACGCCAGTGATGGCAGAGATGGCTGCCGTTTCAGGGCTGACGAGGTAAACCTGAGCGCTCTTGGTGCCGCTGCGGCCAAAGAAGTTGCGGTTGAAGGTACGCAGGCTGATACCGTCGGTGTTAGGGGCCTGGCCCATGCCGATGCAAGGACCGCAGCCGCATTCGAGGATACGGGCGCCAGCTTCGAGGAAGATGGAGAGAATGCCATCAGAAGCCATCTGCTTAAGGATGGTGCGGGACCCTGGAGAAATAACGAGGCTGACGTTTTCAGCAACCTTCTGACCTTTGAGGATGGCCGCGCAGCGTGCCAGATCCAGGTAGGAAGAGTTGGTGCAGCTGCCGATGGCAACCTGATTGATCTTCATGCCGGCAAGGCTTTCAACGGTGACAACCTTGTCTGGGCTGTGTGGGCAAGCGGTCATTGGTTCCAAGGTGGAGAGGTCGACGTTGATGGTCTTGAAATAAACAGCATCATCGTCGGCAGCCAGTGGCACCCACTGATCGCCGCGGCCCATGGAATCCATGTAAACCTTGGTGTTTTCATCGCTAGGGAAGATGGAGCAGGTAGCACCCAGTTCAGCACCCATATTGGTGATGGTTGCACGTTCAGGAACGGAGAGGGTGGCTACGCCGTCGCCGGTATATTCATACACTTTGTTGACGCCGCCTTTAACGGTTTCCTGCTGCAGAACATAGAGAATGATGTCTTTTGCAGAAACACCGGTGCGCAGTTTGCCGGTCAGGCGTACTTCGATAACGTCTGGGCAGGTGATGTAGTAGCTGCGGCCAGCCATAGCTGCGGCAACATCAACACCGCCGGCGCCAATAGCGATCATGCCGAGGCCGCCGCCAGTAGGGGTGTGGCTGTCAGAGCCGATGAGGGTTTTGCCAGGAATGCCGAAGTTTTCAAGATGCACCTGATGGCAAATGCCGTTACCTGGGCGGCTGTAGGTGATGCCGAAGTTTTCAGCAGCGCTCTGAATGAACAGGTGGTCGTCAAAGTTTTCAGGACCGCTCTGCAGCATGTTGTGGTCGATGTAGGCCACAGAACGTTCTGTTTTTACACGGTCAATGCCCATTGCTTCCAGTTCCAGGTACGCCATGGTACCAGTGGAATCCTGGGTGAGGGTTTGATCGATGCGTAATCCGATTTCGTTGCCCGGTTTCATTTCACCATCGGTGAGATGGGCAGCGAGAATTTTTTCTGTCAATGTAGGCATGGGTTTCCTCCTTGTGGTAATCCTAGAATAAAATAATTATACGCTTTCTTGAATTTCCTTGCAAGATGGGTGACAGTGGTTTACGCTAAATGCAATGATGGTCGTTGTGTGGCAAAGGAGGTGCCGGTTCGTGTGGAGAAAACTGCTGAATGTGATCTTCCCCAATCCCAGCATGTGTGTGCTCTGTGAAAAAAGAACGGAAACGCTGACTGTTTGTGAGGCGTGTTTGACACGCTGGCGGCGCTTTGCCGAGCTGGAAGGACAGTGTCGGCGCTGCGGGCATTTTGGCTCGCGAGCACCGGTTTGTGACACGTGCCGCGATTGGCCGGCATATTACTTGGGCAATACTGCTTTCCTTCCTTATACAGATACGGTGCGTGAGGCCATTCTGCGCTTTAAATATCACGGCGAGCCATGGCGGGCGGAAGGCTTTGGCGTGCTCGCTGCGTATTGGCCAGCGCCGCTGGTTGATGCGATCGTTCCCGTGCCGCTGCATAAAGCGCGCCTGCGCGAGCGCGGCTATAATCAAAGCCTGCTCTTGGCGCGCGAGCTGAGCCGCGCTTGGCAGCTGCCATTGCACGACGACTGGCTGCTGCGTGTGGTCAACACGCGTCACCAGGTTGGGCTATCGAAGACGGAGCGTATGCAAAACGTGGCTCAGGCTTTTGCCGTGCCTGAGAAGAAACAATCGCTGATTCGCGGCCAACGTGTGCTTCTCGTGGACGACGTCATGACGACAGGCAGCACTCTGCTCGCATGTGCACGTGCGCTGCGCCGTGCTGGTGTCAAGCAGGTGCAAAGTGTGACATTGGCGAGCGCACTGCGCTAATATGCACGGTATGCAGCGCTTTATGCATAGACATTGCTAATAGATTGCTGAGAGACGGTAAAAAACCTTAAATTATGCTGAGAATGGTCAGAAAGTGATTGAAAAAATATACACGTCGCTCTATAATAACCGTATATGTTTTATCTATTACAAATTAGAGGAGAAGAGATATCATGAAAAACAAAAAGTGGATAGCTATGTTGTTAACAGCTGCTATGGCTGTTACGCTGTTGGCTGGCTGCGGTGGCGGCAGCAACGATGCTGCTTCTGGCAGTTCAGCTGCTGAAGGCAGTGCCTCCAGCGAATCTTCCAACGTTGTCGTTGTAGGGACCAACCCAACCTTCGCACCATTCGAATATCAGGATGACGAAGGCAACATGACCGGTTTTGACCTTGACCTGATGCAGGCCATCGGTGAAGATCAGGGCTTCGATGTAGAATTCAAATCCATGGAATTTGATGCTTTGATCGGTGCGCTGACCACTGGCCAGATTGATGCCATTGCTGCAGGCATGAGTTTCGACCCTAAACGTAACAATGTTCTGTTCTCTGACCCATACATGGATGCTTCTCTTGGCATCATGGTTGCAGCGGACAGTGACATTACCGGCGCTGACGATCTCCAGGGCAAGACCGTTGCTGCTCAGATCGGTACAACTGGTGCAGATGAAGCAACCGCTCTTGAAGAAGCTGGTACCGCTACTGCAAAATTGCTTGACAACTATAACACCTGCGTACAGGATCTGCTGACTGGCGGCTGCGATGCGATTATCATCGACATTCCAGTTGCACAGTCCTATCTGAAGGATCATGCAGATGAAGTGAAGCTTACCGGCGAACCATATTCTGCTGATTACTATGGCATTGTTGTTGACGAAGACAATCAGGCACTGCTTGATAAGATCAATGCAGGTCTTGCCAATGTCATCGAAAACGGTAAGTTTGATGAACTTTGCGCGAAATATGAACTGGATGTTCCAGAATCCGTGAAGGATGGCAGCGCAAAAGATGCCGTTGCTGATATCATGAGCGGCGCTGAATAATATTTTTAACAAGTGAGATAAGAATGAGATGCAGAGATAACTGCATCTCATTCTTTGCGTTTATTCCATAAAGGAGGATAAAATGGGCGATTTTTTTACAGCATTTTTTGATGTGCTGCCTAAGCTTATTCCAGGCGCTGGGACCACTTTGTTCCTCACGGTCTGCGGCGTTTTCTTCGGAATCATCATTGGTCTGCTTATGGCACTGATGAAGATGGGCCGAAATCGTGTGCTCAAAGCAATCGCGAATGTTTATATTGAAGCGCTTCGCGGCACACCACTTTATGTACAGATTTTCTTATGGCATTTTGGTGTGGCGAGCATCATCGCCGAATTGTTCTTTAATGGCAAGTTCAGTTTCCCACTGCTGGTTACAGGGATTGTGGTGCTGTCATTGAACAGTGGTGCTTATGTGGCCGAAATTTTCCGTGCCGGGATTCAAGGCGTCGATAAGGGACAGGTGGAAGCAGCGCGTTCTTTGGGCATGACGCATAAACAGGCCATGCGCCTGGTTATTTTGCCTCAGGCCTTTAAGCTGGTTATTCCACCACTTGGCAATGAATTTGTTATGTTGCTCAAGGATACATCTCTGTTGGCTGCGATTGGGTTGTCTGAAATCATGAAACGCGGGCAGATTTATACTTCTGTTCATTTCGAACCATTCCCAACCTATGTTGCTGTTGCCTTGGTATATCTTGTATTGACGTTGACCTTTACGCGTATCATCAACTGGTATGAACGCCGTCTGCAGACGGACAAGCGCTGATCATTAGGAGGTTATTGAACAATGATCGAAATCAAAGACTTACACAAATCCTTCGGTGACTTGGAAGTCCTTAAAGGCATCACCGAAACCATCAAAGATGGGGAAATCGTCTCCATCATCGGACCATCCGGTTCCGGTAAGAGTACCTTCCTGCGCTGCATCAATCTGCTTGAAGAACCAACCAGCGGACATATTATCATCGATGGCCAGGAAATCACCGATCCAAAGACCGACATCAATAAAATGCGTGAAGACCTCGGCATGGTGTTCCAGCGCTTCAATCTCTTCCCTCATAAAACTGTGCTGGAAAATATCACCCTGGCGCCAATCAATGTCAAAGGTATTGCGCAGGCAGAAGCTGAAAAGACTGCGCGTGAACTGCTGCAGCGTGTTGGCCTCTTGGACAAGGCCGACAGCTATCCAGCAGCACTTTCTGGTGGTCAGCAACAGCGTGTGGCCATCGCTCGTGCATTGGCAATGCATCCAAAAATCATGCTCTTTGATGAACCAACATCCGCTCTTGACCCAGAAATGGTTGGCGAAGTATTGGCGGTTATCCGTCAGCTCACTGAAACAGGTATGACCATGCTGATCGTTACCCATGAAATGGGCTTTGCGCGCGAAGTATGTGACCGCGTGTTCTTCATGGATCAGGGTTACATCATGGAACAGGGCACACCGGAAGAAATCTTCAACAATCCAAAAGAACCACGTACTCAGGATTTTTTGGCGAAAGTTCTTTAATGAAAGCAAAGCGACTGTCATTTGTGGCAGTCGCTATTTTTATAACAAGGAGGCGATACCATGGAACTCTTATTGGTAGAGGACGATGCTGTGATCGCATCGGGGCTGGTCTTTGCGCTTGAGCAGGAAGGCTACGGGGTGCAGCATGCGGCAACGGTGAAGGCGGCGCAGCAAGCGCTGGCAGAGGCGCCTGTCGATCTGGCGATTGTCGACATGCAGCTGCCGGACGGCGATGGCTTTGCCGTAGGGGAACAGGCGCTGGCACAAGGGGTGCGAGTGATTTTTCTCACCGTCATGGACGATGAGGCGCGCATTGTGCGCGCGCTCGATCAAGGCGCCGCCGATTATGTGACCAAGCCGTTTCGTCTGCGGGAGCTGCTGGCGCGGGTGCGCCGGGCACTGCCGCAGCAGGAAACGGTATTGAACCTGGGCAGGGCACGCATCGATACAGCTGCCGTCCGGGTCACAGTGGATGGGCAGGACGTGGCGCTGACGGCGCTGGAGTATCGGCTCTGCCTGATTTTTGCGATGCATCGCGGACAACTGCTGACGCGAGCGCAGATTTTGGATCAGCTTTGGGATCAAAACGGCAATTTCGTTGAAGACAACACGCTGACTGTGTATGTGAAGCGGCTGCGTGAAAAATTGGGGGATGCAGTGACCATTGAAACAGTAAGGGGGCTGGGCTATCGTGTGGGTGCGTAAACAGGAGCTGGAGGCTTTGTCCAGCACATTGCGTCAGGCGATCAATGGTGAGCCGGTGGAATTTCGCGACAACCAGGAGGGCACCTTGTCGCTGCTGAAAAACGATCTGCACACCCTTGTGGCGCAGCTGGGCGCCGAGCGCGATGCCGCCAATGCAGCAAGGCTGGAATTTGCGGAATACATGGAGAACATTTCTCACCAGTTAAAAACACCGGTGACCTCGATGATGCTCATGGCTGATCTGCTTGAAAGTGCGCCGATGGAACGTCAGGAAGAATTCTTGACGAACATTCGCATGAGTTTAGCGCGCATGGATTGGCTGGTTGACACGCTGCTCAAGCTGGCGAAGCTTGACGCTGGAGCTGTACACTTTGAACAGCAGGCAGTGACGGCTCGAGAATTGCTGGATGCGGCGCTGGCGCCTTTGGCGATTTTATTGGATGTACAGGATCAACAAGTGACATTGACGGATGATGGTATTTTGCACTGTGATTGGCGCTGGACCGTGGAGGCCTTGACGAATCTTTTGAAGAATGCCTGCGAGGCCTCGCCTGCCGGCAGCACCATTGTTGTAGACTGCGGCGACAATCCGCTTTACGAATGGCTTTCGGTCCGTGATGCCGGTGCTGGCCTGTCACGGGCAGAGATGGCGTCGTTGTTCGTGCGTTTTGCCAGCTCTGCCAGCAAGAATGGCGTTGGCATCGGGCTGCCGTTGGCGTTGGCGATTGTGCGCGGTCAGCATGGCGATATTGATGTGGATGCTGGCGGACAGGGCGAAGGAGCCACTTTTACGATGAAGTTTTATCAGTGAGAAAATGTGCCGCCTTGTCACCGAATAGTCACATTGGCTTGGTAAGATACATCCATAGAGAAAACAGGAGGCGATGATTATGGCAATCCTTCAAGTGGAGGCCCTGACAAAAATCTATGGCAGCGGTGAGACAGCGGTGACGGCGCTGGACCACGTCAGCTTCAGTGTCGAAAAAGGTGAGTTCATCGCCATTGTCGGTGCATCTGGCAGTGGCAAATCGACGCTCATGAATCTGATCGGCGGCATCGACGAGCCGACCTCAGGCCGCGTTCTCATCGACGGTCAAGCCGTCTATGACATGAACGAAAGCGAGCGGGCCATTTTCAGGCGCCGCAATATTGGCATGGTGTTTCAGTTTTACAACCTGGTGCCGACGCTGACCGCGGCAGAAAACATCATGCTGCCTTATCTGCTCGACAAGCGCGAGCCGGAAAAAGCCAAGCTGAATGAGATTTTGGAAATGTGCGGGCTCACGGAACGCGCCCATCATCTGCCGAGCGCGCTTTCGGGCGGCCAGCAGCAGCGCGTGTCTTTGGGACGGGCGCTGATCAATGATCCGGCGTTTATCCTTGCCGATGAGCCGACCGGCAACCTGGACAGCCGCGCCAGCCGCGATGTGATGGCGCTGCTGCAGATGGCCAATCGGCGTTACAAGCAGACCTTGCTTCTCATCACCCACGACGAAAAGATCGCGCTCATGGCCGATCGCATTCTTACCATTGGTGATGGGCGGCTGCTGTCGGATGAGCTGTTGAAAGATCGGCGAAAGGGGGCGCGTTAAGATGCGCCTTTTTCTTCATCTGGCAAAGAGTCAGTTTCGCGTCAACCGTTTGCGGAGCTTTTGGACGGTGGTGGCGGTGGTGCTGGCAACGGCGCTCATCACCTGTGTGACCCATTTTGCTGCCAGTGGCGCGGCGATGATCCGCGAGAGCGTCGGCGGCGGACTGACGATGTACAGCACCATGTATGTGCGGGTGCTGGTGGTGCCGGCAGTATTTCTCAGTGTGTTGATTATGGTCATGGCGGTTGTGGTCATCTCAAATGTTTTTCGCGTTAGCGCCAGTGCGCGCACAGCAGAGTTTGGCACATTGAAGTGCGTTGGCGCAACACCAGCGCAGATTCGCAAGACGATGCTCTGGGAAGCGGCGCTGCTCGCGCTCATCGGCATTCCTCTTGGCCTTTTGCTGGGATTGGGGCTGACAGCAGGCGGCATCGCTATTGCCAATCATTTCTTTGATGAATTGAACGCCCTCACGCATATCATGCTAAAAACAATGACCTTTCATCTGCGCTTTGTGCTTTCACCGCTGGGGCTTCTGCTGGCAGTGGTGCTTTCTTTGCTGACGGTGCTCATCAGCGCCTGGCTGCCAGCACGCAAAGCTGCCAGGCAGAGTGCCATCGCCAGTGTGCGCGGCCGTGATGCGGTGAAGATTCGCGCACGCCGCAGCCATCAGTGGATGGACGCACTGGTGATGCGTGTCTTTGGTCCCGAGGGCTTGCTCGCTCATAAAACGCTGACGCGCAGCCGCCAGACTTTTCGTACCACGGTGGCAGCGCTGGCCGTGGCTGTGGTGCTTTTCGTATTCATTGGCTTTCTCTGGCATCAGGCTGGCACCTTCAACGCGATGATGACAACAGACGATGGCTATACTGTGACGGCCGATTATCAATCCGCCATGATCCATGACGACACTGCGTATGCGGCGCCGATCACCAGCACGCTTGGCGATGCCATCACTGGTGAGCTGGCGCGCTACGACGGCGGCACCGATGTGTTTGGCTTCGGCAATGACTACGAACGTTACGATGTGACGCTGGATACCGCATCACTGACGCCGGAGATTCGTTCCTACTATGAATTGGAAGGACAAGCGACAGCGGCCTTCGATGTGGAGTGCATTGTTTTGGACCAGCAGCATTACCAAGCGCTGTGCGCGCAGGCAGGGGTGCCCGTGGGAAGCGTTCTGCTCATTAACAACGACCGTCTCAACATCAAAGGCTACAGCACCGACACGGTCTTTTTCAAGAAGGTGCCTCAGTCGCTGAAGCTCGAAGAAACCGACGGCACAACCACGGAAGTGACGATTGACGCCGTGCTGGATGCTGGCGACGTGCCGGACGTGCTCTATTATCCGAACACCAATCCGGTGCGCTTGATTCTGCCGGAGATGACGCTACGCCAATACAGTTGGCAGGCGGCGCCGGCAGACATGCAGGGGTTTATGGCGTACGCCGAGCAAGTGCTCAGCGAACATTTTCCAGACCAGAGCCGTGACAATTACATGGAAAATGGCTACAGCGCCCGCGTCTATGCGACCGAGGATTATTTCAAGGTTATGAATATCGCCATTGTGCTGGCGCTGGTTTTTCTCGCCTGCTTCTGCGGGCTGCTCATGCTCATTGGTTTCACCAATGTGGTGAGTACGTTGTCTACGAATGTACTCATGCGTTCGAGCGAATTTGCGGTGCTCCAGAGCATCGGCATGACGCCGGAGGGCTTGCGGAAAATGCTTGCGCTTGAGAGCATCCTCTGCAGCCTGCGGGCCATGCTCATCGGCGTGCCGCTGGGCGTGCTCTTGACGTACCTTGTGGCGCTGCCGGTGCGCGCCGCATTCCCTGTGCCGTATCATTTTCCGCTGCTGCCGATTTTTCTTTGCTGCGCGGGCGTGCTGGCGCTTACGCTTTGCATCACCACGCTGGCTGCGCGGCGCCTGCGGCGGCAGAACATCATTGCGCGCATTCGCGCTGGGCAGCGCCTGTATTAGTTGCCACAAGCGGCCGCATCGTTTCGCGATGCTGCCGCTTTTTCTTTGTCCGTGCCGCGCGGCTTGCAACCGCTGGAAAAATTGTTTATAATAAACAGAGCTGAGTATATAGGATCGGCAAATCTATGAAGAAGGAGGAAATTGTTATTTCTAAGCAAAAACCAAAAGATGGCGTCAAGATCATCCCACTGGGCGGACTTGAAGAGATTGGGAAGAATATGACAGCCGTCGAATATAAGGATGAGATCATCGTCATTGACGCAGGAATGTCCTTTCCAACGGAAGATCTGCTGGGCGTAGATTGTGTGATTCCGGATATCACGTATCTGACGACGAACAAGGAAAAGGTTAAGGGCATTGTTCTCACCCACGGCCATGAAGACCACATCGGTGGCTTGCCGTATGTTTTGCGAGAGCTCCATGTGCCTGTTTACGGCACACGCCTCACGATTGGGCTGCTCGAACCGAAGCTCAAGGAGGCACGCAACCTCGGCAAACAACGATTGGTGGTCGTCAAGCACGGCGAACCGTTTCGCATCGGTCACATGGAGGTTGAACTGATCAAGACCTGCCATAGCATTCCGGATGCGAGCGCTGTTGCCATTCACACGCCGTTGGGCGTTATTTTCCATACGGGGGATTTTAAATTCGACCAGACACCGGTGGATGGAACCACGACCGATTTCCAGCGCATTGCGGAAATCAGTGCCAAAGGGGTGCTCCTGATGATGAGCGATTCCACCAATGCGACCCGTCCAGGGTTCAGCATGAGTGAATCGTCCATCGGCGAGACGTTTGACAAGTTGTTCCCTCACATTTCTGGGCGAATCATTATCGCAACCTTTGCGTCAAATGTGCATCGTTTGCAGCAAGTGCTGAATGCTGCTCATGCCAATCGCCGCAAAGTGGTGATCACTGGCCGCAGCATGGTCAACACCATCAACGTTGCGAGTGAGTATGGATACATCAATGTGCCACCAAACACCTTGATCGAGATGGATGAAATGCGTCAATATCCAGACAACCAGCTGGTGATTCTCTGCACAGGCAGCCAGGGTGAACCTATGGCGGCACTGTCACGCATGGCGATGAATGAGCATCGTCAGGTGCGCATTGGCGCTGGCGACACGGTTATTTTCTCGGCCAGCCCAATTCCAGGCAATGAGAAGCTCATCAGCAAAGTCATTGACATGCTCTTCAAACTCGGTGCTGATGTTATTGACAACACCGACCAACGTGTTCACGTTTCTGGACACGCCGCCCGCGAAGAGCTCAAGATGATGCTTAATCTCGTAAAACCGAAGTATTTTATGCCTGTACACGGCGAGTATCGCATGCTGTTGTCGCATGCAAAGCTTGCCAAAGAGGTGGGAATCCCATCGGAGAACATCATCGTTACTGAAAACGGCCACGTTGTTTTAGCCACACAGAACCGTGTCGGCCTTGCAGGAAAGGTACCTGCTGGTCGTGTGCTGATCGATGGCTTGGGCGTTGGCGATGTTGGCAATATCGTCTTGCGCGATCGCCGTCAGCTGTCACAGGATGGGATCTTTATCGTCGTGGTGACGATCGACCGCAAGAACAAGCGTGTCGTTGCTGGGCCGGATCTTGTGTCCCGCGGCTTTGTTTATGTGCGTGAAGCCGATGAATTGATGACCGATGCCCGCGCACGTGTCGAGAAAGCCCTCGACCAATGCATGAAAGACGGTGTCACCGACTGGACCAGCATCAAGCAGGCCCTGCGCGATGTGACAGGGAAGTTCTTGTATGAACGCACCCGCCGCCGTCCGATGATCCTGCCGATCATCATGGAAGAAAGTTGATGTGTAACCTCGTTTGTTCCTGTGGAATGAGCGAGGTTTTTGATTATCTGCAATAAGGAGGCTGTGAAGATGGAATGTCGATTGGGACTGATCCAGCTGGCTGCTGGAGACGATAAGACAGCCAATCTCCAAGCGGCGCGCCGAGAGATTGACCGTGTCGTTCGCAAGGGCGCGGAACTGGTGATTTTGCCGGAAATGTTCTGCGTGCCGTATGAAACGTCGCGTTTTGCCGACTATGCCGAAGCCGAAGGCGGCGAGGCCCAGCAGATGCTGGCGGCCGCTGCCAAGGAAAATGGCTGCTGGCTGGTGGGCGGATCGATTTGTGAAGAAGAAAATGGCCATTATTACAACACCAGTTATGTGTATAATCCGCAGGGCGTTTGTGTGGCCAAACATCGTAAGATGCATCTGTTCGACATCGATATTGAAGGCGGACAGTATTTTAAGGAAAGCGATGTTCTGTCGCCGGGCACGTCTCTCACTGTTTTTGATACACCGTGGGGACGCGTAGGCTTGGCGATCTGCTTTGACATTCGTTTTGCGGATATAGCAGCGGCGATGGTCGATGCTGGTGCACAGCTGCTCATTTATCCTGCGTCGTTCAATATGTCCACAGGGCCGCGCCACTGGGAGCTGTTGTTCCGAGCCCGGGCCATGGATGGGCAGTGTTATGCTGTTGGCGTGGCGCCGGCGCGTGATGAGAACGCCAGCTACGTGTCCTGGGGGCACAGCATGGTGGTCAACCCATGGGCAGAAGTGGTCTGTGATCTTGGCACAGAGCCAGAGACACGCGTGGTGACGATTGATTTTGACATGGTTCAGGCGGTGCGGCGGCAGATTCCGCTGGGCCGTCAGTGAGAAAGGAAGACAATCACATGAAATACAGTTTTGGATTTATCGGCTGCGGCAACATGGGCCGCGCCATGCTGGCTGGTGCTTTGAAAGCTGGGCTGACCACGCCGGACCGCGTGGCAGTGCATACCAATACGCCGGCCCATCAGCAGGCACTGGCAGAGGAGTACGGCGTAGCTGTGTCAGAAGCCAACCGTGCCTTGGCGAAAGAATCGGAGATCATCGTGTTGGCGGTGAAGCCGAACATTTACAAGCAGGTGCTTTTGGACATTCGCGGCGTGCTCGAGCCAGGCCAGATCGTGGTGGCCATTGCACCAGCTTACAGCATCGCTTCTATTGCTGCCCTGCTGGATAACCCAGGTGTGCGCATCGCGCGTGCCATGCCAAACACGCCGGCGCAGATCGGCCAGGGCATGGCAGGGCTCTGCTTCTCTGAGAATATGCTGGAGGAAGAACGCGCCGCAGTAACACGTTTCTTTGAAAGCTTTGGCAAGGTGGCCATTGTGCGTGAAGATGTGATGCATGCGGTGGGATCTGTCAGCGGCTCTTCGCCGGCCTTTGTGTACATGGTCATCGAAGCCATGGCAGAAGGTGCCATCAAACTTGGCATCCCAGCCAAGGATGCCTACACGTTCGCAGCACAGTCGGTGCTGGGTGCAGCGGCGCTGGTGCTGGAAAGCGGTGAACATCCTGCCGTGCTGCGCGATGCTGTTTGCTCAGCCGGCGGCACCACCATCGCCGGTGTGGCGGTGCTGGAAAAGCAGGGCATGAAGGCAGCGCTGATCGATGCCATGGATGCATCCTCGGAAAAATTCCTTGCCATGGAGGCACAGGCAGCTGCTGATTTGGCATAATCGCATCAGAGTGAGAGCGGCGCAAAACACACGCGGTTTTGCGCCGCTTTTTGACGCGCTGCGGCGGTGGAAGGCGGACAAAAAATACGGTCTGTCTTTCATTCGCCGAGCGGTTGTGTTATAATTTTCCCATTAACTGTTGTTGTTTAGAATCGAGAGGAAGTTGATAACGTGTCAGAAACCATTAAAGAATTAGCAGCAAAAATCAAGGCCTGCGATTGCAGCCAGCCATATATTTACGTCAGCTATTCTACCCGTGACGGCGCCAATGTTTACGCCGATGTCATCGCACTGCAGGAAGCTGGCAAAAATCTTTGGATCGACGTTGAATCCAACATGACCGGAGACGGCTACAACAGCACCATCTTTGGTGCCATCGCCAACCTCAACTGCAAAGGCGTGCTGTTCTATCTCAGCGAAGAATCCATGAGTTCTGCGCAGTGTGCCAAGGAAGTGGCTTACACCAAGAGCCATGCCGTCACCGATGAACGCGCTGCTCTGCCAGTGGTTGTCGTTGATCTTGATGAGGTGGACAACCTCGACATTGAAAAATATGTCAACGGCAAACTTTATGGTCAGTTCAAGGATGAATACCTCAGCGAAGCCGAAGCAGAACGTATGAAAAAATACCGCGATAAATACAACAACCGCGTCGACCATGTCGACACCAAATACAACCTCTGCGAAGTGATTCTCGATGTGCTCAAGGATCAGGAAGCCGGCCAGGTGCCATTCACCGAAGATGCTGGCGACCGTGTGGCCTACGTATCGAAGATGCTTTAATCTGCAGCCATCATTCAATCGGAAGACGCTTGCCGTCTTCCGATTTTTTTATGAACGGCAGCGCTCATTATTTCTCAAAAATGGCCAGCAAAGCACACATTTTCCTTGACGGCGCTCTGCCAATTCTGTATAATTGATATTCGGATATGGGTGTTTTCCCAGATCGAAACCGCCTGCGTCGGGTTGGAAAACGCAGCCCTGCTGCTACCTAGCCGCAGCGAGTATTCTCAGGGAGGAGTGAAAAAATGTACGCTATTATTGCAACTGGTGGCAAACAATACAAAGTTGAAGAAGGCCAGACTCTCGATGTGGAACTGCTCCACGCTGAAGCTGGTGAAACCGTAGAAATCGACTCCGTATTGATGCTCAACAAGGACGGCGAAATCGTTACCGGTAAGCCTTACGTTGAAGGCGCTAAGGTTAGCCTCAAGGTTGTTGAAAACGGCAAAGCACCTAAGATCGTTGTTTTCAAATACAAACCTAAAAAGAACTATCGCCGCAAAAAAGGTCATCGTCAGCCTTACACCCGCGTGACTGTTGAATCGATCGTTGGCTAATGATCCGAGTGACGCTTTACTATGACACAGACGAACGCCTGGCAGGTTATGAATTTTCCGGCCATGCAGAATCCGCCCCTTATGGCGAGGATTTGGTCTGTGCGGCGGCTTCCATCCTGGCCATTGTGACTGAGAACAGTCTGGCTGTGCAAGGGGTGCACTACGAAGCCGAACAAGACGAAGGCTATGTAAAATTGATGTTATCACCGATCGCGGATGATCGCGAAGCGCTCATCGCGGAAGCGGTGCTGAAAACGTTAGAAGTCGGAGCCAGCGCGCTGGCTGAGACATATCCGAACTACATCAAAGCAAACAGTGTTCATGTTTGAGGAGGTGGACAAGATGTTCAAACTCGATTTGCAATTATTCGCATCTAAAAAAGGGGTAGGTAGTACCAAGAACGGTCGTGATTCCCACTCCAAGCGTCTCGGTGCAAAGAAGAGTGATGGTCAGACCGTAAAGGCCGGCAACATTCTTTATCGCCAGAGAGGGACCAAGATCCATCCGGGCGCTAATGTTGGCAAGGGCGGCGATGATACCCTGTTCGCAAAGATCGACGGCGTCGTTCGCTACGAAAAGGGCAACAATAAGACCCTGGTCAGCGTTTATGCTGCTGAATAAGAAGAAAATGGGGGATGACCGCTCGGTCATCCCTTTTTGTTATTTATAAGAAAGAGAACAATCATGAAGCCAAACGAGATCGAAAAAATGCTCAGCGATGCCGAGTCTCGCGTGACTGCAGAAAAACATCGCCTGCTTTTGTGGAGCAACGGACGCTTGATTTCTGCACTGGCAGTGCTGGTGGGGCTGGTGTTCGGCATTCGCAATGACCTCCTGCCGGGTTACGTGCTGGCGGCGGCAGGGGTGATCTGTTTCTGCTACTTGGTGCATCGGTTCAATCAGCAGCAGGCCGCCATTGAGCTGGCGCAGAACCGCTTGCTGGTGCTGCAGCGCTATGATGCACGCTGCAAAGGGGAATGGTACGATTTTGCAGACGATGGCGCCAGTTATGTGCGAAAGGACGATTTTCTTTCCAGCGACCTTGATTTGTTCGGGCCGCGTTCGCTGTATCAATATATTTCTGTGGCGCACACCATCGGTGGACGCGATGCCTTGATGCGCCTGTTGACGCGTCCAAACCTCAAGCATATTGCAGAGCGTCAGGCGTCGGTGCTTGAGCTTTTGCGCGATGATGCCCTGGCGATTGATTTTGAAGCCCTCGGTCTTGCTAAGGATCGTCGGCGTGAAGAGGATGAGCGCAAGGCCGAAGCCAAACTGCGCCATTATGCCACCGGAAAAGGCAACAGCAGCGTGCCGCAGGTGAAGCTTCTTGCCTTGGGCATGCCAGCTATTACCTTGCTCTTGGTGGTGACAGCGCTTTTAGGTGTGACTTCCTGGATGATGGTGCTGTATTGTTTCTTCTTACAATTGATCGCGTCGGTGCTGCTTTCTGGCAGCATTCAAACCGAAAAAGAAAGCGTCATGGTGTTGGCACGGCGGCTCGGCCGCGCTGAAGAACGCATCAACGTGATTCTGTCGCCAGATTTTCAAAGTGCCTATCTGCGTGAGATGCAGCAGCAGCTGGCCAATGCCGGTGAAGGCATTCGCAGCCTCAATCGCATTGTTAGCGCTTGGCAGCTGCGTGAAAACTTCGTGCTGTATCTGCCACTGGTTGGGCTTTTGGCATGGGATTTCAACTGCTGCATGGCTTTGGATGGCTGGCGCAAAAAGTATGGCACATCGTTCGGCCTTTGGATGGATTGGCTGGGTGAAGTGGAGGCGCTGTATTCTTTGGGCACGCTGTCGCGCATGCGCCCTGATGAAACAACGGTGCCGGACATTGTATCCGGTGTGCCGCTGTTGGAAATGGCTGATGGCAAACATCCGCTGTTGGATCCTCGCACCGTTGTGGGCAACGATTATTGCCAGGGTGGGGACACCGTCATTATCACAGGCAGCAACATGAGCGGAAAATCGACCTTCATGCGTACCATCGCGCTGAATGCGGTGCTGGCCTATGCTGGCGGCACCGTCATGGCAAAACAGTTTCGCATCAGTCCGATGCGCATTTTCACATCCATGCGCGTGAGCGACGATGTCAGCGAAGGCATCAGTTCCTTCTATGGCGAAATTCTGCGCATCAAGCAAATGGTCAATTGGTCGCAGCAGCAACAGCCAATGCTGGTTCTTGTTGATGAGATTTTCAAAGGCACCAATTCGGCCGACCGCATCATTGGCGCGCAGGCGGCGATTCGCAAACTTTCGCGTCCATGGATGATGACGCTGGTGACCACCCACGATTTTGAACTCTGTGCCCTTGCCGATTCGCCAGAAGTCAACGGCAAAAACTATCATTTTGAAGAACATTATGAAGGCGACGTCATCGCCTTTGATTATAAGATCCGTCCGGGCCGCTGCAAGACCACCAATGCCAAGCATTTGATGCGCATTGCAGGCCTTTTGGACGATGAAGACCCTATGCAAGAAAAGGAGGATGCCCATGTTTTATGATTACGCAAAGGTCAACGTAAAGGCCGGTGACGGCGGCAACGGCATTGTTGCCTTCCGCCGCGAAAAATATGTGCCAAAGGGCGGTCCTGCCGGCGGTGACGGCGGCTGCGGCGGCTCCATCATTCTGCGCGCCGATGAAGGATTGCGCACCCTGATCGATTTCCGCTATCAGACCCACTATAAAGGCAAACGCGGGGAACATGGTTCCGGCGCCAAGCAGCATGGCCGCAGTGCCGATGACATCGTGCTGCGTGTGCCGGTAGGCACCGTGGTTCGCGATGCCGACACCAAAAAGCTGCTCGGAGACTTGCGTCACCACGGTCAGGAAATCGTGGTTGCTCAGGGTGGGCGCGGCGGACGCGGCAATGCCCGCTTTGTCAGCTCCACTCACCGTGCGCCGGCTTTTGCTGAAAATGGTGAAAAAGGCGAAGAACGCTGGATCACGCTGGAATTAAAACTCCTGGCCGATGTTGGTTTGGTTGGTTTTCCAAATGTTGGAAAATCAACGATCATTAGCCGTGTATCGGCGGCCAAGCCAAAGATCGCCAATTACCACTTTACCACCCTGGAACCAAACCTTGGCATGGTGCGCGTAGACGCTGGCCGCAGCTTTGTCATCGCAGACGTGCCTGGCCTTGTTGAAGGTGCTGCCGAAGGTGCCGGCCTTGGCCATCGTTTCCTGCGTCATGTGGAACGCACCCGCGTGCTGGTGCATGTGGTGGATCTTTCTGGTTCTGAAGGCCGCGATCCGCTCGATGACCTGGCCATCATCCGTGGTGAACTGGAACGTTATGCGCCACAGCTCAACGAAAAGCCAATGGTGATCGTTGCCAATAAGGTGGATTTAATGAGCGATGAGGACCGTGATGCGGCGTTGGCGCGGCTGCAGGAAGCGTACCCAGATGTGCGCATTTTCCCAATGAGCGCAGCCACCGATTCGGATTTGAACGACTTGGTGTATCATTTGGCCGATGTGCTGGATGCCATTGGACCGGTGGAATACAGCGAAGAAGATTTCGAACCTGTCGAAGAAGAACCAGCTAAGAAAAAAGAAGCACCGTTCCGTGTCATCAAGGTTGCCCCAGATGCTTACGAAGTGGTGGGGCCGGAAATCGAAGGCTTGGTCAATCGTACGCAGTTTGAACGCGATGAAGCTGTGGAACGCTTCATGAAGATTCTTGACAACATGGGCATTGAAAAAGCCCTGCGCGAAGCAGGTATTCAAGATGGCGATACTGTCATTGTTGGCCCGATGGCTTTGGATTATCTGGAATAAGCCATGGTTGCCGAATGGTTGTGGACACCGGTGCTACTTCTTCTTTTGACCGGGCTGGTGCTGCCGCTTTTGCGCCGCCGTCCGGTGGTGGTGCCGTTGGCGCTGCCAATGACTTTTTTGGCTGCTGAAATCGTGGTGTTCGAATGGCTGTGGCAAGACGGCTGGACCGCGGGTGCTCGCTGGACGGCTCTCATCTGCTTTGTCTTCGTAGGCTGTCTGCTGATCCAGCAGGCGTTTGGGCGCCGACGCTGGTTCATTTTTCGCGGCGGCGGCTTTCGCCAGGCCCCAGAAACCTATGACATGCTGGCACAAGCCATTCGGGAGAGCCTTCAGGATGCACAATTGCCGCCTGCGACGGTCATCTGCCGCAGTGATGGCTGGCTCGGCCTGACGCCGCTGGCGCCGGAAAGCGAGCAATTGCTCATCGATCATTTGAATGATGCGCTTGCTGATAGTAAATGGCAGCGGTTCGGATTGTGGCATCTCTTTTTTGGCGTGCAGTGGGCGGTGATGTGCGTGACACTGATTCGCCAGTTTATGGAAATCCGTGGAGGGGTATAGACATGGAATTGAATACAATATTGTTGATTCTGGCAGCGGTGCTTTTGGTAGCGAGTCTGCTCGTCAAAGGCTATGGCATGATGCAGCTGGCCAACAAGAACCTGCCGCAGGAAGAACGCATGGCGCGCTATAAGAAGACGATGCCGCTGACCTATCTCATGCTTCTGCCGGTGATCGTCATCGTGCTGTACCTGGTACTCAACAAATAGTCGATAAAATAGGTCGATTTGTCAGATAATGTTAACATTTTGTTGTTTATCAAACCCTTGTGCTTTATAATAGAAGCACAAGGGTTTTTTGATGGACTTTTGTTATTATTATACCTAAAAGAGGTGGTATCCATGATAAAGAGGCTATTGACGCTCGCTGTTTTGGTAATGGTGGCGATGTTATGCGTAACCGGCTGCGGCAACGACAAAAAATCGGCAGAACAGACCACTTTTGCCAGCAGCCTGTATGCTGCGAAGAACCCGTATATAGAAAACACCAGTGCGAACAACGACTTGGCGCGGCTGGTTGGCGTCAATTCTTATGGGAAATACACCCTGTCTGTACAGGATGATGAACATCCATATACACTGCAGATTCGCTTCATGTATCTCCATGGTGATACCGATTTGACAACAATGGACCAGAACATGGTCAATATTGCGACGCTTTTGTTGGCGCTGATCGATGACTGCGAACAAGTCAGCTGGAGTTATCCTGGTGATTCCGGCCTTGTTGAAGGCGCTGTCGGCGTCGATTACATCAACGAGACCCTGGGGACCGATGTGAAGGCGGCCGGTCAGGATGAAGCGTCTTTCACTGCGCTGTGCGATCGTCTCTATCCAGATAAAGCTGCATCAGCAGAGACGACCGACCAATAACAATGGAACAATAAAGGGGGACCGTTCACAACAGGGACGGTCCCCTTTCGCCTATGTGCAGCCGAATGGATCATTCAGAAAGGAGGATGCACCATGCTCTGGCTCACCAAGCTCAAAAAACGCCTGCCGTTCAGCAGAAAACGCGCGGTCAATAAAGCATTGCGCCGGCGCAAGCTGGAAAAATACATGCCGTACATCCTCTTTTTGCTTGGCGTTTTAGCCGTCATGGTTCTCATTGTGGCGCTGCTCATCATCAAGATTGGCGTGCCTTTCTACCAAACCATCACCGAGCCGAACGCAGCACGCGACTGGATTCTCTCCTTCGGCAAGTGGAGCTATCTGGTGCTTTTCGCGATCGTTTATCTCCAAGTGGTCATCGCTATTTTGCCGGGAGAACCTTTTCAAATTGCTGCCGGGCTGGCCTTTGGGCCGATTGTGGGTTCTCTGCTCAGCACGCTGGGCACCCTCCTGGCGTCCATCACCACCTTTCTGTTGACACGCATCTTTGGCTATAAGCTCATTGAATTCTTTTTCTCGGAGCGCACACGGTCAAAAATGGATCTGCGCGATTACAACGAAGAAAACATCGAGCGCATCGTTTTTATCGCTTTCCTCATTCCCGGTACTCCGAAAGATTTCCTCGCCTACGCCGTCGGCCTTACGCCGCTGTCACTGCTCACTTGGATTCGCATCACCGTCATCGCCCGCTTCCCGCCAATCATCATGGCAACCCTCGGTGGTCAGGCACTCAACAGCGGCAACTTTAAAACAGCTGCCGTCACGCTGCTCATCGGCAACGTCATCAGCTTGTTTGTTTATCTGATCTACGAAATTCACCACCGCTGGAAAAAACACCATGCGTAATCATGCAAAGTGCGCCTTCTTTTCGCTTGAAAAGAGGCGCGCTTTTGTGTGTAGGATGGCTGGGAGATGGGGATATTTTTAAAATAGTAGTGTCATTTTGGTAAGAAAATAAGATCTTTAATTGCAACCAAGCATCAAAAAAGCGCTGTCGCTTTTTGACATGCCCCCAATAATTTGGACATCCGAATTATTGGGGGTATTTCTATTGTCAAAATT
>CALJRU010000027.1 GCA_937976375.1 uncultured Peptococcaceae bacterium | reverse complement strand
GCGACGCTTGGAATGTTCAAGCGAAATCAAGCGACGCTTGGAATGGTCAAGCGAATGCAAGCGACGCTTGGAATGTTCAAGCGAAATCAAGCGACGCTTGGAATGGTCAAGCGAAATCAAGCGACGCTTGGAATGTTCAAGCGAATGCAAGCGACGCTTGGAATGTTCAAGCGAATGCAAGCGACGCTTCATTTTTTCAAGCGAATCAAGCTAAGGAAAAGGATAAGGCGATGGTTACGGATAAGGCAAAGGCTATGGCTATGGATAAGGAGAATAAAAAACCTCTCTCTGTTGTTGACGCGGCGGCGCCGGATGAAACGGCAGCGTGTGCAGCAGGAGCTGCACCACACACAGAGACCCTGCCCCTTTCGCCAGCGCACACAGAGCCTTCCCATGCCCAGCCGTCGCCCAAGGCAGTCAATGCCCACTTTGAAGCCCTATGGGCCCTCTATCCCATCAAGCGCGGCAAGAACCAGGTATCCAAGCGCGCCAAGTGCCAGCTGATGGACGTTGACACAGCCGCCATGCAGACAGCCATTGCGCGCTATGTGGCCGAGGTGGAAGCCTCTGCCTTCGACCGCCAGTGGCTCAACGGCAGCACCTGGTTCAACGGGCGCTATCTGGACTATCTCGGCGAAGGCTACATGCCGCCGCCGGCCAGCGGTGCACCGGCATCGACCCGCAGCCGCGAAACGAGCTACCGCTCCGCCGAGGAAGTCCGCGCCTGCGCCGCCCGCTACGCAGCGCTGGAAGAATAAGCGAAAGGAGCAAGCGATGAACAAAGTGATTCTTGTGGGAAACCTGAAACAGGCGCCGGCCCTGCGCCACACGCGGCAAGGCGTGCCTTACTGCGCCTTCACGGTGGACTGTGCGCGGCACGGGCGGCGCGCGCTCTGGCGAGGCGCGGCGCCGGCATTCGACGGGGTGCCCTGCTGGGCCTGGGGCCGGGTGGCAGAGGAGTTCGCCCGCGGGGCCCTGGCCTGCATGCAGGTGGTGGTGGAAGGGCGGCTCGAGGTGGTCGTGCGGCGGCAGAACGGCGGCGCGCACAAGGCGGTGCGCGTGCACGCCTATCGCATCGACACCGCCGCGAACCCGCGCTCGGGCGAAGTGCTGCGGTTCGACGCGGCCGAGCTGCCCTTCTGACCGCTTCCGCGGCTCGGGTTTGGCTAGAAAGGAGGGGCTTTCGTGGCAAATAAAACGGCAAAAGACGAACTGCGCGCCCTGCGGCGGGGCGAGGTGGAACTGGCGGCCCTGGCGCGGCAGATCATGCGCCTGCGCAAACAGGCAGCGCTGCTGCAAGCGGCCGCCCCGGCGCCCGACAGCCTCAGCGGGCGGGCCGGCACGGCAACACTGGCGCGCTTGTGCAGCCTGCAGGCCCGCTACGCCGACCAGCTCGCCGCCCTCGTGCGCCAGCGGGAGGACGCGGCCCGCCGCATTCTGCGCCTGGAACGCAGCGAATGGCGCGCCCTGCTCGTGCTCTATTATCTCGAAGGCCGCGCCTGGGACGACGTCGCCGCCGCCATGAACTACTCCCAGCGCCAGCTCCAGCGCCTCCACCACGACGCCCTCGCCGCGTTGGACGCGGCAGGGTGAGCCGGTGCGCGGGGCTTGCTGGCGCGTGAAGAGCGGGGATGTGTGTGCGCGTGTGTTGCGTTGGTGCATGGCGGCACATGCTGGAAGCGGCGAGTGCCCGATCTCAACAGTCTCGGCGGGTGAGGCCGTACGCCCTACTCGTGCGCCACGAGCGACGCCCAGCGCCGCATTAGAAGCGGCAGGCGTGCGCGACTTGCTGGCGCGTGACGGCGGGGGTGTGGCAGAGTGAGCGTGTATCGCGTTGGTGCACGACGGCACATGCTGGAAGCGGCGTTCGCCCGATCTCAAGAGTCTCGGCGGGCGAGGCCGTACGTCTCACCCTGCGCCACGAATGACGCCCTCGCCGCATTAGAAGCGGTATGCGTGCGCCTGTGCGGTGTGGCAGGCGTGCGGGGCTTGCTGGCGCGTGGATGGCGGGGGTATGCGTGCGCGTGCGTGGTGTGGCAGGCGTGCGGGGCTTGCTGGCGCGTGGATGGCGTGGGTGTGGCAGTGTGCGTGTGTCGTGTTGGTGCATGGCGGCACATGCTGGAAGCGGCGAGTGCCCGATCTCAAGAGTCTCGGCGGGCAAACGCCGTGCGCCTCATCCTGCGCCAGGGGCGGCGCCCAGCGCCGCCTTGGAAGCGGCAGGATGAGCGTGGCGTGCGCGGCTCGCTGGCGCGTGGATGGCGGGGGATGGTGCGTGTGCGTGTGTCGCGTTGGTGCATGGCGGCACATGCTGGAAGCGGCGGAAGCCCGATCTCAAGAGTCTCGGCAGGCAAACGCCGTGCGCCCCATCTTGCGCCATGGGCGACGCCCAGCGCCGCCTTGGAAGCGGCAGGGTGCGGTGATGTGCGCGACTTGCTGGCGCGTGACGGCGGGGGTGTGGCAGAGTGCGCGTGTGTCGCGTTGGTGCATGGCGGCACATGCTGGAAGCGGCGAGCGCCCGTTCTCAAGAGTCTCGGCGGGCAAACGCCGTGCGCTCCACCCTGCACCGGATGGCGTCGGTCGGGCTGCAAATATGAAGCGAACTTCACAATATTCTATTGACAGGGGCCGTACCATCGTGTAATATGAAGTTACCTTCATGAGAAGTCGACTTCATGTTTGGAGGAATGGTATGAAAACGAAGGTTAAAGCATTGCGGACCGCCGCAAAAATGACCCAGCAACAGCTGGCTGACCTGGTGCATGTGTCGTCACGCACCATTATTTCGATCGAAAAGGAACAGTACAATCCCTCGCTCATGCTCGCGTATCGCATGGCGGAAGTGTTTGGCGTCAGCGTTGAGGAATTGTGCTGCTTAAAAGAAAACCGCGAGCTGGAAGATCAGCAATATGAAAAGGAATAAATAGAGGGGGCATTGCCAAGCATATTTGCACGTTTTTAGATGCTGGAAACGACTCGGATTCACTCACGTTTTCCCTTTCCCACTGTTTGTTCTCACGAGCAAATGATTCATCATCAATCATGACATGAGTAGGAGGAAAAATGATGAAACAGCAACCCAAGAAAAGACCAATCATGGACGAGCGCGATATGCAGATCGAGGTGCATTCCAAGGCGCATTCTCTGGAATATGTCACCACCGTGGCCATGATCTTAACCGTTTTATGTCTGCTTAAAGACAACCCTGCCTGGAAAGGCAGCCTTTCGTTGGCGTTTTTCGCCGCGGCTTTTGAACTGTTTTATAAATATCGGCAGTACGAAGAAACACCTTGCCGTATTGCCGGCGTACTTTTTCTGATTGGCGGGCTTGTGCTCTTGGCCTGGTTCGCCATTGCAGATTGACCGGCGCTGGTCGCGCGGCGCAAGGAGAGGAGGCAGCAGCATGACCCACAGCGGCACGATGCGGTGCGATGATGTGCGCCAGTGGCGGCGCAGGATGGAAGCGGCGCTGGCATCGGCGACGGCGTTTGAAATCCACTGCTGGAACGAGGAAGCGGCGGCCATTGCCCTTGCCTTGCAGGTGGGCCGCATCAAAGACACGTCCTGGCGCTGGGGCACGGTCATTGCGGGGCCGGTGGACGCGCACTTCAAAGCGTGGCTGTTGGCGCTGCCCAAGCCGGCCGACAGCGACCCTTATGACAAAATGACGCCTTTTTTCTCAATTTTTCTGGACAACGGCTTTGGCTCCGAGCACTACGGCACGACGCTCACCCAAAGCACGCCCTGACCCCTCAGGAGCGGCTGTTTTCACACGAAAACGGCCGCTCTTTTTCTATGCCCGGCGGCCATCATGGCACACAATGTCACTTTTTCGCGTGGTATCTTTAGACCATCAAGCAAGGCCTGCGCGCGCGGCAGGCCATCCACAAAGGAGGTGATGACCATGGCCGTCATCGAAACCAATCAGGAAACGAAAGCCAAGCTCGTCTATCAGCTGCAGAGCGAGGAAGGGGAAATGCGACAAACCAGCCGCACCTTTTCCAACCTTGCCACCGGCGCCAGTAACGACGCCCTGCACGCAGGGCTGAGCGCGCTTGCCGGGCTACTCGATGTGAGCGGTGCGAGCATTGTGCGCGTCGACGAAAGTGAACTCATCAGTGAATAATCCCATTCCACAACCTAGAAAGGAGGAACCCCAATGGCCGCAAAAAAATTGATTCTTGAATTTACCACCAACGGCGGCGGCACCACCACCATGACCCTGGACGACGTCAAGCAGGACCTCGACAAGGCCACCATCGGCGCCGCCATGCAGGCGATGGTCGATTCCGGTGCCTTTGCCACGTCCAAAGGCGCCGCCTACACCGGTGTTGGCGCTGCCAAATACGTCGAAACCACGGACACCGTGCTCTTTGACAACACCAACGACGGCACCGAAGACGACTACCCAGGCGCCTGAGCGCGCCGCAGGGCCGACCACCAGATACACGGTGATCGGCCCTGTTTTGCCAGTACGGCAGCGCGCTCGTCATTCACAGAAAGGAGGCCCGCCATGACCCCACCCCTTACCATCGCTCAGGAAGACGGCGCCGCCCAGGTGTTCGCCTGGTTCAACCAGCATGTGGCGACTCTGGAAGGCAAAGTGCTCTATATTCTCGCCCTCATCTGCATCGCCATGATTGTCGACTTTCTCGTCGGCAGCCTGGCTGCCTGGCGCAGCCCCGACGAGCGCTTCGCCAGCCAGCGCGGCATCAACGGCATTCTGCGCAAGCTCTCCAGCATTCTCGTGCTCGTCTGCTGCATGCCCGTGAGCGCTCTTATTCCGGCCGACGCCGGGCTGATGGCGCTCTGTGTGCTCTATGTGGGCTATCTCATGATGGAGCTCGCATCCATTGTCGAAAACCTCGACCGCCTCGGCGTCAACGTCGGCCCCCTCAAGCGCTTTATTGAGCACGCCGCCGACCTCACCCCAGGCGACGACCCCAACACCCCCGACAACCGAAAGGAGACCTGACCCATGACCTACACTCTCACCAGCCACTGGCTCCCAGCCAGCCAATACCCCCTCAAAGGGCCCTACGCCATGACCCCGGAAGGCATCGTCGTCCACAACACCGCCGGCACCGCCAGCGCCCGGGAAGAAGCCGCCGCCATGATCGAAAGCACAGCAGCCACCAGCTTTCACGTCGTCATCGATGAAGCCGAGGCCGTCGAATGCATCCCCTTCGCGCGCAACGCCTGGCACGCCGGCGACGGCGCCGCAGGCTACGCCAACCGCCACCTCATTGGCCTGGAAATCGCCCGCAGCATGGACACTGCCACCACCCGCTTCGACCAGGCTGAAGCCAACGCCGCCCTCTACATCGCCCACGTCTGCCGCCAATACGGCTGGACCAGCGCCAAGCTCCACCAACACAACTGGTACAGCAGCACCGCCTGCCCCCACCGCACCAAAACCCACTGGCAAACCTTCCTTGCGCAAGTCGATGAATATATTGCCGCGTTGGAAAGCGGAGGTGGCGCAAGTGCGGGAGCAGGGAGCACCGCAGGTGCGAACAGCGGGGGCGCAAGCGATGCAGGCGCGCAGAACGATGGCGGAGGAAGCACCGCAGGTGCGGGCGATGCAGGCACGCGGAACGATGGCGCAGAGAGCACCGCAGGTGCGAACAGCGGCGGCACGGGCGGCAATGGTGGCGCAAGCGGAGGTGCAGGAAGCACCGCAGGTGTGAACAGCGAGGGCGCAGAGAGTGCCGCAGTCACGAACGACGACGCCCCAACCATCACCATCCTCTGCGACGGCCAGCCCCTCACCCTCCGCGGCCGAAACGAAAACGGCACCATCTACACCAGCCTCCGCGACCTCGCCACCGCCCTAGGCCACACCGTCCGCTGGGAAAACGGCATCGCCGTCGTGGAGTGATAAAATTGTATAATATCGACGAAAGCCGAGTATTTGACAAGTTGGTCAAATACTCGGCTTTGATTTATTTCTGAATCGATGACAAAAAAATTGAAGAATAAAAAGAAAATTGATACAATTATTATAGGTATATAACGATGAGTTTTTTTAGGAGGTTAAAATGGATATTAAACCGGTTTACGGTATGCACGAGTATACAAAATATGGTGATATGGTGATTCGATGTGGAGAAGATGAAAAAGAAAAATATATTGTGTATTTTTTCCCTGATGGGAAAGTGAAGATTGGGACAGAAATTTGCATGAATGTAGAGACAGATGAGATACCAGATACGTTGAAAGGGGTTATTCTGGCTCTTGCGAACGGGATCGATCATTATTTAGAAAGCAATATTCGACACATAGACGCTTATTTAAGCTCACAATCTCCAATACCGTTGGATGTGCAGGAGATGATGAGCTATCAACTCGAAGTTAAAAGAGCTCTATTGAAGGATCCTAAGCGCATTGATTTAAATAATATAGAAATCAATATTCCAAATTGTGGAAACGTTGTTTATGGTAAAAGGTTGAAAAAGAAAAGCTTCGATTTGATTGGAAAACGTGAAGGTGACTACATTATTTATAAGGAACCAGGATTCTTAGGTGGGAGAGATAAGATAGAAACAAGGTATTCTCCAAAGAAGGATGAATGTTAGAGGATCAAGTCATTTCAATAAGTATGGGGAGATAAAAATGGATGACTTAAAAAGTAAATTGATCGATAAGAGTATTGAAGCGTTCATTTTAGGGTTAGAAATTTATAATAAGCCAACGATTAAATATCGTATAGAGGGGTTCAGTTTCTTTATATGCAATGCGTGGGAGTTGATGCTAAAAGCTGAACTCATGAATAGATCGATAAGCATCTATTATAAAGATAAACCGGGAAGGACACTGTCGTTAGACGCCTGTGTTAAACAGGTATACACTGATGAAAATACAAGAATCCGATTAAATCTTGAACGGATCATCGAACTTCGAAATATAAGCACACATTTTATTACGGAAGATTATGAGATCAAATATGCCCCTCTTTTTCAGGCGTGTGTACTGAATTACACAAATGAAATGCAGCGCTTTCATGGTATTGATGTAACAGAAAAAATTGCACATAATTTTTTAACAATCGCTGCTACTTATGAGCCATTATCTAATGAAGAAATTCGTTTGAAATATCCGGCAGAAATTGCTGAAAAGTTTATTCAACAGGCAAATGAGATCGATATATTAACAAAAACGTATCATTCAGATAAGTTCTCTATTGATATTAGACAGAATCTCTATATAACAAAAAAGAAAAAAGAGGCTGATTTTGTCGTTTCTATTGAAAAATCAAGCGATAACAAAGTATCAATTATAAAAGAATTAAAGGATCCGGCCAATACCCATAAATATACTTTCAATAACGTAATAGTCGTCGTCAAAGAGAAAATGCTCAAAGAAAACATCAGATTGGGTTATCCTAAAGGGTTGAACGCATTCGTTTTGAACTTGTTTATAGATTTTTACAATATTAAACAAGAACCAAAATATGCCTATCTTCATAAAATTGGAAATCAAGAATCGTATACATATTCTGAGCAATTTGTGGATTTTTTATTTGGAGAAATAAAAAAAGACCCAGAACGTTTCGTTGAGAGTCTAAAAGCAAAAAAATAGATAACCCCAGGCACGTAGGAATGCTCAACGAGAAAGCCGTCTACCCCATTCTGGGACCCAGTGTTATTCCTTCACAAGTTATCTATAGTTCTATTATAGCTAATACTCAAAAATAAATCAACTTAAAAAGAATCTGGGGCATGAGACCCTGGCTGTGAATGATCGGTTATGACGAATACGATGGTAAAATTTTAGGGGATGAATGGTCAAGTCAAGTACAACACTGAAAGCCTATTTAAAACATTCGTTCATCTCCCAATCTTCTTTGACGCCAGCACTGAAACGCAATACAGCGACGCCCTCGGCCACACCGTCCGCTGGGAAACCGGCATGGCCGCCGCCATCTTGCGCTTGCCAAACGGCGTGGGCTGTGCTATGCTTAAAACAAATACGATAGGATCAGAAAGGAAAGGGAACACGAGCATGAAGATGATTCGCTAAGGTTTTTTCACAAACAGTATTCTGAGATGCAGAAGGGGGTCGTGGACCCTTTGTTTGTGCTGGAACCGGGCGAATCATTGCGGGGCCTTTCCAGATTTTTAGGGAATGGTCTGGGGCGATGCGGCGTCGTGTCGTTCCAGGCTTTTTTGCGTCCCATTCGCCCTCCGGCACCTTCTGCAAGGTGAAGGAGGTTTTTTTATGTCCAAACTTTTGTTATCGGCCAGCCCTATTGTTCATTATTTCGGTGAACGAAAAATTCTGGATGTTGAAGCGCTGCATGTGGTTGAAGGGGATCGCATTGGCATTGTGGGGCAAAATGGCGCAGGCAAGACCACACTGCTGAACATTTTGGCCGGGGAGCTGGAGCCCGACGAAGGCCATGTCATTCGCAAGGCCCCGGTGAGCTATTTCAAGCAGTTCCGCGAAGATGTGGCGCACGTGGACCCGGAACAATGCCGCAAGCTGGGGCTTTCTGGGAACACGCCGCTGGCTCATCCAAGCGGCGGCGAATGGACCCGCCTGGGGCTGGCGGCCATGGCTCAGGCGCCGCTTCTGCTCTTTGCCGACGAACCGACGGCCAATCTGGATGCGGACGGTGTGGAGCGCTGTTGTCAGCTGCTGGAGCAATGCGGCGCGCTGCTCATTGTCAGTCATGATCGGGCGGTGCTGGATCGGCTGTGCAACCGCATCATCGAGATTGAAGATGGCCACGCCCATTTTTATACGGGAAACTTCTCGGCTTACCACGCCCAAAAGGAACAGGCCCTCAAGCGGCAGAGGCTGGACCATGAGCAGTACCGCTCGGAAAAATCACGGCTGGAACAAGCGGCCCGCCAGCGG
Organism: uncultured Peptococcaceae bacterium; assembly: GCA_937976375.1. Classification (GTDB taxonomy): domain Bacteria; phylum Bacillota; class Peptococcia; order Peptococcales; family Peptococcaceae; genus UMGS1590. The sequence goes on along the minus strand of CALJRU010000027.1, from coordinate 1,046 downwards.
AGCCAGGCCAGCCGCCGCATCAAAAAAGCGCCAAGCCGCATGGGTAATTCGGAAGCCCGCCTGCACAAACGGGCGGCAGGTGAAAAAATGGAGAAGCTGGACAACGCCAGCAAGGCGATATTATCCCGCCTGGAACAGCTGGAGGTTAAAGAAAAGCCGCGAGAAGCGGCTCAGGTGCGGATTGATTTTTCGCTGACCGATCCACCCGCCAACCGCAACGTGGTCACCGGCGAAGGGATCACCTTCGGCTATGGGGACCGCCTGATCTTCGACAACGCCGCCTTTGTGCTGCCTAAAGGGAGCAAAACGGCCTTGATCGGCCAAAACGGAAGCGGAAAAACCACCCTTATGAATTTGATGGACGCTGGTGCGCCGGGTATTCGCGTGGTTCCCAAGGCAACGATTGGCTACTTCAGGCAAAACCTGGATGCATTGGATTTAAGCAGGTCGGTGATGGAGAATGTCATGGCCGACTCGGTTCAAAGCGAAAAGACCATGCGGGGCATCCTGGCAAGGCTCTTGATTCGTCGCGACGATGTGTTCAAAAAAGCCGGGGACCTGAGCGGCGGCGAACGGGTCAAGCTGGTTTTTGCCAAGCTGTTCGGGTCCGCCGCCAACCTGCTCCTGCTGGATGAACCGACGAATTTTCTGGATCTACCCGCCATCGAAGCGCTGCAAACCATGGTGAACGACTACGAAGGGACCATCCTGTTTGTCAGCCATGACCGCGCCTTTGTCGATGGCTGTGCCACACGGCTTCTGCGGATAGAGAACAAAAAACTCCTCGCCTTCGAAGGCAGCCTCGCCTGCTGGGAACGTCAGCAGACCGCGCCACCATCCACAAAGACCATGGACAGCATGCTCCTGGAACTGCGCCTGGCCGAAGTGATCGCCCGCCTCTCTGACCCAAACTGCTCCAACAAAGACGAACTGGAAAACGACTACCAGCAGCTCCTCGCCCAAAAGAACAAGCCGTAAAACGCCCCACCATTTGGTGCGCATCCCGTCAATAGGACAGTGAAATATTATAAGATTTTCTCAGGCAG
>CALJRU010000026.1 GCA_937976375.1 uncultured Peptococcaceae bacterium | reverse complement strand
TGATGAAAAATGATTTTTGTTATTTACCCTCTCTACTTGACTGGGGGCTAATCACTGCTGGACGGTGTTTCCACTATTTGGAGGATAGAATTGAAGAGATAGGTTGAGGATTAGTCAACGGTGACAGTATTTTCACTGCTGCCACTTGTAGAGGTTGTATCACTGCTGCCTGTTGAGGTACTGCTGCTGGTTGTGGTTGAAGCATCACTGCTTGTATCAGTGTCTGTCATCGTATCGCTGTCAGTGCTTGTTGTACCAGTGGTGCTGTCGCTGGTGGTATCGTCCATATCCAGAATAGCGATAAGCTGACCATCTTCATCGCTGATGGCAACCATGTCGCCCACTGCCAAAGAATCAACAGCTGCAGTCTGGGTGACACCATCGGAGATGCGTTCTACTTTAGCATCTTCCTGAATGTCTACAGTTTCACTTTCGCCGCTGGCGGTCAGTTCGGAGGTGTCGATATCGGTAACATCGGTCACTGTGCTGTCTGAGTCATACAAGGAAAGGGTCATTTCGCCGTCATTGATGGCGGTGATTTCACCAATCATGATGCTGCTGTCTTCATCCGTGCTGGTGCTTGTCGTGTTCTCAGATTCACTGGACGCACTGGTATCGGTGGATGAAGATTCATCGCTGGAACTGCTGCAGCCTGCGAATGCAAACACTGCCACAAGCATAATCATTAGGAGAGAGATTATTTTTTTCTTTTTCATGTAAAGTACCTTCTTTCAAATTTTCCGTCATGGGAATGGTGTTCCCGATTGACGTTTGCAGTATAGCGCGGCGACCTAAAGCGAACCTTAAGAAGTCGGCAGATTTATTCATCTCCACATTTTCTTGATGATCGTAACACTTTGTTCAAAGATTAGCAATCCGAAAATGGGCTCAGGCGCAGCCCGCCATTTGGACTGCGCCTGAGTAATCTATATAAACGCTGTGCGGTCATTGTCGCACACAGTTCTCGCAGGCTGTATCCGCAGCGGCTGCCGCGGCGTCGAGAAGCTGTGCATGGCCATAATGGTAACAGCTTATTGGCTTATGCAGGCGCAAGCGCCTGCTTTATAGGAGCGCCCGAAGGCGGAGTGATTGGTCTGTCTCTTTGAATACTGCTCAGGGAGGACAGTGCCCCTTTGTAAGGCGACAACTTACGAGTCTCAGTATAGGAAAACACACTTAATCACGGCTAAAGAACCTGTGAAGGATGTTTCTGGAATCAGCAACAGATACCATGCACACAATCTTCAATCTTTCTTAAGGCTTATTTAAGCGCTTCTTTAGAATGAAACAGTAAAATAATGGATAGAACGAAAGGAGGGATGATCGTGCGCTTGTTGATTGCAGAAGACGATCCCCGTTTATTGAAATCTTTGACCCATATTTTTGAAACAAACAACTATCTGGTAGACGCCGTGAGTAATGGCCATGACGCGCTGGCTTATGCTGAAACCGCTGAATACGATGGCTTGGTGTTGGACATCATGATGCCTGGCATGGATGGTTTGGAGGTGCTGCGGCAGCTGCGCAGCAACGACGTCTCAACACCAGCCCTCTTTCTCAGTGCCAAAAGCGAAGTAGAGCAGCGTGTGGAAGGGCTGGATGCCGGAGCCGACGATTATCTTGCCAAACCTTTCTCTACCAACGAACTTCTGGCGCGGGTGCGGGCCATGCTGCGCCGCAAAGAAAATTATACCCCGGATCTTTTAACCTGCGGCACATTAACGCTGGACCGCGCCACCTACACCCTTACCTGCGGCGATCAGAGCCAAACACTGAGCGGCAAAGAATACCAAATCATGGAAATGCTGATGGAACATCCTGGCATCATCCTCTCCGCTGACAAATTCATGGCCCACATCTGGGGTTGGGAGAGCAATGTCGATGTAAGCGCACTCTGGGTGCACATGTCCAACATCCGCAAAAAACTCGGATCCCTTCAGGCGCCGGTGAACATTCGCTTCGTGCGCAACGCCGGCTATGTGCTCGAGGATGCAGAGCCATGATCTATCGTCTGCGCAAAAAATTTATCAAGATTTGTACACTTTCCTTTCTCAGTGTATTTGTGCTGCTTCTCGGATCCATCATGCTGATCACCAACTACCAAACAAACGCCGCCCTGGACACCTTGGCCGACATCGTCGCCGACAGCGGCGGCCGATTCCCGGACTATGACGACCTCTACACCGCACCAGCCGAACCGCCGCACGGCATCAACCAGGAATCTCCTTTTACCACGCGCTATTTCACCGTACATTATGACGCCAATGGCGACCTGGAATCCATCGACATTCGCTCAATCGCCAGCGCCAATCGCAGCGACGCCGAAGCGCTTGCAAAAGAAGCTGTAGCATCCGGCAAAGAACGCGGCTGGCTGGAAAACTATCGCTACAAAGTGGTGCAGGATGAAAGTGGTACCGATGTCATTTTCATCAGCGGTGCTGCGGAACGCGCTTCCAACCAGCGTTTTCTCTTGGCAGCTGCAGCCGTATTCGTCGCCGGCAGCTTGGTGGTGCTGCTTTTGATCGTGCTTCTTTCAAGACGTGCCGTAGAACCGATCGCCGATTCCTACGACAAGCAAAAGCAATTCATCACCGATTCCAGCCACGAACTGAAAACACCGCTGACGCTGATCCGCACCAACCTCGACATCCTTGAAAGTGAAAACGGCACCAGCGAATGGCTCGATGACATCCGCACAGAAACCGACAACATGACCCAGCTTGTGAACCGCTTGGTACAGCTGGCGCGCATGGACGAGGGCGTCGCTCCCCAGCCACTGCAGCGCTTTGACCTTTCAGAGGCCGTCAGTGAAATGGCCGACGCTTTTGCGCCAGTGATTGAACAGCAAGGCATGACCTTCATCCAAACCATCACACCAAACGTGACGCTCAACGGCGACGAGCGCGCCATTCGCCAGCTTGTCGGCATTCTTCTGGACAACGCCTGCAAATACTGCACACCAAATGGCACCATCACGCTCCAGCTTAACGGCGGCCGCCATCCAACGCTCACTCTCGACAACACCTACACCAACGCATCCGCCATCGACACCAGCCGTCTTTTCGACCGCTTCTACCGCGAAGACCGCGCCCGCACCGCCGGCAGCGGCTTTGGCCTGGGCCTATCCATCGCCAAAGCCACCTGCGACAAACACCACGCCGCCATCTCTGCCCAAGCCCTCAATCAAAACACCATCCGTTTCAAAGTGCGGTTTTAATAGAAAGAAAAAGCATCTTTTTTCTTTAACCACGCAGCATTTGAGTTGATAATAACAGCTTAACCATGAACAAAGAACATGACCTCAAAGCGTATAATGTTCAATCTTTTCAATATGTACCCCCTCGATGCAGTGCTTATATAAAGCAGGCGCAACAGCTTCTTACTGTCGCGCCTGCTTTTTTTCTATACATCTATACTGGCTCTACTTCCAACTTAAACACATTGATCACATCCACATCGGGACAGCAAAATAATACCGAACCATCTTCCTGCGTTGGCAGCTTCCCACCATAACGCAGAATATCAATGTAAGGAAATGCCACATGCATCGCCATCGGACACAGCTTGCCGCGTTCCGTATCAAAGTCAAAGGAATCACCAATTTTATGCCCGCGATGACAGCCACATGTTCCCTTCTGATCCACCAATGTGATCCGAATTTTTGGTTTTGCCATATGAAACACCTCTTTTAAGAATACTTTTCTTCTTTTATTTTAGAATTTCTGTCCCAAAAAGATGTTGCACAGATCACATTCTATTTATTTCATCGCAAGAAAGTGCCGATTACAGTGTTCCACACAATATTATAAGGTCAAACTATATCCCGGTATAAATGCTCTTTGATTGTTGCGCGTTTAATGGATACCATACAATAAATTTATACAATAATATCCTGTTGAACAATGATGACATAGAAAGGAGCGATTCATCATGAATGAGTGGACCATCCCCGACAGGGTGTGTTTTGGGCGTTCGCCAATGTATGTGATTAACAGCATCATCGCATTGGCTATCATGATCGGATTTAAGTATGTGGTGCCTGCAGCAGATCCTTTGACACCGTTAGGTGTTGAAATCCTAGGCATTTTACTTGGCACATTGTATGGCTGGCTGATTGTAGGAGATGTCATCTGGCCAAGCGTGGTTTGTCTGGTTTTACTCGGATTAAGCGACTACACAACAGTACAGGATGCCTTTACCAGTGGATTTGGCAACAACAGTGTCCTATTGATGCTGTTCTTTTTTCTGTTCACAAATATTTTAAGCGCCGCTGGAATCATTCAGTTCATTGCCAAATGGATTGCAACCAGAAAGATCGCCTATGGCAAACCTTGGGTGTTATCGCTCTTGTTGATGGTGGCTGCGGTGGCATGTTTTTTCATGGTGTCTGGTACCGCTGCTTTTTTGGTAATGATTCCATTGGTGAAAAGCATTGCTGGCCTTTATGGATTCACACCTGGCTCGAAATGGCCAATGGCCATCATGTTCGGATTGGTATACATTGGCAGCACCAGTTATATTATTTTGCCTTATAAATCACTGCCATTGATCGTTTTTGGGGTGTATGAGTCATCGACAGGAACGAGCATTCCAATGGGGCCTTATATGATTGTCATTGCTGTATCCATTGTTGTGTCTTTTGCGCTATTTTTATTATTTACACGATTTGTGGTGCGTCCAGATGTATCACCCATCCTCCGTTGCTCGCTTGATGCATCTGAAGTACCGCCATTGTCCCATTATCAGCGGTTTGTACTCGGTTATTTTTGTGTGGTGCTGCTTCTGTTGATTCTGCCCAATCTTTTACCTGCCACACTGCCAGTAATTGGTACGCTGAAATCGATTGGCAATGTGGGCATTTTAGCGCTATCAATTGTTTTTTTCCTGGCGTGTAAGATCAAAGGTGCCATCACACTCAATCAGCTGTTTGCTCACAATGTTACATGGCGTATTATTTTTCTGCTTTCTGCTGCAATGGCAATTTCCAAGCCATTCACTGCAAAGGAAACGGGTATTTCTGATTGGATTGTGTCACTGATCACCCCCATCGTTGCAGGGCGAAGCACATTTGTCGTCGTCATCATTATTAGTGTGCTTGGATTAACATTGGTCAATCTTGCCAATAACCAAGCCATTTGTGCCCTGTTTACACCAATTATTATTTCGATTGGCACAGCGTTGGATGCCAATCTTGCTACTTTAGTTGTTTGTATGATGGCTGCATGCAATGTTGGCATCATCACCCCGCCAGCAACGACACTCAGCGCGCTCTTGCACAATGATCCAGCATGGATTCCCGGACATGCGGCCTATTCTTATGGGTTGATCTACAGTCTGTTCAACCTTTTAAATACCATTTTTGTCATCTATCCCCTGTGTTCATTATTACTCTAAGGAAGGTTCTTTTATTTTAATAAATATTCACACATATCTTATAAATTGTTCTTATAACAAGCTATATAATAGGTGCCATTGTTAAGATTCGAATACATGCCATATAATTTGTTTATAGAAATGATCGATCATTCTTTGAAAACTGAAATGAGACTTTTCCAGAACACAAAGGGGTGTCTATGTTATGAGCGGAAAATCAATTCCTACCGAAGTGAAGTTCGGTATTTCGCCAGCGTATATCATCAATAGTATTATCACGCTGGTGATTATGATTGGCTTTAAGTATGTGGTGCCGGCTGTAGATCCACTGACGCCGCTGGGCGTTGAGGTCCTTGGGATTTTCCTTGGAACACTGTACGGCTGGTTGATTGTTGGTAATGTTGTTTGGCCAAGTATTGTATGTTTGGTTCTGTTAGGATTGAGCGACTATACGACGGTTACAGATTCCTTTGCAACCGGCTTTGGGAATAATACGGTATTGTTGATGCTCTTTTTCTTCCTTTTTACTAATATTTTAAATTCTGCCGGTATTATTGAATTCGTTGCTGAATGGATCGCAACCAGAAAGATCGCCTACGGCAGACCATGGATGCTTTCTTTTCTGTTGATGATTGCTTCCATCGCTTGTTTCTTCATGGTATCTGCAACGGCCGCCTGCTTGGTCATGATTCCATTGATTTACAGCTTGTCTAATCTCTATGGCTTCAAGCCTGGCGATAAATGGCCAATGCTGATGATGACTGGGCTGGTCTATGTTGGGTCCACCAGTTATCTGATTCTGCCATTCAAATCTCTGCCTTTGATCGTTTTCGGTGTTTATGAAGCCAATACTGGCACTTCGATCGCCCTTGGGCCTTATATGATCGTTATTGCTGCATCAACGGTTGTCGCTTTGGCACTGTTTTTGGCATGGTGCAAATTCATTGTGAAGCCTGATGTGTCATTCATCACCGACTGCAAAATTGACACTTCCAAAAAAATGAAGCTGACCAGCTATCAGAAATTTGTTCTCTGGTATTTTGTTGTTGTCTTGCTGCTTTTGATCATTCCAAACCTGCTGCCTACTTCCATCCCTGGCGTTCAGGTACTGAAAGACATCGGCAATGTTGGTATTTTGGCCATCGCTGTTGTGTTCTTTGCTGCTTGCCAATTCAAAGGCGGTATCACATTCAATCAGTTGTTCGCACAGAACGTTTCCTGGAATATTATTTTCCTGCTTGCTGCCGCCATGTCGATTTCCGCACCATTCACTTCTGAAGACACGGGGATCACTGCTTGGATTGCAAACATCGTTACACCACTTGTTGAAGGCAGAAGTTCCTTCATGTTCATTGTGATCATCAGCATCATCTGCTGCATTTTGACAAACGTTGCCAACAACCAGGCTGTTTGTGTGTTGTTCACTCCAATCGTTCTTTCCATCGGTACTGCACTCGGCGCCAACCTGCCTACTTTGATTTCCTGCATGATGGCTGCCTGCAATGTTGGGATGATCACACCTTCTGCCAGCGCAACAGGTGCTCTGCTCCATGGTGACAAAGAATGGATTCCAGGGAAGTCAGCTTACACGAACGGGATTGTCTGCAGTATCTTCAACTTGATCACAACGATCTTCATCATTTATCCTCTCGGCACACTGTTGTTGTCCTAAGCTGAGTGGGTTCTAAGCAAAATTTATAACAAACAGCAAGGTCGAACGTCGTGTTATAAATTTTGCTAAATAACACGCTATAAAAACACAGATTTAGTCAGAAATGTCTTACATGGCTATACTAAAAGTATGAAAAAAAATTTAATCGATTAGAAAAGGAGCGATTTTATGTCAAAACCTGCGTACAAAGAAAAGTACCCTCATCTGTTTGAACAGGTCCAATAAAAACGGACAATAGACAAAACACCCTCTGATGTAGGAAACTAAAACTACTACATCAGGGGGTAAATTTATGTCCAGACAAA
>CALJRU010000025.1 GCA_937976375.1 uncultured Peptococcaceae bacterium | reverse complement strand
TGCCTGAGAAAATCTTATAATATTTCACTGTCCTATTGACGGGATGCGCACCAGAAAGCCTACCTTTCAGCATAGGGTGCTGCAACTTTTTCTCATTTCATCTTAATGATATTTACACTTCTTCTTTCATCCTATATTCATATTGCCAAATCAACGCCTACATACAGTTCTCTCCCATCGCACTATCAAAACGGCATCCGAACCATATCGCGTGTGATGTCGGAAATTTTTCTTGCACCGCACATGTACATGGTGTCTTTTAATTCATCGAGGAGCTTGTCAAAATAGCATTCGATGCCTTCCTGCCCATCGCCGTAGTATGACACCAAAACCGGCCGACAGATCAGGCAAAGATCGGCGCCAAGAGCATAGGCTTTGAAGAGATCCAGGCCAGAACGGATGCCGCCGTCGACGATCACGGTTGCCCGCTTTCCAACGGCGTCAACGATTTCCGGCAATACTTCAGCGGTCGCTGGAACATCGGACAACACTCTGCCGCCATGGTTTGACACAATGAGGACATCTGCACCAGCATCCAGCGCTTTTAAGGCGCTTGCCGCTATCATGATGCCTTTAACGATGAAGGGCACACCAGCGCTTTCTTTCAACATGCGCAGCTGATCAATGGACTTTGTGCCGCCGGTTCCATGGCATGCTTTTAAATGCGGCAGTCCGGCACTGTCAATGACGACGCCCATGGCCAATGGCGGCATGTCTGCTTTGCAGCGATTCATCTGAACAATGATGTCATCATCAGCTTCTGGATTGATGATGGGCACACCGTAATTGTTGTGGCGTTGACGGATCTTCACATTGTCTTCCTGCACGGCTGTTTCCAAACCAGTGCCATAAAAATGCAAGAGTCCTCTGGTTTCGCAGGCTGCCATGCATTTGTCATTAAAATCCCGTACATCATCTGTCGGATTGAACTGTTTGCCAATCGAACCAATCGGCCCCGACACCAGCGGAAAGGCCAATGTTCTCCCTAGAAATTCAATCGATGTATCAATGTCTGTATTCGGCACGATGACATCCATGTTCAGCTTGATTTTTCGCCAGGCGTTGTAGTTATCATGAGCAACATTTCCTGGTTTCTTAGCGCCCGGACCCGGCAGGGTATTGCCGCAGCCCAAGCCGTCACACACCGGACAAGCCTTGCAGTTTGGGCCAATGTTTTCTCTTGCACGTGCCAACACTTCTGAATACTCCATCTTGATGCCTCCCTTTTCCATATAGGTTCATTCTTATTACAGGCTTATATGCTGCATGTTTCTCCACAAAAATGATATCATCGCTTTCTTTTCATTGCAACGTCACACACTGAACACTGCGTTTTACGGGCATTCTTTCAAAAAAAATAATGGGATGCAGCGTTCAAGCCGAATCCCATTATCATCATCTATCAAACAATCACAATTTATTCCGGCATCTCCATACCATTCAGCAGATATGCTGCCTGAATGGTATGTTTGCCAAGAATAGCGGTGGTAACCGTACCAACGCCGCCAGGCACAGGGGTGATCATGCTGGCGTGTGGTTCGGCGCTGTCATAGTCAACATCACCGCAGAGTTTGTTGTTTTCATCCATGTTGATGCCAACGTCAACGACGACAGCACCTTCGCCAACCATATCACCGGTGATCATTTTTGCTTTTCCCGCACAGGCAACGAGGACTTCACCCTCGCGGCAGCGTGCTGGCAAATCCACGGTTTTGGTATGGCAGATGGTTGGTGTGGCATTTTGACCGAGCATGAGCATAGCAAGTGGTTTGCCAACAACCATGCTGCGGCCAACAATGGTCACACGTTTGCCGCGCAGTTCCACACCACATTGTGCAAGGATTTCCATAACAGCCGATGGTGTGCATGGTGCAAAACCCGTCTTATCACCCGCGAACACTTTTGCTGCATTGGCTGGGCCCATGCTGTCCACGTCTTTGAGTGGATTGATCATGTGTTTCAGCGGTTCGACATCGAGGTGCTTTGGCAGCGGCTGGAACAGCAGAATGCCATGCACCGCAGGATCGTCGTTCACTGCACGGAAGGTGTCTTCGAGGGTTGCCTGATCGACGTCTTCCGGCATGAGAATATTTTTCACTGTCACCTTCATATTGGCCATGCGCTTCATAGCAGAGCGTTCATAGGACAGATCGTCTGGACGTTCACCCACGCGCACAATGGCTAAGCATGGATCGATACCCTTGCTGCGAAGATCGTCGGTAAGCGGGGTCAATTGCGCTTCCATCTTCGCGACAACTTCTTTACCTAACATTTGTTGAGCCATGATCGTTCCCCCTTACTTGATCGCTGCGAGAACGCCGCCATAGATGCTCTTTTGAAGTGCAGCACCTTCGGCGATGATGGCATCGGCCTTAGCATTCATTTCATCGGCGCGTTCGCGATTTTTCATGAGTTTGGTATTGATATACACGTTGAGAGAAGCACCTTCGATGGCTGCTTGGGCAAAAAGAATGCCCACGCCAACGTCGCTGACTGCCAAACGGCTGCCTTTTTCTACGAGAATCTCCAGCTCTTTGGCTGCAGCAAGAACGGTCTCCATGATCGACATCGGTACAACGCTGGCTTCATAGAGTGCGTCCTCCATAATCTGATCACGACTTGGGTCGTCCTTTGGAATGCTGTACGCTTTGGAAAGCGGCTCGAAAGCAACAGCATCACCATCAACGAGATCAATGAGCTGATCGCGCAGTTCTTCCAGACGCGCACGGCAGGCGATGAGTTCTTCTTCATACTCAGCGTATTTTTTCTTGCCAATGGTGAGATTGGTCACCATCATGCCCAGCGCAGCGGCAAACGCCCCAACAGCGGCGGAAGCACCGCCGCCGCCAGGAACCGGCGCGTTGGACGAAAGTTCGGCCAAAAACTGTGTGGCCGGTTTTTCTAACATTTTCATGCGGCCCACCTCTTAATTAGAACAAGCCGGAGATGACACCATCGTTGTCGACATCGATCTTTTCAGCAGCTGGAACCTTAGGCAGACCAGGCATCTTCATGATGCTGCCGGTCAGCGCAACAAGGAAACCTGCACCGATGGACGCCGTCATATCGCTGATGGTGATACGGAAACCAGTAGGACGGCCCAGCTTTGTTTGGTCGTCGGTGAGAGAATACTGGTTCTTTGCCATGCAGATTGGCAGGTTGCCAAATCCAAGCTTTTCAAAGGTAGCAATTTCGCTTTCTGCTTTTGCAGTATAGTCAACGCCGTCAGCACCATAAACTTTGGTAGCAATGGCTTCGATCTTTTCTTTGATGGAAAGTTCCGTATCGTAAACAAACTTCATTTCGCTAGGCTGTTCACAGAGGCGAACCACTTCTTTAGCAAGTTCTTCGCCGCCGGCGCCGCCTTTGCCCCATACTTCGGAAAGAGCAACGTTGACGCCGAGTTCATTGCATTTTTCGCGAACAAGTGCCAATTCTGCTTCGGTATCGGTTGGGAAACGGTTGATAGCAACAACAACAGGCAGCCCGTACACATTGGTGATGTTTTCAATGTGCTTGAGCAGGTTTGGCAGACCTTTTTCAAGAGCTTCAAGGTTTTCAGCACCAAGATCAGCCTTTGCAACGCCGCCATTGTATTTGAGCGCTTTAATGGTTGCAACGAGCACCACTGCACTTGGACGAATGCCAGTCATGCGGCATTTGATATCAATGAATTTTTCAGCGCCGAGGTCAGCACCGAAGCCGGCTTCAGTGATCAGATAATCTGCCATCTTCATACCCATCTGGGTAGCAATAACGCTGTTGCAGCCGTGTGCAATGTTTGCAAATGGGCCGCCATGAATGAACGCTGGGGTTCCTTCAAGGGTTTGTACAAGGTTTGGCTTGAGAGCATCTTTAAGCAGCGCAGCCATTGCACCCTGTGCCTTCAAATCACCAGCGGTAACAGGCTGGCCATCATAGGTATAAGCAACGATGACACGAGCGAGGCGTTCTTTCAGGTCGTCGATGTTGGTAGCCAGGCAGAAAATAGCCATGATTTCAGAAGCAACGGTGATGTCAAAACCGTCAGAACGGGTGACACCATCCACTGGACGGCCAATCCCATCAATGACATTGCGCAGCTGACGATCGTTCATATCCAGGCAGCGGCGCCATACGACACGCTTTGGATTGATGTTCAGTGCATTGCCCTGATAAATGTGATTGTCGAGCATAGCAGCAAGCAGGTTATTGGCTGCACCGATGGCGTGCAGGTCACCGGTGAAATGCAGGTTGATGTCTTCCATTGGCACAACCTGTGCATAACCGCCGCCAGCAGCGCCGCCTTTTACACCGAAGACAGGGCCAAGGGATGGTTCACGAAGCGCCACCATGGTCTTTTTGCCAAGGCGGTTGAGCGCATCAGCCACACCGATGGTCGTTGTGGTTTTCCCTTCACCAGCTGGCGTTGGGTTGATGGCAGTGACCAAAACAACCTTTGCATTCTTGCGGTCTTTTAAAACATCATTATAGTAACGAAAGTCGATTTTCGCTTTGTATTTGCCGTAGTTTTCTACGTAATCTTCAGGAATATCCAGCTTTGCTGCAATATCATTGATTGGCTGCATGGTTGCTTCCTGTGCAATTTCAATATCAGATTTAAATCCCATTGGTAGACACTCCTTTATTGTCGTTGTATAAAAAAACATGGCACGCAAAACGCGTTCTACCATCAACTTTACATCATTCTACAATCCTCTGCTTATCGATATTATTTTTTATCTTCATAAGCGTACGCTTATTGTGCGCGGACACGCTCACAGCACAAAGAATCATCGGTTTCTGCATTCCAAAAAATTTGTCAAACGCAGAAACCAATGCCCAGCTATTTATTTACGTTTTTTCTTCTTTGGCATCACATGAATGGCTTCGCCAAGAAGTTCTTCAATAGCCTCGCCAACCCCTTCATTATAAGTTGGGTGAGGACGAATGGCCTTAACCATCTGTTCTGCAGTCATGTTATTGGCAATGGCAACCGCCATTTCACTGATCATATCTGTCGCGCGTGCACACATCATCTGTGCACCAACCAAGCGATGATCATCAGCGCGTGCAACCACTTTAATAAAGCCGCGGTCCTCACGCGTAATCAATGATTTCCCATTGCCGCCCATGATATATTTGCCAACAATCACATCAAGCCCAGTGGTCTTTGCTTCATCTTCAGTAATCCCAACGGATGCGATTTCCGGATTGGTATACACGCAAGCTGGTACAACATCAAGATCAATGCTGCCTTCTTTTCCTGCAAGATGCTCAACCGTCACAATACCTTGTGCACTGGCGGTGTGAGCCAGCTGCATCCCAATGACACAGTCGCCAATAGCGTACACGCCTGGAATAGAGCTTTGGAAATGTTCATCCACAAGAATGCGCCCGCGTTCCATATCTGGCGTTGCATCTTCTGCAAACAGTCCCTTTGTGTTTGGACCACGGCCCACAGAACAAAGCACATATTGTGCAGACACCGATTTTTCTTCATCTTTTTGCACAAAGTGAACCGCTGTCAATTCGCCGTCTTCTTCCAAGCCTTTAACCATGGCATTGGTGTAAATATCCACGCCGCGTTTCTTCATAATCATTTTCAGGTTCTGGCTGATTTCACGGTCCATATTTGGAAGAATGCGGTCCATCCCTTCAATGATGGTCACCTTTGTGCCAAAGTAAGAAAAGGCATTGGCAAATTCCACACCAATGACACCACCGCCAATAATAGCAATGGAATCTGGACGCTCACGCAGCTTAAACAACTCATCACTTGAAATGACACCCGGTAATTTCATACCTGGGATGTTCAGTACAACCGGCTTGGAACCGGCTGCAAGGATGATATTATCAGCAGTATAAACGGTCACACTGCCATCTGCCGCAGTGACATGCACCTCTTTACCGGCATGGAGTACACCGCGTCCGCGGATCATATCGACGCCATTGCCCTTGAAGAGCTGCTCGACGCCGCCGACCAACTGAGTAATGACGCCCTGCTTGTAATCGATGATCTTTTCATAATCAAATCGAACATTTTCGGCCATGATGCCAAATTGCTCTGCATCTTTCATTTCTTCATACAACGTTGCTGCGTGAATCATGGCTTTGGCTGGAATACAGCCACGATTTAGGCACGTCCCGCCAACTTCGCGTTCTTCAACGACAGCCGTACGAATGCCTAATTTTGCAGCTTTGATGGCTGCAACATACCCGCCAGGACCAGCCCCAACAACGATCAATTCATAATGATTTTCCAATTCTCAAGCCTCCTTCATAAAAATATACACTAAAGCACTCAACATTCAACGGTCGACAGCCACTCTGTCAAATCCTGTTTTGGCTGTACTGCATCTTCCGACACGGTTAGCACCTTGACCGCCTCTGCAAGCGCGCGGCTTTCATAACGCGTACCTGGCAGAGCAGCGTTCAGCGCGTCAATGAAGTCTGGCAGCAGTGCATCAGAATACACCTGTGCATCGTGCACATGTCCATTCTCGATCTGCAGCTCAATGTCCACGCGACCCCATGGAAAGCGCTGGCCAAAACTGTTATCAAACACAAACTTACGGCCAAAATTCCAGTCCCAATCCTCATAACGTGCTTGCAAATTGGCCCATTCTTCAGCATCAACCGCCGAAAGTGCCATCTTATCAGGATTGCCTGCGTAAACATCGGCAAAAGCCTCACACATAGCTGCTTTCAGTTTCTCCGCATCAAGCGTTGGACACACTTCCACGAGATTCAATACCCGTGATTTTACCGAAGATACCCCTTTGCTCTGCAATTTTTCTTTTGACACATTGAGGTATTTCGCCATTTTTTCACCATCCACCTGCATCAACAAGGTGCCATGATGATAGCAGCGTCCAGCATGTTCATAAAATGCGTTGCCTGATACCTTGCGGCCATCAACCAAAATATCATTGCGACCGGATTTCTCCGCTTCAATCCCTAAACGCTGCAGTCCACGCAGAATCACTTCCAACTGCTTGGCAACATCATAACGAGCTTTGTGCGCCAAAAAGGTGAAATTCAAATTTCCCAGATCATGGTATACTGCGCCACCACCGGAAAGACGGCGGGCGAGATGCCCGCCGTCGGCTTCCAGTGTGCTGATATTGCATTCTTTCCAAGCATTTTGATTCTTGCCAACGACCACAGTATGCTGGTTTTGCCAGAGATAAAGGATCACCTCATCCTCTGCAACATGGTCCAGCAACCAGTTTTCAAGCGCAAGATTTTTATAAGGATTGGTGCTGTCGCTCTCAATAATTGTTAAGCGATTGTTCATCAGCGCCTCTTTCAGTCTTCAAATTCAAATTTTACTACTGGGTGACGTGCAGCTTCTACTTCATCCAAGCGGCCAACAGGCGTCGTTACAGGTGCAGCATGAAGTGCTTCTGGCTGATCGTACGCCATTTGATAAAGGTTGCGGAACACTTCGATGGCATGATCAAGGGTTTCACGAGATTCGGTTTCTGTTGGTTCAACCATAAGTGCTTCGTGAACGATAAGTGGGAAGTACATTGTAGGCGGATGAATGTGATTATCCAGCAAGCCTTTTGCAACATCTGTTGCAATGCATCCCGTTTCTTTCTTCATGCGTGACAGATCCATAACGAATTCGTGCATGCAAGTGGTGTCGTATGCCATGTCATAGAGATCATGGAGACCAACGCGCATGTAATTGGCATTAAGCACAGCATTGGCGCTGGCTTCTGGAATGCCTTCGCGGCCAAGCGTGGTGATGTAGGTAAGTGCGCGAACGTCAACAAGGAAGTTGCCATAGAAGCTCTTCATATCACCGATGCTCTGAGAAGGTTTTACGAAATGACGTTCCCCTTCACCGCCTTCAACCAACAGGTTTGGCAGGAAGTCTGCGAGAATGGCTTTGCAGCCAACAGGACCGGAACCAGGACCGCCGCCGCCATGAGGCGTAGAGAAGGTCTTATGCAGGTTCAAGTGCACCACATCAAAGCCCATGTCGCCAGGACGTGCCCAGCCCATAACAGCGTTCAAGTTCGCACCATCATAGTAGCAAAGGCCGCCGCATTCATGAACCATATCGGTAATAGCACGAATGTTAGGGTCAAAGAGACCAACAGTGTTAGGGTTGGTCAGCATCAGGCCTGCCACTTCATCGGTGCAGACAGCTTTCAGTTTTTCGAGGTCAACGCAGCCATCTGGGCCAGATTCAACATTGATGATTTCATACCCACACATAGACGCACTGGCAGGGTTGGTACCATGCGCAGAGTCTGGAACGATCACTTTCGTACGTTTATTGTCGCCGCGCGCAGTATGATAGGCCTTAATAAGGAGAAGTCCAGTGAATTCACCATGTGCACCAGCTGCAGGCTGCAGGGTCAAATGATCCATGCCGGTGATTTCGCACAGACTCTGTTCCAATGTCTGAATGACTTCCAATGCCCCTTGCACAGTATGTGCTGGCTGCAGTGGATGAATGGCTGCAAATCCAGGAAGATTTGACATTTCTTCATTCAGGCGTGGGTTATATTTCATGGTGCAGCTGCCAAGTGGATAGAACCCATCATTGACACCATGGCACTTTTTAGCCAATTCTGTATAGTGACGGCTCAGATCAACTTCACTGATTTCAGGCAGATGCAGTTTGCTTTCGCGAGCATCCTTTGCGGACACTTCTACAACTGGTACATCGCAGGATGGAATGATATCCATGCCGCGGCCCGGTCTGCTCTTTTCAAATATCAACATCTCAGCCCACCTCCTTCACAATACGGACAACATCGTCCATTTCAGCTTTTGTATTCATTTCAGTGCAGCACCAGAGAATGCGATGATCATCCAATGGATACCCACCAAGAATGTCTTCTGCTTCAAGCGCTGCCAAAATCTTGTCAGCCGGCACATCGCTGGAGGTTACAAATTCATTAAAGAAATCACCCTTGTTCTCCAGCGTCAGCCCAGCTTCCACAAGACCATCAGCAAGATAATGCGCCTTGGAAATGGACTGAGTAGCCACTTCTTTCAGGCCTTTGTTGCCCATTGTAGAAAGGTATACGCCAACAGCCAATGCACAAAGTGCTTGGTTGGAGCAGATGTTACTGGATGCTTTTTCACGACGGATATGCTGTTCACGCGCTTGCAGCGTCAGAACATAACCCACTTTTCCGTTTGCATCATGGGTTTGCCCAACAATACGGCCAGGAAGGTTACGCATAAGCTTCTGAGTGGTAGCCATAAAACCAACATATGGACCGCCGAAACCAAGAGGCAGCCCCAGTGGCTGACCATCACCAACAGCGATATCAGCACCATATTCACGAGGCGTTTTAAGAAGAGCAAGTGTCATTGGGTTCACACCCATAATGAATTTTGCCTTTTTAGCATGTGCAACTTCACCAATAGCGGTTGCATCTTCGATGTTACCAAAGTAATTTGGCTGCTGAATGTAAACACTGGCAGTATTATCATCGACTGCAGCTTTGATTCCTTCGATATCTGTCAAACCTTCTGCAGTTGGAGGCACAATCACGACTTCCATGTTGTTGCCAAACGTGTATGTTTTTATGGTTTCCAAAACATATGGATTGGCTGCCCCTGAAACAACTGCTTTTTTCTGCTTTCTGCCATAGCACATAGACAGTGCTTCTGCTGCGGCACTAGCGCCATCATAAACAGACGCGTTGCTGACATCCATGCCGGTCAGTTCGCAGATATAAGTCTGGTATTCAAAAATCGACTGCAGAATCCCCTGGCTGATTTCAGCCTGGTATGGGGTGTATGCTGTTTGCAGATTTTCTTTAGAAAGCACGCTCTTAACCATGGCAGGCACATAATGATTATAAGCACCTGCTCCACGGAAAATGTGTGGGAAAATCTTGTTCTTTTCCGACATTGCGGTGATAATGCGACGGGTTTCCAATTCACTTTTGCCTTCAGGCAAATTGAGTGGTTCTTTCAATTTCAAATCGTCAGGGATGACACTAAACATATCATCAAAAGAATCATAGCCACATACTTTCAACATTTCCTGACGTTCTTCATTGGTATTAGGCACATAGCTGCCCATAGGGTATCACCATCCTTCGTATCGTTTATAGGGAAAAGGGATGATTATTCGAGGCCTTCAACGAATGCCTTATATTCTTCAGCGTTCATAAGGCCATCGGCTTCTTTATAATCGCTAACCTTGATGAACCAGGCATCGTATGGTGCTTCGTTAATCTTTTCTGGAGAATCCAGCAATTCTTCATTAATTTCAGCAACAGTACCGTCTACAGGGCTCAGTACATCGCTGACAGCTTTAACAGATTCAACATCGGCAAAGGTTTCACCAGCGGTCACTTCATCGCCTTCTTCTGGAAGGTTAACGAATACGAGGTCGCCCAATTCACTTTGTGCATAGTCGGTAATCCCAACAACCGCTACATCGCCTTCAACAAGTACCCATTCATGATCTTCAGAATAACGCAGTTCATCTCTAATTTCCATTTCAGTTCTTCCTTTCATGTTAAACTAATATAAGCTTATTTAATGGTTCACGGACATAGCCCGCGAAAAAAAATTTATTTTTCTCTCTTATAGAATGGCAGTGGAACCACTTCAGCAGCAACACGGCGTCCGCGCACTTCAACTTCCACAACATCGCCAACATCCACACTGTCTTTTTCAACCAATGCCATTGCCACTGGATGTCCTAAGAATGGGCAGTGCGTACCGGAAGTCGTCATACCAATTTGTTTGTCACCCGCAAAGACAGGTTCAGATTCACGGATAATGCCGCGGCCTGTAACCTTAAGACCAACACGTTTACGTGCTGCAGGCTGTTCCAGTGCAGCTTTGCCAATGAAATCGTCTTTGTCCATCTTTACGGCAAAACCCAATCCTGTTTCCAAAGGGGAAACGGTTTCATTCATTTCATGACCATACAGAGGCATTGCAGCTTCCATGCGCAGTGTATCACGAGCACCAAGGCCACATGGCAACAGACCAAATTCTTCGCCAGCTTCCATAACTTTGTTCCAAAGCTCTACAACATCACTGGCTGCACAATACAGTTCAACGCCGTCTTCACCAGTGTAACCTGTTTTTGATACCACACAAGGAATACCAGCCACTTCACCTTCCATGACAGCATGATAGTACTTTGCTGGAATGTTTTCTTCGCTGGTCAGCTTTCGCAAGATATCCATTGCTTTTGGTCCCTGCAGCGCCAACTGGCCCCATTCATCACTGACATCAGTAAAAGTTGCATCGCCAAATTCATGTTCCTTCATCCAGGCAAAGTCTTTATCCTTATTGGATGCGTTCACAACGAGGAAATAATCGTTATCGGCTTTCTTGTAAACAATCAAATCATCTACGCAACCGCCATTGTCATAGCACATAACTGTGTAGCGCGCCTGGCCATCTACCATATTACCAAACTTATTAGTAAGGATTTTTTCCAAGTTTGCCAGTGCATCTGGCCCCTTCAATGTAATTTCGCCCATATGGCTAACATCAAAGAGCCCTGCTTTTTCGCGCACTACCATGTGTTCTGCAATGACACCAGCTTTATACTGCACTGGCATGGAAAAGCCCCCAAACGGAACCATTTTGCCGCCAGCAGCAACATGAGTGTCATACAACGGTGTTTTTTTGTCCATACATTTTCCTCCCTTAATTCATAATATACTAAGATTCTACTTTCATTATAAAAGAAAAGGAGGAATCCTTCAACACATGTCGTGTAGAAGAATTCCTCCTTTCATTTACCTTAAAACAATCAACGTCCATTTTTGGCTTTATTCAATTAAGCTTTTGGCGCAGTAGATGCAATATCTTCAGCGGAATACTCGCCTTCTGCACCAGTCAAAGTTGGCAATCCCTTTTCAACATTGTTGAAATAGCGTTTGGTTTCTTTGATTACAATTGTAGACAGGAATGCCAAACCAATCAAGTTAGGAATTGCCATGAGGCCGTTAAAGGTATCGGATACGTTCCAGATGATTTCCAGACCGCCAATGCAGCCAATGTAAACAACAACAACATAAACGAGACGATATGCGATAGCAACCCCGCGGCGAACACCAGCGCTTCTGTGACGGAACAAGAAGCCCAGAGCTGTTTCACCATAGTAGCTCCAGCCGAGAAGGGTGGACAGTGCAAACATGATAATACCGATTGTTACAACAATAGAACCAATATTGAACCAAGGCAGTGCCCCATTGAAGCAAGCCAAGGACAGAGGTGCACCATTCAAACCAGAAAGCCACATTGGATCGCCGTTGACATCTTTAGAGGTCAAGATAACAAGTGCGGTCAAGGTGCAGATCAAGAACGATACGGTAAATACTTCGAAAATACCCCAGAGACCTTGTTCTACAGGGTCTTTCGTGGAAGAAGCAGCGTGTGCCATAGGTGCAGAACCAAGACCAGCTTCGTTCGCGAAGACACCACGTGCAATACCATATTTGATAGCTGCGCCGATGGTGATACCAACTGCGCCGCCGCCAACTGCGTCAGGGCTGAATGCGCCAACGAAGATGGACTTCAAAGCAAATGGAATTTGATCAATCTGAATGATGAGAACGATGATGGCGAAAATGAGATAGAACAATGCCATGAGAGGTACGAGTTTTTCAGTAACCTTTGCGATACCGTTGATCCCACCAAGAATAACAACCAAAACGATAATTGCAAGAATGATACCAGTAATGTTAACCGGAACACCAAACGTATCATTTAAAGAGCTGGCAATAGAGTTCCCTTGCGTCAGGTTCCCAATACCGAAGCATGCTACTGCAGCAAAGATCGCAAAGCAGACTGCCAGGAATTTACCAAGCGCTCCCTGCCAACCAGGACGACTACCAAGACCATTGTGGAGGTAGTACATTGGACCACCTGTGTACATGCCCATGTCATTCTTTTCACGGAATTTTAATGCAAGCGTGATTTCGGAGTACTTGGTCATCATACCACCAGCAGCTGCAACCCACATCCAGAAGATTGCCCCTGGTCCCCCGACGGTAATAGCGGTCGCAATACCTACGATATTACCTGTCCCGATGGTTGATGCCAGAGCGGTCGCCATTGCCTGGAAAGGGGTAATGTTATTACCATCTTTCGTGGATGAGCCACCTTTTAAAGCACCACCAATGGTACGTTTAAAAACGAAGCCCAGTTTGCGGAACTGAAGCCCTTTGCTCCAGAAGGTCATGACATAACCAAGACCTACCAGCAGAGCCAGCATAATTGGTCCCCAGACGAACCCATTGACGGCACGTTCAATGCCCTCAGGGCCTAATAACATCTCATACATAATTTTTCCTCCAATCTTTCTACACACACTGTCTCAATTAACAACTTTTGCGTTAGAACCTTATTGCATTGTCCCCGGCATAACGTTCTTCCGCAATGAATTAATTCCTTCGACTTATCCTATTTATGATGTATAATTGCCAGAGTTTTATGAACTCTTGATTCATTGATCATTGTTGAATAAGTTTTCAGAATCTTATCATAAGACTATGATGCCAAAATGCGTCAGAATTGTCAAGCATATTTATAAATTCAAAATTTCTCCCACCGTGCACATATGTCTTTGAGTCAAAAACTTATTTTATAACATTTATTTGAACATCTTGTGCATTTTGTAACAAGGCCTTAACAAAGCCACTTATTGAGTCTAAAAAAATAACCTGTGTTCTTCAATCATATTTGGAGCGTTGTAAAAAGTGAAGCCGATAAGAAAATTAGTGTTTCTTATGTTTTGCATGAACGTAAAGTAAGTGCTATGAATTATAAAAAATGAATAAAATGTTGTCCACTGCTTTCTCTATTTTCTATTTAGAAGCAATAATACACCTTCGTCTTATTTTGTAATAAAAAAACTCACTCTTAGCAACATCGCTAAGAGTGAGTAACTATTTAGGAACTCGAAAAGATATTAAATTTTATTTTTCATTCTGAGCGCTGGCATAGCGTTCAAAGAATTTTTTGATCAAAGTGTTTCTGCTGATAACACCGATCAATACGCCATCATGTACAACTGGCATATTTTTTAGTTTCTTGCGGTCCATGTACTGAGCAACTTCTCGCAAGTTTTCTTTGTCTTCGGCAGCCCGTACATTACGTGTTGCGCAAGCCATAACAGACTCATCCGATACTGCGTTAGCAGCTTGTTCCAGGGCTTCTACATCCATGTCAGACCAATGTTTGAAGAATACAATCCCTTGAGCACCAGCTCTGTAAAGAATGTAGTGGATGATATCGCCATCGGATAAATAAGCCACAACTCTTTTTGCTTCATCAACAACGGGGAATCCACCAACACGATACTTTGAAAACGCTTCTACTGCTTCACCAATCGTTGAAGTATCCTTCAGATACTTCACATCCTCAATCATAATATCTGCGATAGAAATATTTGCTAAACTGTTTTCCGACATCATAATCCCTCCGTTATATTCATTATTTCAAAAGCTTTCCATTCTTATTTTAAGAACAGATATGCCATTGCAAATGAAAGAATCACTCGATTTTCAGTTTTCCCTATTAAAAATCGTCGTCTTGTCCGCCTTCAACGCATTCTGCATCTGGGTTTGCCAAGTAATCTTTAAACAAACCATTGATGATATCATTACGAGTGATGATACCAACAAACTTTCCTTCATCCAGAACAGGAATGTGTTTCAGGTGTTTTTTCTGAATCAATTTTGATACATTTCTAACGGTATCTGTTGCTTCAACAGTAATAACATGATGAGTTGCTGCCTGATAAGCATGATCATCCACACATTTTTTCAGGTAAGAACCAAAGCAGTCAACCTGATACCAGGATCTGATATGATTATATTGATTATTGCGGCGACGTACATTACGTACAACGTAATCCACAATATCACCATCAGAAAGGAATGCAGTCAATGCACCACTCTTATCAACGAGTGGCAGGCAACCTACTTTTTTATCAGCAAAAACTTCTACAGCTTCACCGATGGTTGCTTCATCACTAAGAGTTACTGGGTTTTCAATCATTACATCTCTAACTAGAACTGCCATTTTATGTCTCCTCCTAAACATCTTTTAGCATTCGGTTCCTAATACTGCATATTCGCATATTACTTACCACTTATTTCATGGTTTTAGTATATCATAGGATATGCAACGTGTCTAGAGATTCAATAAGAATTATTTATGTTTTACATCTCCGACTTTTTTGCAATCATTTCTCTCTTACAATTATTTTTTGCATCATTTCAACCAGTCTAAAGCTTCCTGCCAGTTCATAAAAGCAACATCCGCAGTTTGAACAATCTGATTCCATTCTTTTTCAGTGTGATTCGAATCATATATTGCAGCAATTTTAACACCTGCACCTTTTGCGCCAAAAACGCCTTCAACACCATCATTAAAGGCCCAAATATTTTTTGCTTCGGCACCAATCATGTCCACGCCCATTGTAAATAATGCCGAATCACCGCCAGCTAAGCGTTTTTCCCAACCACTTGCAATAGATGCAATCGCATCATCAATGCCAGCATGTTCAAACAAGGTTCGACATACTTCTGCATCATGAATACTGGTTGCAACAACAGGAATATGACGTTCCTTTGCAA
This sequence comes from uncultured Peptococcaceae bacterium, assembly GCA_937976375.1. GTDB lineage: Bacteria > Bacillota > Peptococcia > Peptococcales > Peptococcaceae > UMGS1590. The sequence continues at coordinate 4,264 of CALJRU010000025.1, read as the reverse complement.
CTGACAAGAATTCTTTAACCCCTGGTTTCGCTTTACCTTCCGTATGATAGTACCATTCAAGATCCGCCTCTAATGTGTCTACAACTTGACCCACACCAAATGTTCCTGAATAATTATGCTTTACATACCCAACGCTTTCAGGCATGGTTTTATCCGCCAATATTTGCGCCAAATCTCCACCTGGTCGATAACCATTATCCCGCAAGAACCCTGGCACCAAATCCTGATAAAATGCAAGAGTATCAGTCAGTGTACCATCTACATCAGCAAGAATTCCTTTTATATCGGGATCTCCATGAACGATATAGCTTATTTTACGTGCCAAACGCTTTGTAACCAGTGCCGGCTGTGGATAACTATAAAGCGCACTGATCACTGCAGCACCAGCAACACCCGTACCTGCCAATACAGCAGCATTATTTTCATTAATTCCGCCAATCCCAACAACAGGAATATCAACTGTAGCACAAATTTCTTTGAGCGTTTCACGACTCGTAATACTTGAATCTTTGCTTACACTGTGGAAAAGCGCACCTACGCCAAGGTAATCCGCACCATCTTCAACGGCCTTTTTCGCCTGTTCCAACGTTTTCGCTGTCACGCCAACAATCTTATCCGGGCCCAATTGTGCTCTTGCACTTGCTGCAGCCATATCCTCCTGGCCAACATGCACACCGTCAGCATCAATTTCCTGAGCCAAGGCTACATTGTCATTGATGATAAATGGAACATTATACTGCTTGCAAAGTGCTTGCAGAGCTTTCACATCCTCCTTTGCAGCACCGTGCTTATCACGATACTGAAGAATTGTAGCCCCGTTCTGAAGAATTTGTTCTGTTCGCTGCAGCAAGGCTTCTCCTTGAAGATGATCGCAATCAGTAATCACATATAATAATAAATCTTCCCTATTCATAAATATTTTGCCTCCGTTGATCATTTACTCTTGTCAATCATCATAGCATACATTTTTTTCTAGGTGAATAACCCTGATCCTATTTTTCTACTATTTTCTTTCACTATTTTTGTATTGATTTACGCATGTTTCCTTAACTTCATATATTCATGCAAAAAAGCAGTCTTCCGTTAGGAAAACTGCTTTTATCTAACTATATGAAAAAAGTCTCCATTGCAATGCAATGAAGACTTTCCAGGGGCACTAGGATTCGAACCCAGGACCTGCGGTTTTGGAGACCGATATTCTACCAGCTGAACTATACCCCTATACAAAGGACAAGGTCCAAAGACCTTGTCCGAAGGCTCCCCGAACTGGGCTCGAACCAGTGACATCATGATTAACAGTCATGCGCTCTACCGACTGAGCTATCGAGGAACAATCCTGGCAATGACCTATCTTCCCAGCAAAAGAGTAGCAAGTATTGTCGGCGCTGAAGGGCTTAACTTCTGTGTTCGGGATGGTTACAGGTGTGTCCCCTTCGCTTTCGTCACCAGGATATTTTCTTCTCTTGAGTTCGCTTCTCGCTCCCTCAAAATTACACAGTAACTGTCTTTCTGTCTTCTACGCTTCCTTTGTTCTTTCCATTCTTTGGCTAAGTCTTCGACTTATTAGTATCAGTCCGCTCAATGTGTCACCACACTTACACTCCTGACCTATCGACCAGTTATTCTCTCTGGTGTCTTATCAACTTTCGTTGTGGGAAATCTCATCTTAAGGTTCGCTTCACGCTTAGATGCTTTCAGCGTTTATCTTTTCCAGACTTAGCTACCCAGCTATGCTCTTGGCAGAACAACTGGTTCACCAGCGGTCTGTCCAACCCGGTCCTCTCGTACTAGGGTCAGCTCCCTTCAAATTTCCTACGCCCGCGATGGATAGGGACCGAACTGTCTCACGACGTTCTGAACCCAGCTCGCGTACCGCTTTAATGGGCGAACAGCCCAACCCTTGGGACCTACTTCAGCCCCAGGATGCGATGAGCCGACATCGAGGTGCCAAACCTCCCCGTCGATGTGAACTCTTGGGGGAGATAAGCCTGTTATCCCCAGGGTAGCTTTTATCCGTTGAGCGACGGCACTTCCACTCGCGACCGCCGGATCACTAAGTCCTAGTTTCCTATCTGCTCGAGTTGTTGCTCTCGCAGTCAAGCTCCCTTCTGCCTTTGCACTCTGCGAACGATTTCCATCCGTTCTGAGGGAACCTTTGAGCGCCTCCGTTACCTTTTGGGAGGCGACCGCCCCAGTCAAACTGCCCACCTGACACTGTCCAATAATCTGCTTCAAGACTCCTTGTTAGAATTCCAAACATTTAAGGGTGGTATCCCACCATTGACTCCGCACAAACTGGCGTCCATGCTTCTCAGTCTCCCACCTATCCTGTACATGAATATCCGAAACCCAATATCAGGCTACAGTAAAGCTCCATGGGGTCTTTCTGTCCTATCGCAGGTATCCGGCATCTTTACCGGAATTTCAATTTCACCGAGTCCCTTGTTGAGACAGCGTCCAGATCGTTTCGCCTTTCGTGCGGGTCGGAACTTACCCGACAAGGAATTTCGCTACCTTAGGACCGTTATAGTTACGGCCGCCGTTTACTGGGGCTTCGGTTCAAAGCTTGCACTCTTCCCCTTAACCTTCCAGCACCGGGCAGGCGTCAGCCATTATACTTCATCTTGCGATTTTGCAATGACCTGTGTTTTTGCTAAACAGTCGCCTGGACCTTTTCACTGCGACTCTCCTGCGCTCTGTATTGCTCATACTCACGCTAGAGAGCAACCCTTCTCCCGAAGTTACGGGTTCATTTTGCAGAGTTCCTTAACAAGAGTTATCTCGCGCGCCTTAGTATTCTCTACCTGTCTACCTGTGTCGGTTTGCGGTACGGGCACCTCTATATTCCTTAGCAGCTTTTCTTGGCAGCGGAGGATCAAGGACTTCGTTACTATTTTTCACTCGTCATCGTGTCTCAGGCTCCCGTTGCGCGGATTTGCCTACGCAACACCCTACTCACTTGAACGGCTCACCAACTGGCCGCTCGCTCTACCTTTCTGCGTCACTGCTTCGTCATCATATAGCGGTGGTACAGGAATATCTACCTGTTTCCCATCGACTACGCCTTTCGGCCTTGCCTTAGGTCCCGACTTACCCTGGGCGGACGAGCCTTCCCCAGGAATCCTTAGACTTCCGGCGGGCAGGATTCTCACCTGCCTTATCGTGTACTTATACCGGCATTCTCTCTTCTCATTAGTCCACGACTCGTTTCCGTATCGCTTCTCCCCAATGAGAACGCTCCTCTACCAATTACATTACTGTAATTCCGCGTCTTCGGTACATTGTTTGAGCCCCGTTACATTTTCGGCGCAAAACCCCTGGACCAGTGAGCTATTACGCACTCTTTTAATGGTGGCTGCTTCTAAGCCAACATCCTGGTTGTCTGAGCGATTTCACATCCTTTTCCACTTAACAATGATTTTGGGACCTTAGACGGCGGTCTGGGCTCTTTCCCTTTTGACCATGAAGCTTATCCCCCATGGTCTGACTCCTGTACTTTCTTGTCGGCATTCGGAGTTTGATAAGGTTTGGTAGGCGGTGAAGCCCCCGTACCCATTCAGTGCTCTACCTCCGACAAAAATCATACAAGGCTAGCCCTAAAGCTATTTCGAGGAGAACCAGCTATCTCCAGGTTCGATTGGAATTTCACCCCTACCCACAAGTCATCCAAGATCTTTTCAACGATCCCTGGTTCGGTCCTCCACGTTGTTTTACCAACGCTTCAACCTGCTCATGGGTAGATCACCTGGTTTCGGGTCTACGTCAACAAACTTTCGCCCTTTTCAGACTCGCTTTCGCTTTGGCTCCGTTTCCTTAACCTCGCTTGTTAACGTAACTCGCCGGTCCGTTCTACAAAAAGTACGCCACTACTCTCTTATGGAGCTGTGACTGATTGTAAGCATGCGGTTTCAGGTTCTATTTCACTCCTCTTCCGAGGTGCTTTTCACCTTTCCCTCACGGTACTTGTTCTCTATCGGTCGCTAAGGAGTATTTAGCCTTACGGGGTGGTCCCCGCGTGTTCCCACGAAATTCCACGTGCTTCGTGGTACTCTGGATTCACTCTGCAAGTTCGGGTTTTCGTCTACCGGGCTCTAACCGTCTATGGCTGGCCTTCCCATGCCATTCCACTAACCTTTCCTTACGTGTTGAGTGTCCGAACCCCGGCCGAAGCCGGTTTGGGCTCTTCCCGCTTCGCTCGCCGCTACTAGGGGAATCGAGTTTTCTTTCTTTTCCTCCGGGTACTTAGATGTTTCAGTTCCCCGGG
>CALJRU010000024.1 GCA_937976375.1 uncultured Peptococcaceae bacterium | reverse complement strand
GTGGCAGCTATCTGAGGGAAGATAGCTGCTATTTTTCAGAATAGATGAGAAAACCTTATTTTGGCAAAAATGCCAAAATAGGGTTTATCTACAGTCTGAGGTCACTAGAGGATCTGGTGACCTCTCTTTTTGTATTTAATTTGATATGATATCTGCTTAGTTAGATAAGAAAAGTGTTCGGTATAGGATTTATATTATTAAAATTTGTATAAGTTTGCGATCTTGTCGCTGACCGAGGTTCGCGTTACAATGGCAGTAATGATGACAACGAAGGAGGCGGAGCAGATGTTACATGAGATTGGCGATCGGGATTATTGCTGTCAGTATGTGGATGATGCGTTGCGCGCGCCGGAGGATGTGGTGCTGGCTTTTCGCGGCGATGAGGTGTTGTTTTGCGGAGGGTCTTTGCCGCGCTTGCGTGATTTGGCGGCAGATATTGCGCTGCGGTATCTTTTCAATATTTCTGGCGTGCGGTTCTTTTTAGCGGAAGAGCCGGTGACAGAGTCGGAGACATTGCATTATGAGGGTGTGCGCAGTCTGCGTTTGCTGCAGCCACAGTGGCTGGCGTTTGCTGGTATGACAGGCTATCATCTGGCGGTGTGGTATGGCAACAATCGCTTTTGTGGGGCATGTGCAACGCCGTTGGAACATAAGACGAGTGAGCGGGCATTGGTTTGCCCAAATTGTGGTCGAGTGTATTATCCAAATATCGCTATTGCTGTGATTGTGGGGATCCTCGATGGCGATCGCATTCTGCTTTCGCGGTATGCAGCTGGTGCGTATCGCAATTATGCGCTGATTGCTGGTTATGTGGAGATCGGCGAGACGCTGGAAGATGCGCTGCGGCGTGAAATCATGGAGGAAGTCGGGCTGAATGTGAAGAACATTCGCTTTTACGACGACCAGCCGTGGGGATTCTCACGGACGCTGTTGGTGGGCTTTTTTGCTGATTTAGATGGTTCGTCGGAGGTCTTTGTGGACCATCGGGAACTGTCTGAGGCTGTGTGGATGTCGCGGGCAGACATGCCGGAAAGCGACCCGCGCATCAGCATGACGGCAAAAATGATGGAAGCCTTTCGCCGTGGTGAGGATGTGTGATTTTCATGGGAAAATGTGCCTTTCATGGGTGCGTGTGCCCTGTATGGGTAAATGTCCATGGGCGGAAAATAAAATCAATAGAAGGTATTTTTCCATTTTTCGCTTGACGCTGTTTCTGTAAATGCTATAATGAATTTAATCCAATAAAGCATTATAAATAACGCGATGATGGAGAAGCGATATGTCAAACGCTTTTCAGAGAGCTGCCGGTTGGTGAAAGGCAGCAGCTGAGCATATTTTTCCACTCCGGAGCGGCGAATGATGAATTTGACGGGGGCGCCCGATACAGCGCACAAGAGTTGGCGCAAGCACAATTTGGGTGGCACCGCGAGAATAGTATAAGCTCGCCCCATGATGGGGTGGGCTTTTTTGTTTGCTCCACGAGCGCCGCTGATACGAATGGATTTATAAAGGAGTGTTACAAGAATGAAAAGAGCTTATAATTTTAATGCGGGTCCATCGGCTATGCCGCTGGAAGTTTTGCAGGAAGCCCAGGCCGAGTTCCTGGATTTTCAGGGCACTGGAATGAGTGTGATTGAAATCAGTCATCGCAGTGCAGAGTATGCAGCACTGCATCAGGAAACCAAAGCATTGCTGAAGGAACTGATGGATATCCCAGACGATTATCACATTCTTTTTTGCCAGGGCGGCGGCAGCACACAGTTTCTGATGGTTGCAGCAAACTTCCTGACAAAGAAGTATGGCGCTTATGTGAACACGGGCGTTTGGGCGAAGAAGGCCATGGCTGAAGCAAAATTCTATGGAGAAGCGTATGAAGCAGCTTCCAGTGCGGATAAAAATCACAGCTACATCCCACAGTCTTTTGAAATTCGTCCAGAAACGTCATATGTTCATTTGACGGCCAACAATACGATTTATGGCACCGAATATCCAGATTTCCCAAAATTTGATGTGCCGATCGTTTGCGATATGTCCAGCGATATTCTTTCTCGCCGCGTCAATGTGGCAGACTTTGATCTGATTTATGCGGGCGCTCAAAAGAACCTGGGACCTGCTGGTGTAACGCTGGCCATTGTTAAAGATGATTTCTTGAAGACAGCCCGCACCGATCTGCCAACGATGCTCAAATATCAGACCTTTGTTGATAAAGACTCTACCTATAATACACCACCAGTCTTTGCCATCTATATGGTCAATAAGACCTTGCATTGGATCAAGGCGCAGGGCGGTGTTGACGTTATCGCAGCGCGCAATGCAGAGAAAGCAAAATTGATTTATGATGTGATCGACCAGAGTGAAGGCTTCTATATTGGTCATGCAGAGCCAGCTTATCGCAGTAATATGAACATCACCTTCAACCTGCAAACGCCGGAGATGGAGAAGGATTTCATCGCACAAGGCAAGGCGGCTGGCTTTGTCGGCATCAATGGTCACCGTTCTGTCGGCGGCTGCCGTGCATCGGCGTACAACGCAGTGCCGGTTGAAGCTTGTAAAGCGCTGGCAGAATACATGAAACAGTATCAGAAAAACCATCAATAATACATGTACCAATTAGGGAGGAAACAATTATGAGAATTTTAGTTAGCGACGACGTTAGCGAAAAAGGCGTTGCCATTCTGCGTGAACACTTCGATGTCGATATTAAGACCAACATGCCACCAGAAGAACTGATTGCCTGCATCGGCGAATATGATGGCCTCATCACCCGCAGCCAGACCCAGGTTACGGAAGAAGTCATCGCTGCAGCGACCAACCTCAAAGTCATCGGTCGTGCCGGTGTTGGTGTTGATAACATCAACATTCCAGCAGCCACAGCACGTGGGATCGTCGTTTGCAATGCGCCGGAAGGCAACACTATTGCAGCGGTTGAACACACCATTGGCATGATGCTGGCTGTCACCCGTCACATTCCACAGGCTCATCAGTCCATTCAGGAAGGCAAATGGGACCGCAAGAGTTTCACCGGCATTCAGCTGCAGGGCAGAACCCTTGGTGTCATTGGGGTCGGTCGTGTCGGCAGCCGTGTTGCCAAGCGCATGCAGGCCTTTGAAATGAATGTCATCGGGTATGACCCATATATCACCGAAGAACGCGCACGTCAGATTGGTATTGAATTGGTCGACTTTGATACCCTGCTGAAAACATCCGATTATATTACCATTCATACACCATTGACCAAAGAAACACGCGATATGATCGATGCTGAAGCTATTGCTAAAATGAAAGACGGTGTGCGTCTTGTGAACTGCGCACGCGGCGAATGCTTTGACAACCAGGCCATCGCTGAAGCGCTCAAGAGCGGCAAGGTTGCAGGTGCCGCCATCGACGTTTATCCAAATGAACCACTTACGTTGGAAAACAACCCATTCCTTGGCATGTTCAACGTTGTTCAGACTTCTCACCTTGGTGCTTCCACCATTGAAGCACAGGAAGGCGTTGCTGTGGACGTTGCCTACGGCGTTATCGATGCGCTCAATGGTAAACCAGTTATGAATGCTGTGAACATGGCGCCAATTCCAAAGAGTGTGGCTGCTGTTATTCAGCCTTATTTCGGATTGGCTGAACGCATGGGGACCATCGGCATCTATCTTGCCAGCGGCCCCGTTAAAGAAGTGGAAATCGAATACAGCGGTGAACTGTCCAACACCGAAACCGAACACCTCAGCACTGCTTTCCTCAAAGGGATGTTGAACCCAATTCTTCAGGACAGCGTCAACTATGTCAATGCACCAGGTTTGGCAAAGAAACGCAATATTGATGTGAAGGAAAGCAAAACCCAAAAGGTTGGGTATTACACCACCGCCATCACGGCACGCATTAAGACTTCCAACGGAGAACACATCATTGCTGGTACGCTCTTCGATGGCAAACAGCCTAAGATCGTTCAGATCGACCAGTACCGTGTCGACTTTACGCCGGAAGGCTACCTCCTCTTGGTGCCACATGTTGACCAGCCAAATATGATCGGTCAGATCGCTACTATTCTTGGTAAGGCGCAGATCAACATCAATGGCATGCAGGTTGGCAATACCACCGAAAGCGGTACCAACATCATGGCTGTTGCTGTAAACGACGACATTCCAAATGACATTTTGCTGCAGATCTCTGGCATCGAAGGCATTCTCGATGTCAAACTCATTCATTGCGAAGCCTAAAGGATGTGACCTATGACAAGAATCATTTTAGTTCGTCACGGAGAAACCACCTGGAATGTGGAGGGCCGTTATCAGGGTCAGGAAGACACGCCGCTCTCTGAACGCGGACTTGAACAGGGAAGACTGCTCGCCGAAGGGCTGCGCAACATTCCTATTGATCGTGCCATTTCCAGCCCATTGCAGCGTTCTTTTCGCACTTGCCAATTTTGTGCAGATCTGCATGGATTGACCGTCAGCAGCGATGAGCGTTTGCTGGAGATCAACCATGGCAGCTGGGAAGGACGCTTGGCAGCGGAAATTGCTGCGGAATATCCACAGGACTTTGAACGCTGGCACAGTGAGCCGCATCTCGTGCAAATGCCGGATGGCGGCGAAAATCTTGAAGATGTACGCCGACGCGTGCGTGCTGCTTTTGATGATTATGTGCGTCAGTATCCCAACGAAACCGTTCTCGTCGCTGCGCACGATGCGGTGAACAAAGCCATCATTTGTGATCTCATGGGCATTGGCATGGAGCATTTCTGGCAGGTGAAGCAGGATAATACCTGCATCAACGTACTAGAATATAATGAAGGAACTTGGCGCATTGTTCTTTTGAACAGCACTGCACACATGGGTTATCTCTTCAGTGGCATTGAACAAGCAGGCCTTTGAGCCGTGATATAGTACAAAAAAGGTCCACGCGGCGTGCGTGGATCTTTTTTGTACGAGAGGTATTGTATAAGCAATGCTTAGCGCTGGGCGGTGTTATGATTTAATGATAAAACCCGAGGCGCGTTGACCGGTGTGGTGGAATATGGTAACATATAATCTGTGTGCGAATGCACAAATGTCCGAGCCGTTGGGACATGATATCGTCTGTAGAATTGAAGAAAACATATTATTATTTGAGGTGAAGAACTATGCCTGGATTGGTATTGTTAGGAGCACAATGGGGCGACGAAGGGAAAGGAAAAATCACCGATTACCTTGCAGAGCGCGCTGATTATGTCGTGCGCTACCAGGGCGGCAATAATGCTGGCCATACGGTGGTTGTCAATGGAGAAGAATTTAAGCTGCGCTTGATTCCATCGGGAATCATTTCCGGCCACGCAACCTGCGTCATTGGTAATGGTGTGGTTGTGGATCTCAAGGTGCTCATCAAAGAAATGGAATACCTGAAATCAAAAGGCGTGGATGTCAGCCGCTTGCGCATCAGTGACCGCTGCCATTTGATCATGCCTTATCATATCAAGCAGGATGAATGCGAAGAACTGGCGAAAGGCGATGCTAAAATCGGTACGACGAAAAATGGCATTGGCCCTTGCTACATGGATAAATGCGCGCGTATTGGTGTGCGCATGGGCGATGTTGTCGACAGAGCGTATTTCCTCTCTCGCCTGCAAAGTGCAGTTAAGCTGAAAAACGACCTGCTCGGCAAACTTTACGGCGTAGAGCCATTCGATGCTGAAGCCATTGCAGATGAATATTTGGCACTGGCAGATCAGATCAAGGATCAGATCTGCGACACGTCTTATCTTTTGAATGAAGCCCTTAAAGCAGGCAAAAAAGTTTGCTTCGAAGGGGCACAAGGTACTCTGTTGGACATCGACCATGGGACTTATCCATTTGTTACGTCCTCCAATCCAAATGCTGGCGCAGCATGTGTAGGCGCAGGGGTTGGTCCACAGAACATCAATGAAGTGCTTGGCATTATTAAGAGCTACACCACCCGTGTTGGTGCTGGTCCATTCCCAACCGAACTCAATGATGCGGTTGGCGAAGAAATGCAGCAGCGCGGTCATGAGTATGGCACTGTTACTGGACGTGCACGCCGCTGCGGCTGGCTCGATTTGGCCATTGTCAATTATGCAATTCGCCTCAACGGCATTACCGGTCTGGCGCTGATGAAACTGGATATTCTGGATACCTTGCCAGAAATTAAGATCTGCACTGGCTATAAGCTGCATGGTGAAGAGATCAAGCACTTCCCTGGCCGTCTCGATGATCTCGAACAGGTGGAACCAATTTATGAAACCGTTCCAGGCTGGCAGTGTGACACCACGTCCTGCACGCATTTCGATGAACTGCCGGATGCAGCGAAAGCATTTGTTGAACGTGTAGAAACTTTGACCAGTGTACCGGTGAAGATCGTTGCTGTTGGTCCTGGCCGCGAACAGACCATCATTCGTGAACATGTGCTTTAATCGTTGAGGATTCGGTATGACGAAACAAAAATCCTTTTTTAAAGGTGCGTTGATTTTAACGATCGCTGGCGTCCTGGGCAAAATGCTCGGGGCGCTTTATCGCATCCCTTTCAACCGCATCGTTGGTGAAGAAGGGGCGGCGCTTTATGGCCTGAGTTACTCGGTGTATCAGATTCTGTTTGCCCTTTCAACGGCAGGCATTCCACTGGCAGTATCGAAGATGGTGGCTGTTTATGAAGAACGCCGCGAATCTGGTGAAAGCTTGCGCCTTTTGAAAGCGGCGTTTACCATGTTGGCAATCATCGGGCTGCTTGTGGGGCTGTTTGTATTTACACAGGCGGAACGCATTGCTGTGTTTATTTTCAACGAACCAGCGGCTGCCTTGAGTCTGAAGATGCTGTCACCAGCCATGCTCTTCAGCTGCTTGATGGCGGTACTGCGTGGATATTTCCAAGGGCATCAGCAAATGGTGCCAACGGCGATTTCGCAGATTTTGGAGCAGTTTTTCCGTGTCGGCACTATTTTTATTGCCATCTTCCTGCTGGCTGGGCGTCCACTGGAAGTGATTGTTGCTGGCGCAAGTTTTGGCTCTGCTGTCGGTGGCATTCTTGGCTTTGTGTTTTTGGCTGTATTCTTTATGTGGTACTACAAGCGCAACCATCCGACGAATGCAGTAGAACCAACGACACAAGAATCTACAGGAGACATGCTTAAGCAGCTGCTCTATTACGCCATTCCAATCTCCATCGGCGCGTTGGTGCTGCCAATCATGCAGCTGATTGATTCAACGTTGGACATTACGCGTCTTGAAGCCTCTGGCATGGCACATTCTCAGGCATTGGTTCAATATGGTTATCTCGCCAGCTATGCCATGCCGATCATCAATTTGCCATTTATTATTACAACAGCAGTATCGGCAAGCTTGGTGCCAACCATTGCCAACCTTTATGAGCAAAAAGATCACGATGGTGTCAATAACAACATCCGCACGTCGCTGATGCTGACCATCATCCTTATGCTGCCTGCTGCAGCTGGTCTGGCCACGCTTGGCACACCGATCTGCACCCTTCTTTACAACAACTCAGCATCTGGTGCGGCGCTTTCTTATGTTGCCTTCACTGTGCTGGCTGTTGGTGTCTATCAGGTATCTGGCGGCGCACTGCAAGGTTTGGGCCGTGTTTTTATTCCGATGTCTAGCTTGATCATTGGTGCCATTATCAAGGCAGTGCTGAACTATGTGCTTTTGGCACAGCCTGGTGCAGATATTCGCATGGCTGCTATTTCTACTGTCGTTGCCTTTACGGTGGCTGCACTGCACAACTTGTATCAGCTTGGCCGCATTGTTGGGTGGAAATGGTTTTCATTGAAGCAGTTGGTTATTAAGCCGGTTGTTGCAACACTTGTGATGGCAATTGCCGTAACGGCAGTCAAGTTTTTCTTTGTCGATCTCATTGGCCGTGCCTTTTTGATCACCGCCTGTGGTGTTGTCGTGGGCGTTGTGGTGTATTTCGTGGTGCTTTTCCTCATCGGCGGCATTGATCGCGATACTCTTGAAAAAGTGCCAAAGATTGGCCCAAAATTGGCCAGCAAATGGGGCGGCAAATAATCCCGACCTTTCAAAGCGTTTCTTAGGAAGCGCTTTTTCTTGTCTGAGAAGGAGGATAATAAGCCATGGAACATGCGGATCTTTCACCATTAACAGACGTTGTGACGCGCTTGTTGGGGCCAGATGGCTGCCCATGGGACCGCGCTCAAGACCATGTGAGCATGCGTAAGCATATGATTGAAGAGGCGTATGAAACATGCGATGCTATTGATCGTTGTGACGCAGCCAATCTTTGTGAAGAATTGGGTGACGTGCTCTATCAGGTGGTCTTTCATGCGGCGCTGGCCGAAGAAGAAGGGGCATTTACCCTGCAAGAGGTTGTCGATGGTGTAGCAGAAAAAATGAAACGCCGGCATCCCAATATCTATCCGCCAAAGGATGCTGACGCTCCTCGTGACTGGGAAAGCATTAAGCGGCAAGAGAAAGCGGCGCGGCATCAGCCAATGACTTTGCCCGCCAGCCTGCCGGTGACCTTGAAAGTGACCAAGCTTGCTGCAAAATTAAAAAAAGCAGGCATTACAGAAGAAGCCATGCAGGCGCTGTGTGCCGACGCCACAGAACACGCCTTGCTGAAAGTGGTATTGGAAGCTGCCGCACTGAACCAAGATGTGGAGTTTTCTGGACAGTCATTGGCGAAAAAAATGGAAAATATGTTGGAAAATATTTCAAAGATTTAAGAACCTGTCGAATAGTGACCAAAAGCAAAAAAACTTGTTAAGATGGCGTTTTGGCGCTTTTCATGTCCATAAGTTTGTGGTAAAATTCAAGCAAGCTATGGAGTCATCTATCAAACATCATACAATTAGGGAGGAAATTTCATTGAATAAATCCGAATTAGTTGCAAGTGTTGCTGAAAAGTCTGGCTTGACCAAAAAAGACGCAGAAAAGGCTGTTAACGCAGTTTTCGATTCCATCACTGCAACCCTCGTTTCCGGCGAAAAAGTTCAGTTGGTAGGTTTCGGTACTTTCGAAGTAAGAGAACGTAAAGAACGTCAGGGCCAGAACCCACAGACCAAGCAGCCTATCACTATTCCTGCAACCAAGGTTCCTGCATTTAAGGCAGGCAAAGGTCTTAAGGATGCTGTTGTCGGTAAATAATCAATATCGAAATTTTGCTCATGGCCCTAAGCTGTAGCCTCGGTTGGCAGCTTAGGGTTGTTTTTTTGACTGCATAGGCTGAATCATAACAAATGAGGAGACGATCATGCGCATCGATAAATTTTTGAAAGTGAGCCGCATCATTAAACGTCGCACCGTTGCCAAAGAAGTCTGTGACGGTGGCAAGGTTAAAGTGAATGGGCGTGTGGCAAAAGCTGGCACAGATGTTGTGGCTGGTGACGAAATCGAGATCCAGTTCGGTGAAAAATTGTTTCGTGCGCGCATTAAGGAAGTGCGTGAAACAGTACCAGCGAAAGAAGCCGACAGTTTATACGAAGTTTTGGTTTGAACTGGAACGTGAACAGAAAACTCGTGAAAACATCATGGCCGAGGTCACAAGTGCGCCACAATAGATGAAAGAGGTGAACCGATGGCAAACAACAAACATCAATCGCTGTCTTCACGCTTGCGGTTGCAGAAAAAATCCAAGAAAGATCAGCCGTCCATTTTAAAAGAAGAAGAGGAAAAATGGAATTGGACACGCATCGCCATATTGGTTGTGTTGATCTACGCTGGAATGACATTCATGAATGGGTGTTTTTCCATCATCGATCTGAAAGCTCAGCAAAATGCGATCGTTGCTCAGACACAGGAAGCACAGTCCAAGCAGAGCGATCTGGAAAATGAAGTATCTTATATGCAGACGCAGGAAGCTGTTGAAAAAACGGCACGAGAAGATTTGAAGATGGTAAAGCCGGGCGAGATCTTATTGACGCAGCGAGAAAGCACCACTGATGATCAAAAGAAGTCACAGGCTTCTAAAGAAAACTCTGATACGACTGAATAATCCGCTTGTTTGCTACTTGACAGAGGTTTCCGTCCATCGTTATAATGAAACCAGACGAATAATTTTGAAAAAAACGGGAGGCTAGCAAGCGCATGTCCAATACTGTAGGGCAAATTTTATCAGGTAAAGTGACCGGGATTACGAATTTCGGCGCATTTATCGAATTGGAAACCGGAGAAACCGGATTGGTACATATTTCTGAGATCGCGGATACCTTTGTAAAAGACATCCATGATCATCTCAATGTCAATGACGAGGTTAAGGTAAAGATTCTTAACATCAATGATAATGGCAAGATTGGATTGTCTATCAAGCAGGCAAAGGAACGTAAGAAACCTCAGAAACCTTCTCCAAGCTTTGAAGATAAAATTGCACGTTTTATGAAGGACAGCGACGAAAAGCTGGCATCCTTCAACAAAAATATGAATGCGAAACGCCGTAGTGGCAATCGCTATTAATGGGATGACCGTTACAGAGCCGTTGCGAAGCAACGGCTCTCTTTCTTTATGACGTTTTTTAGAGAGGATGAATGAAAGGATGAAAACAGGCATCATCGATATTGGTTCAAACAGTGTGCGCATGGCATGGATGGATGGCGCACCACATTATGGAACCCTGCCGGAAGAACGTCTGCGTTACAGCCGCTTTGCAGAACACGCAACGGCTACTGGACTGCTCGAGAAAGCGGCAGTGGATCGTACCATTGCCGCTGTGCAGGAGCTTTTGGCAGAGGCCGCGGACAATGGTGTGGACGTGAAGCGCATCAGTGCCACATCGGCTTTGCGTGAAGCGAAAAATCAGGCAGAGGTGCAGGCAAAAATGGAAGCCGCACTGCAGCGTTCGATTACGCTGCTGGCGCCAGAAGCAGAGGCTCGCTACAGCTACGAAGGCGCCATTTACGGTCTGCCTCGTCAGGGGCGAACAGTGGCGGTACTCGATGTCGGTGGGGGATCCACAGAACTTTGCTGGGGAGAAACACAGGGCTTCGCAGCCTCGGTGCCTGTCGGCGCGGTGCGGCTGAAAGAAGCAGCCGATCAAATTGGGCCATTGACTGTGGCCTTGGCACCATTGACAAAACGTGCGCCAAAAGGCAGCAGTGTACTCTTAGTCGGTGTCGGCGGCACGCTGACAACGATGGCAGCGCTTTTTGAAGGCATGCAGACTTATGATCCACGCATGATTCATCAAATGACCTATGGTGCCAATGCCATTTCTCAGATCAATGACATTCTCAAAGGGATGACGATGGATAAGCGGTTGGAATTGCCAGCGCTGACCGCTGGCCGCGCGGATATTATCACCCAAGGCTTGGATATTGCTCTGACAGTGATGCATGCGTTAGAAACACCAGCTTTAACTGTAAGCACCACCGATTTGCTTTTCGGGCAGCTTTTGGAGCTCATTGAGGCATGAAAACTGGGCAGGTGCAGGAAAAACTGTTGATGGATTTTCTGGAGCGAACCGTATCGCCTGGAGATACCATTTTGGCGGCTGTATCCGGCGGTGCCGATTCGATGGCAATGTTGGATCTGTTGCTGGGCTGCCGAAAAAAGTGCGGCTATCAAGTGGTGGTGGCACATATCCACCATCATCTGCGGACAGCTTCTGATGCTGAATGGCAGTTTGTGATGCAGTATTGCGCACAGCGCGAGGTGCCGTTTTATGGACGGCATGTGCGGGTTGTTGAGAGCAAGAAAAATGGAGAAAGCCTGGAAGCAGCAGCGCACCGCTTGCGGCACGAGGCACTGCGTACGATCATGCGGGCGTGCGGTGCACAGTGGCTGGCGCTGGCGCATCAGGCCGATGACCGTGCAGAAACGGTATTGATGAATCTCCTGCGTGGCTGCAGTGTGAACGGTCTGGCCGCTATGCCGGCGCGCGATGGCGTCATCTTGCGGCCGCTTCTGGCCTTTAGCAAGTCGGCATTGGAAGCCTATTGCGCGGCGCAGAAGATTCCCTTTGTGAACGATGAGAGCAACGCAGATACCACCATTTTGCGCAATCGCCTGCGGCATGAATTGCTGCCGGATCTGCGCGCGTATAATCCACAAATCATTACGGTTCTCAATCATCTTGCAGAAAGCAGCGAACAGACAGCAGCTTTTTTAAAAACGCAGGCAGAGACGTTATACAATGAGGCGCTTGAAATGGAAACACCACAGTGGGTGCTTTTACGGCGCCAGCCGTTGTGTGATGCGCATGAAGCGGTGTTGGGAGAACTGGTGCGCGCGCTGGCACAGTGCCTTGCTGGCAACCGCGGCAGTCTGCGTTTTGAGATGGTGGCGGCAGTGGCTGAGCGGCTTCGTGCAGGTGACGGCCGATGCGATTTGGGGCAAGGCATCATTTGTGAATGCACGCGGCGTTGGCTGTACGTTGGTCATAAACCGCGCGGAGCGTGGACGATGAACAATGGCCGATGGCAGCAAACTTTTCTGGATGCCGAAGTGTATGGCTCAGAGAACATCGTTGTGCGCGTTTATGAAAGCGGCGATGCCATTGCAGTGAAAAACCTTGGCCGCAAGCGTCTCAAGAAAATTTTTCAGGAAAAAGCACTGCCGCCTACGCTGCGTTCTGTGTGGCCGGTGGTTTATGATACCAAAATAAAAGAAATTATTTGGGTCCCATTCCTTGCGCAGTCGCCGCAACTCATGTATTATAATAGTGTTACCTATTTGAAGGTTACGTTACATTGCAGGATCGCGCAGCATGATGCGCGGCTTGAATTTGATCGAATAAGTAAAGATAAGTAGGAAATAGGAGGTACTATGAAGCGTTCAACATGGAAAAGCTTTGCGGTATACCTTGTGATCTTTCTTCTCTTCTTTTCCATGATCGAGTTTTTCGGAAGCAGCAGTGAGCCAACTTCCGAACAAAAAGAAGTCTATGGACAAAATTACACCGAGTTCATGGAAAATGTTGAAGAAGGAAATGTTAAGCAAGTTACCATTACGACGTATGACAATTATCAGGAGATTAGCGGTACGACCAAAAACGGTGAAATCTTCAGCATGCCGATCTCCAAAAACGACGACAATCTGACGCAGAAACTTGTGGACGAGGGCGTTGAAGTCACCCAGGCAAAGACACCAGAACCATCCCCATTGCTGAATTTGCTGGGTTCCATTCTGCCAGTGCTGTTGCTGGTTGGGGTGTTCTTCTTCCTCATGAGCTCTGCACAGGGCGGCGGCGGAAAAATGAGCCAGTTTGGCAAAAGCAAGGCCCGTGTGACCGTCGACAGCCACAACCGTGTGACTTTTGACGATGTTGCCGGTGCTGATGAAGTCAAAGAAGAACTTGCCGAAGTGGTCGACTTCCTCAAGAAGCCACAGAAGTTTAAATCGATTGGTGCTAAGATTCCAAAGGGCGTTCTGCTTTTTGGCCCTCCAGGGACTGGTAAAACCTTGCTGGCGCGTGCCGTTGCTGGCGAAGCAGGCGTACCGTTCTTCTCCATCAGTGGGTCTGACTTCGTGGAAATGTTCGTCGGGGTTGGTGCAAGTCGTGTTCGTGATTTGTTCGATCAGGCGAAAAAGAACAGTCCTTGCATCATCTTCATCGATGAAATTGATGCTGTAGGGCGTCAGCGTGGCGCCGGTGTCGGCGGTGGTCACGATGAACGTGAACAGACATTGAACCAGCTGCTCGTTGAAATGGATGGTTTCGATGCCAACGAAGGCATCATCATTCTCGCAGCAACCAACCGTCCAGACATTCTCGACCCAGCGCTCTTGCGCCCAGGCCGTTTTGACCGTCAGGTCACTGTTGGCCGTCCAGACGTACGTGGCCGCGAGGATATTCTTAAAGTTCACACACGCAACAAACCACTGTCAGCAGAAGTAGATCTGAAAGTTATTGCGAAGCAAACTGCCGGTTTCACAGGCGCAGATCTGGCCAACTTGGTCAATGAAGCCGCCTTGTTGGCAGCGCGTGAAAACTTGACAAAGATCACCCAGGAACATTTGGAAAAATCCATTGAGCGTGTTGTTGCTGGTCCGGAAAAGAAAAACCGTGCTCAGATGAGCGAAGCCGAGCTCAATCTTGTCAGCTATCATGAAGCTGGTCATGCGGTCATCGGTCACTTCCTGCCAGGGTGCGACCCAATTCATAAGGTGTCCATTATTCCACGCGGTGCAGCAGGTGGTTATACCATGAGCTTGCCAACAGAGGACCGCAACTACATGACGCGTACGCATCTTTTGCATGAGGTTACCATGATGCTCGGTGGTCGTGTGGCAGAAGAGATCGTGCTCGGTGAAATTTCCACCGGTGCGTCCAACGATATCGAGCGTGCTACGAAGACTATTCGTCAAATGGTTACCCGTTGGGGGATGAGCGATGAGCTTGGTACCATTGCCTTTGGTGAAGATCAAGAACAAGTCTTCCTGGGCCGAGATCTTGGCCATAGCCGCAATTATTCGGAAGCCATTGCCTTCTCCATTGACAAAGAAGTGAAGCGCATCATGGATGAATGCCATAAGCGTGCGCATGATTTGCTCAACGAACATCGCGACAAGCTGGATGCTGTTGCCATGGCACTGCAGGAACGCGAAGTGCTTAACGCTTTCGAATTCCAGGGTGTGATGGACGGCAAGCCACTGGATCAGATTGATAAGGAAGAAGCTGAATATCTTGCTAAGCTTAACGAAGAAAAGCAGCGCAAGATTGCTGAACAGGAAAAACGTGAAAAAGAACAGCCACCTGTTCAGAAACCGGCAGAACCTGTCAGCGAACCGGCAGAACCTTTCTCCTTCGAACAGTGGGTGCGAGCAGAACAGCCAAAGGCTGAAAAGTCTCAGGCACCTACCCAGCCAGTGAACGATGAAAAGAAAACAGACGATGCCGATGCGCCAAAACCTTGGGACACTGTTCCAACACCACAGCGTGATCAATCTTCTGAGAATCTCGGATTGCCATCCCAACAGGATGACGACGAAAAGAAATAAAAATAAGACCGCCGCTATGTTGTGATAACATAGCGGCGGTCTTTTGTGTTCAGTGTTTGTTTCGTGTCTTTTTCAACAGCAGGCGGACCAGAGTGAACGTTGCCAACAATGCAAAGATGGCAATGGTTGTCGTTGGCGGATAAAAAGTGCTTCCAAGATTACTGTCCACGCGCGTTCCATTGATGATGAGTGGCAGCGGCAAACGAATGGCCAGATAAAAGGCTGCGAAGGCAGCCAGCAAATACACTAGCGGTGTGAACCAGCGCAGCCAGCGGTCACGCACCAAAAGGGCGCAGAGAATGCCAGCAATCAGCCATGGTGCGGCTGTCAAGAGCCAGACATAGAGATAGGTGACTGGAATACCAGCAACGGTGGTATTAGGAATTTGGAAGTTGACGGAGAGATTGATTTTGCTGATTTCTGCAAGATAACCAAATCCAGTGAAATTGATCCATAACAGAACCGAGGTAAGCAGTGAAAGCATGAAAGATTTTAACATGATGGTCACCTCCAGAATGACATGAATAAAAAGGTCGTAATTTTCAAAAAAGTTCTTTTTATAGTATAACTGATGAAAATATATGATGCAATAATAATTTGAATTGAACAAGAAGATAGAATGCTTCTTTATTAAAAATCAATTCTGCTATATAATAGATAGCAGTGAATAAAACTTGATTCTTAGAGGAAGAAGGGTTGAACGTGTATAAAATTGTAGACTACAAACACCTTGGCGGCCAGACCCACGAATTGGTCATCGAAGCGCCTCAGCTTGCTAAAAAAGCAAAAGCTGGTCAATTTCTCATCGTGCGCATGGGTGAAGGGGAAGAACGTATTCCGCTGACCATTGCAGACCATGATGCAGAAGCTGGCACTGTCACCATCGTTGTTCAGGCAGTTGGACACTCCACGAAAAAAATGGTTGAAATGCGTCCAGGTGATGCGTTTACAGACGTTGTGGGACCATTGGGACAAGCTAGTGAAATTGAAAACTATGGCACTGTTGTCATTGTCGGCGGTGGTGTAGGGATTGCGCCAATTTATCCAATCGCTCGCGATCTCAAGTTGGCAGGCAACCGCGTCATTGCCATCATTGGCGCCAAGAACAAAGATCTGCTGTTTTGGGAAGATAAACTTGCTGCCGCAGTTGATGAAGTCCGCATCGCCACCGATGACGGTTCTGTCGGTCACAAAGGCTTTGTCACTGATTTGCTCGCAGAAGCTTGCGACAGTGAAAAAGTGAACATTGTATGGGCTATTGGGCCAATGATCATGATGTACAATTGTGTGAAAGTGACAAAAGAACGTGGCATTCGTTCCATCGTTAGCATGAACCCTGTCATGATCGATGGTACTGGTATGTGCGGCGGCTGCCGTGTGCGCGTGGGCAATGAAACAAAGTTTGCTTGTGTCGATGGGCCAGAATTTGACGGCGATCTGATCGATTTTGATTTGGCCATGAAGCGTTCCCGTTTCATGCGCGATAAGGAAGCAGAAGCTACCGAACACGATCATGTTTGCAATCTCGGCCTGAATCACGAAGGAGGCGCACAATAATGGCAAGCAAAGCACCTAGACATGACATGCCTGTACAAGACGCAAAAGTCCGCGTCACCAATTTTAACGAAGTTGCACTGGGTTACAGTGCCGAAACTGCTGTCGCTGAGGCAGAACGCTGCCTGCATTGCGCAAAGCCTCGCTGCGTTGAAGGCTGCCCAGTGCATGTAGATATCCCTGATTTTATCGCTGCACTTGCTGAAGGAAATTTTGCTGAATCGGCAAAGCGTCTGAAACAACACACCAGCCTGCCAGCCATCTGCGGTCGTGTTTGCCCACAGGAAAACCAGTGCGAAGGCAAATGTGTGCTCGGTATCAAGGGTGAACCTGTCGCCATCGGTCGTCTCGAACGTTTCGTGGCTGACTGGGACCGTGAACAGGAACACGAAGCTGCGGCACTGCCTGAAAAGAATGGCAAGAAGGTTGGCATTGTTGGTGCCGGTCCTGCTGGGCTTGCCTGCGCTGGCGATCTTGCTAAGATGGGTTATGACGTCACCGTTTTTGAAGCACTGCATACCCCTGGCGGCGTGCTCATGTATGGGATTCCTGAATTCCGTCTGCCAAAAGCCATTGTTCAGCACGAAATCAACAACATCCGTGAACTGGGTGTGAAGTTTGAAGTGGATGCTATTGTTGGTAAACTTTATGACATTGAAGAGCTCAAAAACGACTACGGCTTCGATGCATTTTTCGTTGGCACTGGTGCAGGGCTGCCGCACTTCATGAATCTGGAAGGGGAAAACCTCAACGGCATCTATTCTGCCAATGAATTTCTGACCCGTTCCAATCTGATGAAGGCTTATCAGTTCCCTAATGCAGCAACGCCAATTAAAGTCGGCAAACGAGCAGCCATCATTGGCGGCGGCAACGTTGCCATGGACGCTGCGCGTACGGCACTGCGCCTTGGTGCGGAAGAAAGCTACATTGTTTATCGCCGCAGCAAAGAAGAAATTCCTGCACGTGCCGAAGAATTGGAACACGCTATTGAAGAAGGCGTGCAGCTCAAACTCCTGAGCTCCCCAATCAAATACATTGGTGATGAAAACGACGTCGTCACTGGCATGGTGCTGCAAAAATACGAACTCGGCGAACCTGACGAAAGCGGGCGCCGCCGTCCGGTTGCCATCGAAGGGGAAACCGAAGAAATGGCCATCGATACTGTCATCGTTGCCATCGGTCAGGGACCAAACCCAATCCTCACCAACAGCACTGAAGGCCTTGAACTCAATAAGCGCGGCAACATCGTTGCTGATGAAAAAGGCCAAACCAGCCTGCCATATGTATTTGCCGGCGGCGACATCGTCACTGGCGCAGCCACTGTTATCAAGGCCATGGGCGCTGGTAAAGATGCCGCTGTGGCCATCGATGAATATCTGAAAGCTCAAGGCTGAGCTGCTTATTAACTTTAAAAAATCAACGCTGACGCGATTTGCGTCAGCGTTTTTTGTTGTGCGTGGGTTGTGGTGGCATTCGTCAGAGAAATGAAGTATAATAATGGCAGTACGATTTAGGAGGATCGCGCATGGGAAATTTTCTGCCAAGCTTGAGCGATTTGATTTTGACGCTGCTGGCTATTGTACCGGCTATGTGTTTTCATGAGTACGCGCATGGATGGATGAGCTATAAACTCGGTGATCCATCGCCAAAATATGACGGACGCCTGAGTTTGAATCCATTGCACCATATCGACCCAATTGGCGCGCTGTTCCTGCTTTTCTTCAACTTTGGTTGGGCGAAGCCGGTGCAGGTAAATCCGCGCTATTACAAAAATCCAAAGAAGGGCATGGCGCTGGTGGCGCTGGCCGGTCCGGTGGCAAATTTCATTTTGGCGCTGGTTTGCCTGATTGTCACCAATGTTATTGTCAAACTGACCGGCGGCAGCGTGTCGTTCACGGTGTATTTGATTTATCAATTCTTTATGCTGTCGGCGATGGTCAATGTGGGGCTGGGTGTGTTTAACCTGATTCCGCTGCCACCACTTGATGGCTCAAAAGTTCTCGCTATGTTCCTACCATCAAAATACTATTTTAAATACATGCAATTTGAACAATGGGGCTTTATCCTGCTCTTTCTGCTCTTGGCGATTGGTGCATTCAGCGGCCCATTGTATTATCTGCGCAACGGCGTCATCAATTATTTGGACTTTATCGCCAATGCGCTGACCAGTTTTCTTGCATAAAATAAGAGCGCTCCTGTGCGCATAAAAGGAAGTGACATATTTGTCAAACACAACGCCATTGAAAGTGGCTTTTCATACGTTAGGCTGTAAAGTCAATCAGCATGATTCCGCCATTATGGCGGCGCTGTTTCAAGATGCCGGCTACACCATCGTGGATTTCAACGATAAGGCCGATGTGTATGTCGTCAACACCTGTACAGTGACCCATCTCAGTGATCGCAAGTCGCGTCAGATGATTCGCCGCGCAGCAGGTGAAAATCCTGATGCTACGGTGGTTGTCTGCGGCTGTTATGCGCAGACTGCGAAGAATGAGCTGGAAGCGCTCGATGAGGTGGATCTCATCATCGGCACCAATGAACGGCATCGTGTGGTGGAGGCGGTGGAAGAGTTCCGCGCCAATCATGTCAAAACCGCTTATATGCCGGATGATGATGAGTTGTTCGTTTACGAAGATTTGCCGCACGAACGCGTCAGCGGCATGACCCGTGCTTATGTCAAGGTGCAGGAAGGCTGCGATCAGTTCTGCGCTTACTGCATCATTCCCTATGCCCGCGGTCCGCTGCGTTCCCGTTCGGAAGAAGACACCATTGCCGAGATCAATATGTTGGTGGACAAAGGCTACAAAGAAGTGATTCTTACCGGCATTCATCTTGGCGCTTATGGGCGTGGGGTGAAAGATCAAACTTGTGATCTTACGGGCCTGTGCCGTCGCATCCTCGATGAAACCAAGATCGAGCGTCTGCGCTTGGGCTCGCTGGAAGGCATTGAGGTCACCGATGAACTCATCGATATGATTGCAACCAATCCACGCATGGCACAACATTTGCACCTGCCGCTGCAAAGTGGCTGTGACCGCACGCTGGAAGCGATGCGCCGTCCATATGACAGCGAAGCCTTCCGCGATATGATGCGCAGCATTCGCCAGCGTGTGCCGGATATTGCCATTACCACGGATCTCATGGTGGGTTTTCCAGATGAGACCGAAGAAGATTTCAAAGAAAGTTTGGTCTTTTGCAATGACATTGCATTTGCCAATATGCACATTTTTAAATACTCCATGCGCGGCGGCACCCCTGCCGCCGCCATGACGGGTCAAATCGACCCACAGATTAAAGAGCGCCGCGCCAAACAGATGGCCGATGTGGCACAGAAAAACAAACACGAGTATGAACAGCGTTTTGTTGGCAAAACCTTGCGCATTCTCGTGGAGGAACAAAACAAGGAGGGCCTCTGGACAGGCCACAGTTCCAATTATTTATTTGTTGCCTTTCCTGGTGAGGGGATTCAATCCGGCGATTTTGTCGATGTCAAATTGACAGAAGCTGGCAAGAACCACTTGCTGGGTGAGATAATATCCAATAGTGAGGAGGAATAGTATGAGCGATTGCATTTTCTGCAAGATCGCAAACGGTGAGATTCCTACCAATACCGTTTACGAAAACGAGCTCGTTCGGGCGTTTCGTGATACCGATCCTCAGGCACCAACTCACGTGCTTGTCGTACCAAAACGCCACGTTCAAAGTGTGAACCAGTTGACCCAGGAAGACGGCGAATTGATGCTTGCAATGCTTGATGCCATTCATGCCGTCGTCAAGAGCGAAGGCATAGAAGCAGGCTATCGCCTTGTCGCCAACACTGGGGAACAAGGCGGCCAGAGCGTGCCACATCTGCACGTACACGTGCTTGGTGGACGCGATATGAAATGGCCTCCAGGTTAATGCGACATGTCCTATCAAAAACCACAGCCAGCGTTATGGAAGCGTATCTTCCAGCCTGCCCAGCCGGGAGAGGAACGCTGGCTGCGTTTTTTTCGCATCTTTCTCGGGAATATCCTGCTGACCGGGGCCTATGCCTTCATCACAGTGCCGAAAATCATTCTTAATGGCGGCGTGACCAGTTTTTCGCTTGTGCTGCAAGCATGGACGGGCATGGACGTTGCCATTCTTGTGGATATTCTTTCGGTGCTTCTGATTGTTATTAGTTTTATCTTTCTGGGAAAAACGTACTTTGTTGGAGCGTTGTTTTCCAGTATTTGTTACATGGGGCTGTTCAGCCTCTTTCATTGGACGGGCTGGGAATTGCCGTTCCCAGAACTCTTTGGCACGCCAATTTTGGCAACACCGATCGCTGCGGTGTTCGTTGCTGCCGGTTATTATTTCTGCATCGCTTCCCGGGCGACGGCTGTCAGTTTTGACACCATTGCCATGATCCTGAACAAAAAGAATCCCCGCTTTGACATTGCCATGACCATGATGGTGATCAACATCGTGGTGCTTTTGTCTGGCGTGGCGGCTTACAGCATCAGTGCAGTTGTCTGTGGGCTCGTGTTCACATTCCTGCAAGCGCAGTTCCTGAAGCTGTTTTTGAAGCTGGGAAAAGTGCCGCAGGTGGGCGCCTAAAATATGCTTGTTTTTTTATGAAATACGCATTTTATCTTGCATTTCGCCCATTTCTATCATATAATAAATTTTGTGTTTAGAATCCAGATATCAACAGTCCCGATTTCTCCTGTTGATTCCGGAGGGAGGGAAGTAGTCAATGTCATCAGAAATTAAGGTTCGTAAAGACGAATCATTAGATAGCGCATTACGTCGTTTTAAACGTTCTTGCCAGAAATCCGGCGTCCTCGCTGAATGCCGCAAGCGCGAACACTATGAAAAGCCAAGCGTAAAGCGCAAGAAAAAATCTGAAGCTGCAAGAAAGAACAATCGCAGAAGATCCTATTGATCACAGGCGAGCAAATAAAATCGACCGGTCGTCGACCGGTCGATTTTTTTATGCATCGTTTCGCAAATTCAGGATATGTTCGGCAAGAATGCGCAGCTCAAGAGGACTGCGATTAAGGCCGATCATTGTTTGAAAGCCAACGTTCATCTCAGCAGCAAGCAGTGCGCCGCTTTCGGTGTCATATTTGATGGTTAGATAACCTTCGTCGTGGCCGTAGCTGGCATCAAATTGCAGATCGGTTGAGCCATCAGGGTTTTCTGTGGTCTTGACAAGATGAAAATGTTTGTCTAAAGTGGCTTGGTCCGCTACTTGCATCAAGCGCAGAAAATAGGTTTCTTCATCGCGGGTCATGGGAATCTCCTTTCAACGTGAGATGATTATCGTCATTATACCACAGCCTTCACTCGTGGTGCAAAATTCCCGGTCTTGCGGCATGTGCAGTGTTGCTCAATAAGGTGGACTATGATAGACTAAAAGATAGCGAATTGATAGATACAGATAGGGAGGAAGCAGAGTGGATCTTTCGCAGCGTAAAGTTTTGATTTCACGCGAGGACATCGCAAAACGCGTACAGGAACTGGGTCACCAGATTACAGAAGACTATAAAGGGTCAGAGCGCCCATTGGTGATCATTTCTGTACTCAAGGGAGCGATCCCATTCACGGCAGATTTGATTCGCGCCATCGATCTGCCATTGCGCTTGGAGGTATTGGTGGCATCCAGCTATGGCAGCGGCACCGTTTCAAGCGGAAAAGTAGAATTAAAGTATCAGAGCTTTGGCGATCTTTCAGGCTGTAACGTGATTCTGGTAGACGACATCATTGATTCCGGAAACACACTGGCCGCTATTGGTCGCACGATCAAGGATTTCAACCCAGAGCATGTGGCTTACTGCACCTTTTTGAACAAGCCGGATCGCCGTGAGGCCGATATTGCCGTTGACTATATGGGCTACGACATCCCAGATAAGTTCGTCATCGGTTACGGCTTAGATTTTGACAGCAAATATCGCGAATTACCGGATATTTTCACCATCGAAGAATTTGAAGGGGAGGAACACTAATCGTGGATAACAAGCAAGAAATGGTCATCGTTGTTGACTTCGGCGGCCAATACAACCAGTTGATTGCACGCCGCGTGCGTGAATGCAACGTTTATTGCGAAGTGGTGCCATTCAACAAAGCGCTGCCAGTCATCGAAGAAAAAATGCCAAAGGGCATCATCTTCACCGGCGGCCCAAACAGCGTGTATGGTGAAGGCGCGCCTCAGATTGAAAAACGTATTTTTGAACTGGGCATCCCAGTGCTTGGCCTTTGCTACGGCATGCAGCTCATGGCGTACACTTTGGGCGGCAAGGTCGAAGCGGCTGACAAGCGCGAATTTGGCAAGACCCAAACCAATTTTGATACCAACGCAGCACTCTTCAAAGGCCTGCCTGCAGAAAGCATCACCTGGATGAGCCATGTGGATTATGTGGCAGAAATGCCAGAAGGCTTCACAGCCATTGCCCACACTCAGGACTGCCCAGTGGCAGCCATGGCCAATGTGGAAAAGAAACTTTATGCCATGCAGTATCACCCAGAAGTTAATCACACAGAAAACGGCACCGCCATGCTCAAAAACTTCCTCATGGAAGTCTGCCAGTGTGACGCCGACTGGACCATGGCCAACTATGCGAAGAAAGCAATTGAAGACATTCGTGCCAAAGTGGGCGACGGCAAGGTATTGCTCGCACTCTCCGGCGGTGTCGACTCTTCTGTAGCCGCACAGCTCATCAGCAAAGCTGTCGGCAGCCAGCTCACCTGCATCTTCGTTGACCATGGTCTCATGCGCAAGAACGAAGGCGACGAAGTGGAAGCAGCATTTGCCAACAGCGGCATGAACTTCATTCGTGTCGATGCCGAAGAACGTTTCCTCGGCAAACTCGCTGGCGTAACCGATCCAGAACGCAAGCGCAAAATCATCGGTGAAGAATTCATTCGCGTTTTCGAAGACGAAGGCCGCAAAATTGGTGCAGTAGACTATCTTGCACAGGGCACCATTTATCCTGACGTTATCGAAAGCGGCACCGGCGACGCTGCCGTCATCAAGAGCCATCACAACGTTGGCGGGCTGCCTGCAGTTGTTGACTTCAAAGGCCTCATCGAACCACTGCGCATGCTCTTTAAAGACGAAGTGCGTCAGCTCGGCATCGAACTCGGCCTCGCTGATTATCTCGTATGGCGCCAGCCATTCCCTGGTCCAGGCCTTGCCATCCGTGTCATGGGTGAAATCACCAAAGACAAGCTCGACATCCTCCGTGATGCCGATGCCATCTACCGCGAAGAAATTGCCAATGCCGGCCTCGACCGCAGCATCAACCAATACTTCGCTGTGCTCACCTCCACCCGCACCGTTGGCGTCATGGGCGACTTCCGTACCTATGATTACACCCTCGCCCTCCGCGGCGTTACCACCACCGACTTCATGACCGCCGACTGGGCCCGTATTCCATACGATGTCCTCGACAAAATCTCCAGCCGCATCGTCAACGAAGTCGACCACATCAACCGTATCGTTTACGACATCACCAGCAAACCACCATCAACCATTGAGTGGGAATAACTGACAAAACCCGCAAAGCCTTGAAAACACTGGGGTCTTAAAGCGGAAACGGGGCATTTGATAGCAAATTGATAGCAGATACCAAAACCGGATTTACTTTGTTCACTCCCGTATAACGGGTGGCTTGCGGGTAAATCCTCCATATCCTAAGAAAAAGGTCTTGCTGACTTTCACCAGTCGGCAAGACCTTTTTTGTTATTTGTCTTTTCTCTGTTTCTTCAATCCTTTTATCAGAGCATCGCTTAATTCCTTCGAGGGGACTTTGGCCCACCGCTGGGTGGTGTCGTACTTCGGGTAGTTGTAGCGCCAGCGGTCATAGTCCTCCTTGGTGATCTCCCCGGCCTCCAACTTCGCCGCCTGTTCCCGCCACGCAATCAAGATTTTGTTCAGCTCACTGGCTTGACGGCCTCCCTGAAAAATATCTGCTTGCAGGCAGGCACGTCCATCCGCCTCTACCACTTTCAGACTGTAAACATCCTCCAAGGCGAACAGCGTATGGGCCAAACCTATGTAGTTGTCTATGTCCGGGACGCTCAACGCCTGGGGCGATACATCTAATGTATGCGCCAGGGCAGCGGTCAAGTCGGCCTTCGGCGTCCGGGTGCCTGTTTCGTACTGTGCCAGACGAACATCGGCGGAACGCTCTGGAAAGCCCACCGCCATACCAAGATACTTCTGTGTCATACCCCGGAGGGTGCGGAAAAAATGGATGCGCTCTCCTATTGCCATAAATGCCAACTCCTATCTGGTGGTTTCTGTCGAAAGTAGTATAACATATTCGCTTAGTAACAGTCAAGAGTATCTTAAACAAAAAAGTTAAAAATTATTCCGCAAGCCACTTGACAAAGCAAATTTGCTTAGTTATAATAGGTTAAGCATAAAGGCTTAGTTCTGGGGCCATGAAAGGAGGTGAGCGCACAATGGCAAGCACCATGTTCATGCGGGTGGACGAGGTAGCGGAGGAATTAGGGGTTTCTGTCCCCTATGCCTATAAGCTGATTCGTTCTATGAATGCGGAGTTGAAAAAGACGGGCTGTATTACCATTTCAGGCCGCATCGACCGCAAATTCTTCCACGAAAAATTTTATGGCACAAGAAGCCAGAGCGAAAGGAGTGATTAACCTATGGCGGCGTTTAAGAACAAGGCCAACGGCACTTGGTACGTCCAATTCCGCTATACGGACTGGAAAGGAGAGCGCCAGCAGAAGTTAAAGCGTGGCTTTGCCACCAAGAAAGAGGCCCAGGCGTGGGAACGGGAGTTTCTGATGCAAAAGCAGGCCGATGTGAACATGACCTTTGAGAGCTTCGCCCAGCTCTATGAGAAGGATATGAAGCCCAAGCTGAAACTGAACACCTGGCTGACAAAAGAAAGCATCATCCAGAAGAAAATCCTGCCGTATTTTGGAAAACGGAAATTGTCGGAAATCACCGCCAAGGACGTGATGGACTGGCAGAACGCGATCCGAGGGTTAACGGACGCCAAGGGAAAACCCTATTCCCCTACCTATCTCAAAACCGTCCACAATCAGTTAAGTGCCCTCTTTAACCATGCTGTCCGCTACTACGGCCTCCAGGTCAATCCTGCGGCCAAGGCCGGGAACATGGGGGTGGAGGAACGGCGTGAAATGCTGTTCTGGACGAAGGAAGAGTATCTGAAATTTGCCGACGCCATGATGGACAAGCCCCTCTCCTACTATGCCTTTGAAATGCTCTACTGGTGCGGTATCCGGGAGGGGGAACTGCTGGCCCTCACCCCAACAGACTTCGACTTTGAGGCGGGTACAGTGTCCATCAGCAAATCCTATCAGCGGCTCAAGGGCAAGGACGTGATTACCACTCCTAAGACGAAAAAGAGCAACCGTGTCATTAAGATGCCCAAATTCCTCTGTGGAGAGATGGAGGACTACTTAAAGATGTTTTACAGCACCGGGGCAAATGAACGGATTTTCCCTGTCAGCAAGCACTATCTCCACCATGAAATGGACAGAGGTGCGAAAGCGGCGGGAGTGAAGCGGATCAGAATTCACGACCTCCGACATTCACACATTTCCCTGCTGATTGATATGGGCTTCACCGCCCTGGCAATCGCTGACCGGGTGGGGCATGAGAGTATCGATATCACCTACCGCTACGCCCATCTGTTTCCTACAAGGCAGACGGAGATGGCGGACAAACTGGACTTTGAAAGGATGGGAACGTAACCATGTCACTGAAAAACCGAGACAACAAAAATCGCTGGAGGAACAAGACCGTGGCCTTCCGGGTGTCCCCGGAGGAAGATGAACAGATCGAGGCCGCTGTGCGGCTCTCCGGCCTGACAAAGCAGGACTACATCACAAGACGCCTCCTGTGCCGGGACGTAGTGGTACAGGGTAATCCCAAGGTCTACAAAGCCCTGCGTGACCAGCTTGCCGCCGTTCTGGACGAACTGCGGCGGGCCGAGGACGGGGCTGGCGTGGACGATGAACTGCTGGACACCATTCAGATGATCGCCGCTATCATGGGCGGCATGAAGGAGGATTGATAGATTGATGGATTCCAGAGAAACGAAAAGGA
>CALJRU010000023.1 GCA_937976375.1 uncultured Peptococcaceae bacterium | reverse complement strand
TGGAAGGAAAGCTGGATGGAAGATCTGGCTTTCCTGTCCAAATTTATTGTAATAGGAGGATCCTGATGGATTTACTACAGCTGCAGTATTTTATCGCTATTGCCGAATGCCAACATATTACCAAAGCAGCCAATCTTCTTCGTGTGTCTCAGCCTTCTTTAAGCAATACGCTCTCTCGCATTGAAAATGAGCTCGATCTAAAATTGTTTGATCGTCAAGGCCGCAATATTGTTTTAAACGACAATGGCAAAATCGTATTGAAACACGCCAAAAACATCTTCCGTGAACTCGACAACATCCATACAGAGTTGGCTGAGCTTCAGGCTCAAAACACCAACACCGTTACCATTGGCTCCGTGGATTCCGTCTACGTCAAAGACTGGCTGCCAGCTTTCATTGAGGCCCATCCAGACATTCTCATTCGCCACGCGATTGGTTCCTGCGCAACTCTGGAAGCGCAGCTGCTCGACGGAGACATTGATTTCGCCATTACAGACAGTCGCACCCTGCCTCAAGAATGTGCCTGCCATGTCATGGGCACCGATGAATATGTTGTTTTAACGCCGCTGAGCAGCAAAATTGCCAGTGATGCACCACAGGATTTTGCACTTTTCCGAGAAGAACCGTTCATTTGCTCGCCAAAAACAGAAGATATTCTGCGTCCAATCGACATGCTAAGTCAGGAAGCGGGATTTACCCCTAACATCATCTTCGAAGGCGGACAAGATCTGCTCTCACGCCTTCAACCGCTCGGCTACGGCAACATTGTTGCCTTTATTTCCCGTCTTGCCCGGCCTGAATATCGGGCGCAATGCGAAAAATTTTCCCGTATTGTCTCTCTAACCAACAACTGCGCCCATTACAATGTCCATATTGTTTGGGACCCTCGCCGCACCCTCTCGCATGCCGCTGAAAAACTGCTGGATTTCGTGCAAAACAGCACAGAACAATTCTGCGCCCTTAGCGATGACCCCAAACACGCCATGACAGATGTTTTGCTGCCGCTCTAATAATTGAATGCTTTCCTCCAATATTTACTGAATCATTTTTCTGTAAATGCTGGGGGATTTTTTATAAAAAGGGCCTGGTTAAACGGCTAAAAACACCAACATATGCTATACTTAAAGCAAATCAATCACCATCATCAAAAGAAAGGAGCGTTTTTCAATGTCAATGCTCGGTGCTATTTTAACCCCACATCCACCGGTACTGCTGCCGGAAGTTGGTCATGGACGCGAACAAGACATCTCTGCCACTGCCGAAGCCATGCGCACTGCTGCAAGGCAAGCAGCACAATGGAAGCCGGACGTGCTCGTTATTGCCTCACCTCACACTATTCTCTATGGCGATTACTTTCATATCTCACCTGGCGAAAATGCCGTCGGCGACATGTCTGCCTTTGATGCGCCGGAGGTGCACATACACGTGCAATATGATACAGCTTTGCGGGAAGAAATCATCCATCGCGCAGAAAAAGCAGGACTTCGTGCTGGCACGTTAGGTGAACGCGATGCCACCCTGGATCATGGCGTACTGATTCCTTTATACTTCTTACGCAAAGCAGGTCTTACTTGCCCCATTGTTCGAATGGGGCTGTCAGGCTTCTCGCCGCTTGCACACTATCAACTAGGACAATGCGTTGCAGAGGCTGCGGAAGCCCTGGGGCGACGTGTGCTTTTTGTCGCCAGCGGCGACCTTTCTCACAAGCTCAAAGCAGACGGCCCTTATGGCTTTGCACCGGAAGGCCCCGTGTTCGATCAAGCGGCTACAGAAGCCATGGCTTCCGGCGACTTCCTGCAATTTTTAACCATGGATCCCACGCTATGCGAACGTGCTGCAGAGTGCGGCTTACGATCATTTCAAATGATGGCCGGCGCCTTAGATGGATATGCCATTGCGCCAAAACTTTTGAGCCATGAAGGCACATTTGGTGTCGGTTATGCGGTAGCTGTTTTCCCTGTCACCGGTCGCGATGACAGCCGTCATTTTGCACCCTTGTACGAAGCTGCCGAGCACCAGCGTCTTGCCGAACGACGCGCCAAAGAGGATCCTTGGGTACAGTTGGCACGCCTTTCCCTGGAAACCTATATCCGTAACGGATATCGCTTAGACCACTTGCCAGCCGATCTTCCTGATGCCCTCACAAAGCATACCGCCGGCGCCTTTGTTTCGCTGCATTGCGGCGGACGTCTGCGCGGCTGCATTGGCACCATTGCACCAACAACAGAGAACGTCGCCTGGGAAATCGTCAACAATGCAATTTCTGCCGGCACCCGTGACCCTCGTTTCTCTCCTGTGCGTCCTGATGAATTATCTGCCCTGGAATACAGCGTTGATGTGCTCGGTGATACTGAACCTGTGTCTTCTTCCGCTGCATTAGATCCAAAGCAATACGGTGTCATTGTTTCTTGCGGCAGCAGACGCGGGCTGCTGCTTCCCGATCTGGACGGTATTGACACCGCAGAGCAGCAAATTGATATTGCCCGTCAAAAAGGCGGCATCGATGCGTCTGAACCTTACTCGTTGGCACGCTTTAAGGTGGTGCGGCATCAATGAGCCTCCGCTGCACACTTTGCTTCCATCACTGCCAGCTTGCAGAAGGTCAAATTGGTCAATGCCGTGCCCGCGAAAATCGCAATGGTCAAATCATCTCGCTCAACTATGGACAGTTGACCGCATTAGCACTCGATCCAATCGAAAAAAAACCATTGCGTCGATTCCATCCTGGCAGCTTGGTGCTGTCGGTAGGCAGCTTTGGCTGCAATCTCCATTGTCCCTTCTGCCAGAACGCCTCTATTGCGGCCGCTGGTGCCGACATTCCAACAACATTCGTAGCACCGGAAATACTGGTGCAGAAAGCACTTCAACTACAGCCACAAGGCAATATTGGCCTGGCCTACACCTACAATGAACCATTGATTGGCTATGAATATGTGCGCGATTGTGCCGCATTGGTACGGAAAGCTGGTATGTATAACGTCCTTGTCACCAATGGCACCATTGAGGAACAACTGTGGCAAGAATTGCTGCCCTGGATCGATGCCGTCAACATCGATCTGAAAGGATTCACCGCATCTTGGTACCGTGCATTAGGTGGTGATTTGGAAACGGTGAAACGCACGATCCGTATGGCTGCTGACGTTTGTCACGTTGAAGTAACCACTCTGATCGTCCCCGGTGAAAACGATAGCGAGGACATGATGCGTGCCTTATCTGCTTGGCTGGCCTCTGTGAATCCTGAAATTCCTCTTCATGTGTCGCGCTTCTTTCCGCGACACCACATGACCAACCGCCCGCCAACACCCGTGCAAACGGTGTATCACCTCGCTAAAGTTGCTCGTGAAAATCTCCATTACGTTTATACAGGCAACTGCTGATACTGAAAAAACCTGGAACAAAAATGGTTCCAGGTCTTTTTTTACGTTTCGTTGAATACCAGCGTCTGACGAGCAGCACCGCCCAATTTTTTAAAATCTGAAAACAGACAATCAATACGTTCTGGATGAATACAGATCAAATGCATCGGTGAAGATAATTTTTTCAACGATTCAACAGAAATCTTTTTGTATTGTGCATGAGCAACGTACCGATCCGAAAACGGCTCAATCATCTCTGCTTTGCCCATCACCTGCATCCCATGCAAATTACCAAAACCATCGTACTTGTCATAAATTGCTAAACAAACATTGGAATGATCTGCCAGCCCAATAAATTTTTTGCCGCCTTCCGAGAAAATCCAAAACATCCCATCATGATAACTGTATTCAAGCGGCGTACAGCGCACATAGCTTCCGCTTCCAGTCGCCAGTGCACAAGTGTTGTTCGCTTGGATATATGCTTCAATCATTGGCTGCAAAACATCCCGATCCAGCTGCACCGCACTGGCATCCTTCCTGTCCCAATAATTTGCAGCATCTTGAAACTGCTCTTGAGAATAAAACGTATCCGTTGTTTCTCTAGCCATCGTCGCCACTCCTTCCATTGCCACCATTGTACGCCGCCTCAAAAAGGTGGTCAACAAGGCGAGCACCTCTCGAAGCACTTACTCAGGCCCCAAACGCAGCGTATAGCCCAACTCCTGCAGTAATTGCCGATCCGTTTCAACGGTAATTCCTGCTGTCGTCAGCATGTCTCCAGAAATGGCGGCATTGGCACCAGAAGCAAAGCAACTGCGCCCTCGATCCGGCAGCAGCCCACGACCACCCGCCAAACGAATGGACGCCTCCGGCAAAATAAACCGATACACCGCCACAATGCGGCGCATGTCGTCCATGGTCAAAAGTGGACGATCCGCAAAAGGCGTGCCCGGAATCGGATTCAACATATTGACCGGCACACTTTTTATGTCCAGCGCTCTCAGCGACAACGCCATATCAACACGGTCTTCCACCGTTTCGCCAAGGCCCATAATGCCGCCGCTGCATACCGACAAACCAGCGGCTTGCGCCGCATGAATCGCGGCAATCTTGTCATCATGCGTATGCGTGGTACACACTTCTTTGAAAAACCGTCTTGAGGCTTCCAAATTATTATGTATACGCGATACGCCTGCCGCTTTCAAAGCGCGAAACTGCGCTTCGTCCAGCAAACCAAAAGATGCACACACCGCGAGATCTGTTTCCTTTCGAATGCGCTGCACCGCTTCGCACATGGCTGATACTTCCTCATTGTTCAAGCGCCGGCCTGATGTCACAATGGAGTATCGCAAAACACCTTTACTGGCTTGACGTTTTGCATCTTCCACCAATTCGTCGATCGAAAGCAGCGGATATTCTTTTGCGCCAGTGTGGTTATACGACGATTGTGCACAAAACCGGCAGTTTTCTGAACAACGGCCACTTTTTCCGTTCACAATAGTACACATGTCAAAACCATCGCCACAAAAATGCTGACGAATCTCATCAGCCGCCTGACACAGATCGTTCAACGGTGCATGGTACAAAGCCAATGCTTCTTCACGCGTCACCAAATGTCCTTGCAGCACCGCCTGTTTCATTGATTCAAGATTTTCCATCATCCCTCACTCCTCTCTGCTTTTCTACCATCATCCCACAGCGCTCAGCAATTGTCAACTTGCAAATTCAATTGGTTTACATCTTGCCGCTCGACCATCAAAAGAACCGTTCAACGTTTCCCGTCTATTGAGAAAATCCCATTTTAATGCTATAATTCATTCGTTGCGTAAAATAAAAATTGTATTTCAAATATAAAAAGACACACAAGGGAGTCGTGATACATTATGAAGCTGGGCATTGTCGGATTGCCTAATGTTGGTAAAAGCACGTTGTTTAACAGTATTACAAAAGCAGGCGCAGAATCTGCAAACTATCCATTCTGCACCATCGATCCTAATATTGGCGTCGTGGCTGTGCCAGATAAACGTTTACAAGTGCTGGCAGATATTTCCAAAAGCCAAAAGATCATTCCAGCGAGCATCGACTTTGTAGATATTGCTGGCTTGGTTAAAGGTGCTTCCCACGGGGAAGGTCTTGGCAACCAATTCCTGTCCAACATCCGTGAATGCGACGCCATTGTGCATGTGGTACGTTGCTTTGAAGACACCAATGTCATCCATGTTGACGGCAGCATTGATCCAATCCGCGACATTGAAACCATCAATTTGGAATTGATCTTCGCAGATATGGAAATCGTTGAGCGCCGCATGCAAAAAACAGCAAAAGGTGCAAAAACCAATGATAAGAAATTGCTCTGTGAAGATGGCATGTTGAACCGTCTTTATCCACATTTGGAAGCTGGTAACAGTGCGCGCACCTTTGAATGCAAAAACGAAGAAGAAGAATTTTACTTCAACCAACTCAATCTCTTGACCGCAAAACCTATTCTTTACGCTGCCAATGTTAATGAAGATGATGCAGCAACCGGCAACGAAATGGTCGACGCTGTGCGTGACTTTGCTGCCAAAGAAGGCTCCGAAGTTTTTGTCATCTGCGCAGAAATTGAAAACGAAATTGCGCAGCTGGACGCTGACGAAGCCGCAGAATTTCTTGAATCTCTCGGTTTGAATGAAAGTGGTCTGGACCGTTTGGTCGCTGCTTCCTACAAACTTCTTGGGCTCATCAGTTTCCTCACCACTGGCGAAAAAGAAACCCGCGCTTGGACCATCAAAAACGGCACCAAGGCGCCTCAAGCTGCCGGCAAAATCCACTCGGACTTTGAACGCGGCTTCATTCGTGCTGAAGTGGTCAGCTATGACGATTTTGTCACCTGCGGCAACTATGCGCAAGCGCGCGAAGCTGGTAAAATTCGTCTTGAAGGCAAAGAATACGTCGTCAAAGATGGTGACATTATCGAATTCTTATTCAATGTTTAATCCATGAACCCAAAGAGAGGAAGGCATCATACGCCTTCCTCTCTTTTTTATTTCTTAATGCAATGAAGCACCAAATGCACGCAGTTCGGCCATTTTTTCCGGCGAACCATTTTCACTGCCATGAGCAGTGAAAAAGCCCATGTTCTCCAAGCCCAGCCAGCCAACAAAATCGCCGTCAAAAGAAAAACGTGCACCATCATATACACCAGCGGCACCAGAACTTAAAATCATCGCTACTTTCTTTAACCGCTCTGGACCACTTGGATATGATGGCCCATACAACCGATCAATGACACATTTCAGCTGACCGCTAAGCCCATGATAATAGATAGGCGACGCCAAAACCAGCATATCCGCTTCGTTTAACAAAGCGACAACTTCCTGCATGTCATCTTTTTGAATACAGGCACCATGCCCTTTGGTGTGACAGTATTCGCACGCTCGACAACCGCCGATCTTTTTCTGACATACATCCATCACATCAACATGATGACCAGCCGACTCCGCCCCTTCTTTAAAGGCATTGACCAATTTCTTCGTATTACCCTGAGGACGAGGGCTACCATTTAAAACTAAAATATTCATAAATGCCATCTCCTAACTTTTCATTGCAGCAGTGACAAGAAAAGCGAAGGGCAAGCCTTCGCTCTTCACAAGGATGAGTGTAATGAGATTATTTTAAATACGTATTAAAGAATGCCGTCATTTTATCGAATGGAATAGCATCCTTATTTCCGCCATCATACAAATCAGTATGAACTGCATCAGGAATAATCATTAATTCTTTATTATCGGGATTTGGATTTCCATTAATCATATTCGCATAAGCATCTTTGCTAAAATAACAGGAATGCGCTTTTTCGCCGTGAATCATCAGCACCGCGCTGCGAATTTCATTGCTGTATTGCAAAATAGGCTGATTCATGAACGACATGCATCCTGTCACATTCCAACCAGCGTTGGAATTAAGCGAACGCGGATGGTAACCACGCTCCGTCTTATAATAATCGTAATAATCTTTCACAAAAAATGGTGCATCATCCGGTAAAGGATCAACCACACCGCCGCCTAACGCATAAGTGCCACTTTGATAATCGAGCGTACGTTGTTTGTTCAAAGCCACTCGTTTCTCATGACGTGCCTCTTCGGAATCCTCAGCATCAAAATAACCTTTAGCATTAACACGTGTCATATCATACATGGTCGATGCAACTGTTGCTTTAACACGTGTATCCAACGCCGCTGCATTTAATGCCATGCCGCCCCAGCCACAAATGCCAATGATGCCAATCCGTTCCGGATCCACATCATCGCGGCAGGACAAATAATCGACAGCCGCCTGAAAATCTTCCGTATTAATATCGGGAGATGCCATGTAACGAGGCTGGCCACCACTTTCGCCGGTAAAAGATGGATCAAAAGCCATTGTCAAAAATCCTCGTTCTGCCATCGTCTGAGCATAAAGACCAGATGCCTGTTCTTTTACAGCACCAAACGGTCCACTGACAGCAATCGCTGCCAAACGCCCTTCAGCATGTTTTGGCACATACACATCGGCAGCCAAAGTAATACCATAACGGTTATGAAATGTTACCTTACTATGTGAAACTTTATCACTTTGTGGAAAAGTTTTATCCCATTCCTGTGTTAACTGTAAATCTTCCATACCTGTCATCCTTTCTGATTATTAGCCATTCGATTCAGTTGATACATGAAATAATCCAAACGATCAATCTTATACTCGTTATCATGCAGCCGTGCGAGCAATTGCCTCTTGTGCTGCCGTAATAGACATAGTGCATAAGAAATCTGTGCTCCACACAAATAATGCAAAATTTCTTGACAAAGATGTTCATCACAGCCAGCATCTTGAAGATTTTCTAAAATCATAGCTTGTTGATCATGAAGATTTGCCATCACTGCTCGCTTCCTTTCCGCAATTCCATTATAGGAACTTGCTGATTTATACGCTAATTGATAAAATGAATATCGTGATATGAGCAAAAATCATTTCAATTGGAAAGGATGAACATCATGGAATTGCGCACTTTACGCTATTTTCTTGAAATAGCGCGTGAAGAAAATATGACCAAAGCAGCAGAGCGCTTGCATGTGAGCCAATCAGCGCTCTCACGGCAAGTAAAAAGTCTGGAAGAAGAACTTGGCAAGCGCCTCTTTATTCGCCACAGTTTTCGCATTGAGTTAACCCCTGAAGGCATTCTGCTGCGCAAACGTGCTGAAGACATTCTGCAAATGGTTGACAAAACCACCGAAGAATTTCAAGCCCTTGATGATGATCTTCACGGCGACATTTTTATCGGCTGTGCCGAATCCGAAGCCATGAAACGGCTCGCTGAACTGCTTGTCGAACTCCATCGTCTGCATCCAGGAATTCACTATCATCTCAAAAGCGGCAACACCGCCGATATTGCCGGCGATCTCGACAAAGGCCTGCTCGATTTTGCCGTTATCGCCAATGCCGTAGACCTTTCCAAATACAACTTTCTAACCGTTCCCACGCGCGATCTTTGGGGAGCTGTCATGCCAAAAACGCATCCATTGGCTGCGAAACCAGAAATTGCTGTAACCGACTTGCTCGATCAGCCGCTTATCCTGTCGGTGCAAAGCATCACCGATGATTACCCTAAATTTTTTGGTGATCTGCAGGAGCGCCTCAACATCGTCGCCACCTTTAATCTACCTTACAACGGCGCCGTCCTTGTCCATGCCGGACTCGGCATCATGCTCTGCTTCGATAAACTCATCGATACCGGCGATACCTCCGACCTCTGCTTCCGCCCACTCACCCCGCGCCTTGAAAGCGAAGGCAATATCATCTGGAAAAAATATCAAGTCTTCAACCCCGTCGCCCAGGCACTGCTTGACCTCATGAAAGAAAGTTTTGCATAAAAGAAGCGTTGATACGCGATTGCGCATCAACGCTTCTTTTATTCTTTTTCAACAGGCTCCAGTTTAAGCTGATCCATCCATCGAGCAAACCAAAATCCTACAACGAATGCCAAAAAACTGATAAAAATATCCGTTACACCTGCAAAACTTGTTGGCAGAATCATTATGATGGAAGCGATTACAAAGCCTAAAATAATTTTTGCAACAATAGCATAATGATTGGCTAAGAGACGATTCATGACACGAGCCAGAGACAGCACTGTAAGTACGAAGCCAATACCAAGCGGAATCAATACAGCCATATCAAGACTACCAATGCCCGCAGCCATCGGCTGATACAATCCCATGAAAAGCAGTAATGAAGAAGAACTGAGTCCAGGAACGATCATGCTCAATCCCCAAATAATGCCACAAAATAAATACCAGCCTGCATTTGGTGCGATACTGTTCCCCATGCCTTCTTTCATGATGCTAAAAAATACATAAGCCAAGGCCATGGTCACAATAAACCCAGTCCATCCCTTGGTGGAATAACGCTCAACCGATGATTGAAACAAGCCTGGCAAAGTACCGCAAATTAAACCAGAAAACAAAGCCATAGCAATCGCGGCATAAGCACTAAAGAAAATTTCAACCGCTTTTGCTAAAAGAACAAACCCTATAAACCCGCCAACAATAATAGGCACAAAAAGGCCATAGTATTTTTTTAACGAATGCACAGGATGCTCAAAAAGCGTCATCATCGGTTCGTAAATACCAAAAGCAACGCAAAGCACACCGCCACTAACACCTGGCAATATTGCCCCAGTACCGATAATGGCTCCTTGCAGCAATAAAATCAGCCAATGTAAATATTTACTTTTCCTTGAAATCATGGCTTATCATTCCATTCATTACACGATTATCCATTTAACCGATCAATTGCTGAAAAAGCAGTTGATCCGGGCAACGTCAGGAAATATTCATATAGACGCGCCGCCAACATATAACAACTGCCAGCATCGGCGCTCGCTGCTGGATCTGCAAATTTTTCGCTCAATATTGTATCTAAAATATTTCTTTTTTGCAAAAATGCTACGCTTTCTGAAAAATTGCTTGGTGAAGCGCTGCCATCTAAAGCTGCAACTTTAGCCGACAACGCAAGCAACATTTCTTCATTATCAGGTTCTTCGTTGACCGCAATGCGCGGTTCCAAAGCAAGCCCCGATTTTTTTACAACGGTGTTCATCATGTTGGCAAAGCGCGGACCCGTCACGGCATCATCAAGGCGGTAATCATTATCATAGCCGCCATCAGCAAAGCCCATGCTGCGAATCACCTTGAGCCCAGAATACGCCCAGTGGTCCATCACCGCTTCATGTGTTTCCGTGTGTTCAAGACGAGCCCCCTGTTTTTCCAACAGATTTTGAACTTCACTTATCGAAGCTTCACTGGCCAATAGATCACGCAATACACGAATTTTCTCATTATCCAACGCCACTTTTGCTGCCACACCTGCTGCCTGAGCGCAAGCCATACCGGTTGGCACGATACGTGCCGAGCCGGCTGCCATCGATGTGTACCCCGCTGCTCGGCCAACGATCATGATGCCGTCAATTTCCAACGGGATCAAGCTGCCCAGACCAATTTCATATTGATCAGGGAAACCAACAACCGTGCCATACCGCTGCGTTTTTGTCGCCTGGACATCGACCGGATAATTGGTCACTGCAATCGCATCAGGTTGCGAACGATTTTCCAGTACGTCGTCGATGGTCAACATGGATTCGCATTGAATATGGCGCGTTTCACGCACATAAAGCTGCTCTGCGGTGTCAACCAATTCGGCATTTTCAAAACCCACACAGTGCTCACGCATATACTCAACAATCAACGGCAGTTCTTTCTGCCCGCGTGCAATACCCTCAGCGCGGCTATCCTCATCCAAAGCATCCACATCGAAAATAATTAACGAATTGATCAGCACGTCACCATTGTCCTGCCGCGCGATGTTAAATCCGCGCAGGCGCAGATTTTCATCTTTCGGTTCGTAGGCATAGCCTTCATCACTATAGCCCCAGGCAAGGTTGCCATTGGCACCGCCTTCAGCCGCTGATGCACCATCTTGTGGCGTAGACACATACTCTACAACTTTGTCCCAATCGACACCAGATAGGCGGAATACCAACGTTACACCCATTTCTCGGTCCCGTTCGCCGATGTCTTCTCCTGCATAGGTGTACGGTGCACCAGCTGCAGCACACACATCACCGTCCGGCGTCGCATCGATGACAACGGGCGCTGTGTAAGTGACATTTTTATCGTCTTCTTCCACTGTCACACCAGTAACGGTATGGCCATCCATCACAGGGGCTTTAAAATAGCTGTCGACGCGCAGTGTAATGTTTTCTTCGGCTTTAACCATATCATAAAAGGTGTTCTTCGCAGTGGTGATGTCAAAACCCGAGCCACCTACTGCATCGCTGAATTCTTTGTAAATGCCTTCCACCAATACAGTTCCATCGCGTGACTCCGGCACATCAATATAATTCAGCTCGCCTAAGGTATACAAGCCGCCCAATGCATCGTCCTGACAAATGAGCAAGGTATCCAATCCGTTGCGTGCCGCTGAAATCGCAGCGGTAATGCCTTCTGGACTGCCA
Organism: uncultured Peptococcaceae bacterium; assembly: GCA_937976375.1. GTDB lineage: Bacteria > Bacillota > Peptococcia > Peptococcales > Peptococcaceae > UMGS1590. The sequence goes on along the minus strand of CALJRU010000023.1, from coordinate 17,078 downwards.
TCAACAACAATGCAGTCATAGTTCGGTGACACATTCTCTTCATTTGTAATTTTCACTTCTTCAACAGGCGCAGATGCATCTTTTTCTGTTGTGTCGCTGCCGCAGCCCGTAACCCAAAGGGTGCAGGCCATCATAGCGGCTGCGAGGATCATCCATTTTCTTTTCACTACACATCCCCTTTCTCAGGTTTTACGTCATCATCGGTCAGCTGCAATTGTTCAGCCAATTCTTCCAGCCGCCGCATACGATGGTTCATGCCTGATTTCCCGACTGGTGGATCAAGCAACTGTCCTAAGTCCTTTAAGCTTTCTTCTGGATGGTTGAGCCGTGCTTCTGCTGCCTGACGTAAAGATTCCGGCAGCCTCTCCAATCCCATATGGTCTGCAATAATGCGGATGTTTTGAATTTGACGCTGTGCTGCATTGATGGATTTATTCATATTCGCTGTTTCACAATTCACCAGACGATTCACCTGGTTGCGCATGTTCTTTTGAATACGTGTATTTTCCAGCGCCATCACCGCTTCATAAGCACCAATTAGAGCCAGAAAGTCGCTAATTTGTTCACTTTCTTTTAAATACACAATGATGCTTTCTTTGCGATAACTCATGCGTGGGAAAATATTATAATTCTCAATCAAGGCAATGAGATTCGCTGCATATTCTTCACTTTGAGTCACGATTTCCAGATGGTAGCTACGCTGCGGATCGGTCATCGAGCCACTGCCAAGAAAAACGCCACGCAAGTATGCGCGGCGTAAACTGTCACTGCCTGTCAGCTCAACAGCAATTTCCGGCCGAAAGGGCAATCCGTCCTGATCAACCATTCCCAATGAATTCAACAATACCTGCATGCGTGTCTGACTTGGCACATTGACTACATACAGAACATTTTTCTTTAAGCGGGTACGCCTCTGAATCGTCACCGTTGCTTCGACATGAAAAAGCTCTTTCAGCCACGAAAATGCCAATCTTGCAACAGCAGCATTCTCACTCACCAGCTGGAGACTGATTCGCTGTTTGGCCGCAATCAAAATGGTACCATCCATACGTACCAACCCAGCCAACAGCGCCACACGCTCACTGTCGTCATTATACGCCAAGCGCAGCAATTCATTTTTTATATCATTAGAAAAACTCATTGCCATTCCTCCTCCAACTCGTGAAAGCGTTTCACGTTTTGATGATTTTTTATCAAGCCATTGCGCAGCTTATACTCTTTGTCTGAATACAAGGTTCGCAGAATAGCACCAGCCAACTTGCGAGAATCATGATGATAAGGATTCTCTTCACTGACCAAAGATGTTTCGATGATCTTGGTGTCCATTTTGTCCAGTTTATCATAATCCACAGTCACGCGAACACTGGCTTGCAGCAGAATATCCGCCAATTCAATTTTATTTTCTGTTTTTCCATCATCTACGAGCATATAATCAATCATCTCAGAACAGCTATGATCATAAATGGCCTGTAAATGATCAGATGCTGTATAATCAGATGTTTCTCCTGGCTGTGTCGTCACATTGCAAATATAAAATGTTTTGCAGCGGCTTTCCTTGATGGCATCCACAATCTGATGCACGCATAAGTTCGGTATAACCGACGTATACAAGCTGCCAGGACCCAATATAACTGCATCAGCTGTGTCAATCGCTTCCAGCACACCTGGCAATACCTCCGCATAGGGAGGATTTACCATCATATGATGGATGGGCACCTCGGTTTCACCAATGTTGCATTCTCCAGTTAATAGGGTCCCATCGATGAGTTCTGCTTGAAGTTCCAACGGTTCCATTGTAACTGGCAGCACACGCCCGCCTAAATGAAGAATCTGGTCAACGCTGCCGATGGCTTCTTGAAAATTACCATTGATATTGGAGAGTGCCACCATCATCAAATTTCCTAAGCTATGCCCTTTGAGGCCTTCACCGCGCGAAAAGCGATAATTGAACAACTGTTCCATAATGTCTTCTTCATCGGCCAAAGCCACAATACAGGAACGTATATCACCAACGGGAATGCCACCAAATTCTCGGCGCAATCGCCCACTGCTGCCGCCATCGTCACCAACCGAAACCACCGCTGTCAAATTTGACGTATAATGCTTCAAGCCTTTTAAAATGACAGACAGGCCTGTTCCGCCGCCAATGACGACAATTTTTGGACCATTCGCCAGCATGGCATCTTGCAAGTAAGCGTCCACTTGAGAGTGGCCTTTGGTAATTTTTGAATATTGATCATTAAAATGGCGTACGGCAAACACCGCCGCAAAAATTCCCAGAGCAACACAAATAAGACCTTGCCCTACGGACAGGTCCGGAATGCTTCTCTGTAAAAAATTAACAAACGAAACGACCAGCGATTTGGCGTATTGGTTGTTTACCATGGACCACAGCCCAATAATAATCAATGCTATGGCCACGCCGCCCAATGCCGCCCATCGCTTTAGCCCCAACCCAGGGGAATACCAGCGTCGCGTATTAGGCCTCAATTTCAATGAACGATTCTCCTATCATCAGTGATCGCGATGCTTAAGATTCACCGTGTAACCGGCTTTTTTCAGATTTTCTGCCAGTTCAACAGCCACCGAAATACTGCGATGCTGTCCACCGGTACAGCCGATGGCAATGTTGATGTCCAAACGACCGGAAGCAGCATACTGCGGAAGGATCTCGCGCATCAAGCTGCACAAACTCGCAAGAAAATGTTTTGCCTCATCACTCGCAAATACATAATCACGTACGGCCTGATCGCGTCCAGTCATCGGACGCAACGCAGGCTCATAGAAAGGATTTTTCAAGAAACGCACATCCATCACAATGTCAGCATCGATCGGGATTCCGTTTTTATAGCCAAAGGATTGAATATTGACCTGCATGTCTTCTTTTTCAGATTCCCATAGCTTGAGCAGCGCATTTTTCAGCGCACTTTTTGATAAATCGGACGTATCAAGCGTGATTGACGCAAGTTCGCGAATACGCGCCAATGCTTTTCGTTCCCGCTCAATGCCGCCAAGGATGGATCCATCCTCGCTAAGAGGATGCTGACGTCTGGTTTCTTTGAAACGATTGACAAGCACTTCATTGCTCGCTTCAAGATAAAGGATTGTATAATCAATGCCCATCTCCTGAAGTTTTTCCAACTGCTCGTCGATGGATTGAATAAACTGACCGCCACGCATATCAATGACCAGACAAATCTTATGAATGTTGTTTTCTGTCTGAACCACCAGTTCCGCAAGACGGGTGATCAATGGCGCAGGCAAATTGTCCACACAAAAGTAGCCCATGTCTTCGAAATAATTGCAAGCTGAACTTTTTCCGGCTCCGGACAGGCCCGTTACGATAACAAATCGCTTTTCTTCACTCGGTAATAAAGTGCTCATGGTTCACTCCATTCAGCGCTTATTCAATGGAAGCAGATGCAGTCCAGAGAATATAACGGCCGCCAACAACAGCTTCACGATCGATGGTAAGGGTTTCATTATTATCATTGATAAAGAAATACCCTTCTCCAACACTGTCAGCTGGACGCCAGCCATTGTAAAGAACCCAATCTTTAAACAGTTCATCAGACTGATTATCGTTCTTGCTCAGATACAGCGCTTTATTCCCTGCATTTTCAACGCGGGTGAAAAGATCACCATGAACTCTTTCCAACTTCAGTGCTGCGTTCAACAAATCACGGTTCTGATAAGCAGCAATCCCAGCGGTAGCAACCGCTGCACCAAAAATCAGTTTTCTAAGTTTCATACTATTTTCCTCCTAAATCTTTCCTTTGATCTACTTTTGATCCCTCTAGATCCAATACATAGTAGATTAAGTTTCTATTAATATACCACAAATAACACAAATCGTCATCGAAAACTTTGCATTTATCCACCAACACCTTGCATCTTGCAGTAAATTTTTGCTATAGTTACGAATGAAAATTTTTTAATTTGGGAGGATGAAACCATGAGCAATCCCCATCCATCTGAACGGTACAGCTTTATTGCCGACAAAAATCCAAGAGAAATTGTATTGCTCCGTGGCAGCGGCTGCCGCTGGAGACGCTGCCGCTTCTGCAATTATCATCTTGATTTTTCCCACGATCAGGCGGCCAACGACGCGTTAAATCTTCGTGTACTTACGCACGTTCAAGGAAAAAGCGGCGTGCTTGAGGTCATCAATTCCGGCAGCTTCAGCGACCTCAGCCAAACAACGCTGGACGCCATCCTCGAATGCTGTGTGTCTCATCATATTCGACAGCTGCACGTTGAATGCCATTGGAACGACCGCGCCGCCATCGCACCATTTCGCCAAAAATTATCCGCCAGCGGCATTTCATTGAAAGTCAAAGGCGGCGTTGAAACCTTCGACGGTGAATTTCGTGAGCGTATCTTCGACAAAGGCATTCCTGTTGAAACCTCAGCGGCAGAGCTGTCCAAATATTTTAATGAGTGCTGTCTGCTCTTTGGTGTCGAAGGTGAAACGCTCTCGCAAATGCAGCAGGATGTTGACACGGGACTGGCATATTTTGAGCGCATCTGCATCAACATCATGATTGACAATGGAACAGCCGTCAAACGCAGCGAAGACGTTGTAAAATTATTCATGACACACATCTATCCGAAAGTAAAAGACAATCCCCGTGTCGATGTGCTTCTTAACAACACTGACTTTGGTGTGGGCTAATATTTGAAAAGAAAAAAGCGGTTTAAGTAAAATTTTTATTTTATTTGAACCGCTTTTGCTATATAATTGGAAGGATGAAAAAAAGTTCAGCGACAATGAATAAATTTAAATAAAGGAGCGCGAACCATTTGAGTAAAAAAGCTTATTTGTGCCTTGAAGATGGCACCGTTCTCCAAGGGAAATCTTTTGGCGCCGAAGGCACCGTCGTGGCAGAACTCGTCTTCACCACCGCGATGACCGGCTACCTGGAAACCTTGACCGACCCTAGCTACTACGGCCAAATCGTTCTTCAGACTTTCCCGCTAATTGGTAACTATGGCATTATCCGTGAAGATTTTGAATCTGCAAAACCTGCACTGCGCGGCTATATTGTCAAAGACCCATGCGATCACCCTTCTAACTTCCGTGGATCTTCCAGCCTTGATGAATACCTCAAGAGCGAAGGTGTGGTAGGGCTCTATGGCATTGATACGCGTGCTCTCACCAAACGCATTCGTGAACATGGCGTCATGAACGCTGTTCTCACAACCGATCCTGAAAAAGCAGTTGCTGATGGCCTTAAAGATTTCGCCATCGTCAATGCAGTGCCATCCGTTACAACCGAATCCATCAAGGTTACCCCATCTGCTTCCAATGGTCCACGCATTGTGCTTTGGGACTTTGGTGCAAAAGACAACATCGAACGCGAATTAGCAAAACGTGGTGCAACCGTTATTCGTATGCCTGCTGCCAGCACCCGTGAAGAGATCTTGGCACAGGAACCAGATGCACTCATGCTGTCCAATGGTCCTGGCGACCCAGAAGAAGCCACCAATGTTATTGAACAGCTTCGCCTTCTTGCTGAAGACAAGATTCCAACCTTCGGCATCTGCTTGGGGCATCAGCTCCTAGCCTTGGCACATGGCTTCTCTACCTTCAAATTAAAATATGGTCATCGCGGTGCCAACCAGCCTGTCCGCGACCTGGTCACCGACCGCATCTTTATCACCAGCCAAAACCACGGCTATGCGGTTGACAATGACACCATCGATACCACCATCGCTATGAAGCGCTTCATCAATTCTAATGATGGCACCTGCGAAGGCATCGATTATCTGAACGAGCCAACCTTCAGTGTGCAATATCATCCAGAAGCTTGCGGCGGACCAAAAGACACCGCTTATCTCTTCGACCGATTCTTTGACATGATGGAGGGAAAATAAACTATGCCACTCAATCCAGAGATCAAAAAAGTACTCGTCATCGGCTCCGGTCCTATCGTTATCGGCCAGGCCGCTGAATTTGACTATGCCGGCACTCAGGCTTGCCAGGCTTTGAAAGAAAACGACATCGATATCGTGCTGATCAACTCCAACCCAGCAACGATCATGACCGATGAAGCCATGGCCAACCATATCTATATCGAACCGCTGACTCTTGAAACCGTTAAACGTGTTATCAAAAAGGAACAGCCAGATGCCATCCTCTCCACTCTCGGTGGTCAGACAGGCCTGACCTTGTCCATGCAGCTTGCAAAAGAAGGTTTCTTGGCACGCCATAACGTTAAGCTTCTGGGCGCCGACCCTGAAACCATTGACAAAGCTGAAGACCGTCAGATGTTCAAAGACACCATGGAATCCATTGGTCAGCCAACCATTGCATCCAAGGTTGTTACAGATGCAGTTTCTGCTTTGCGTTATGCTGATGAAATCGGCTATCCTGTTATCGTTCGTCCTGCGTTTACCTTAGGCGGCAGCGGCGGTGGCATTTGCGCCAATGCAGAAGAACTCAACACCACAGCACACAACGGTCTGCAGGCATCGCCAATTCATCAGATCCTTGTCGAAAAGTGCATCAGCGGCTGGAAAGAAATCGAATTCGAAGTCATCCGTGACGCCAAAGGCAATGCCATCACAGTATGCTCCATGGAAAACTTTGACCCAGTTGGTGTACACACTGGTGACTCCATCGTTATTGCACCAGCAGTCACCCTTGCTGATAAAGAATATCAGATGCTGCGCTCTGCTGCTTTGAAGATCATCAACTCTCTCGGTGTTGAAGGGGGCTGCAACGTTCAATTTGCGCTGCATCCTGAAAGCTTCGAATACGCTGTTATCGAAGTAAACCCTCGTGTATCCCGCTCCTCCGCACTGGCTTCTAAAGCAACCGGCTACCCAATTGCCAAGATTGCAACCAAAATCGCTCTTGGTTATACTTTGGATGAAATTCCAAACGTTGTTACCGGTAAGACCTTTGCTTCTTTCGAACCAGCACTCGACTATGTTGCCGTCAAATTCCCAAAATGGCCATTCGATAAGTTCGTCTATGCAAAGCGCGATTTGGGTACCCAAATGAAAGCAACCGGGGAAGTTATGTCCATCGCTGACAGTTTTGAAATGGGCCTCATGAAAGCTGTTCGTGGTGCCGAAATCAAGCAGGACACACTGCGCTACCATGACTTCACCACCATGAGCCTCGAAGACCTCAAGCCACTCATGGCGCGCGCTACTGACTTGCGTCTCTTCGCAGTTTATGAAGGCCTTTATCGTGGCATGAGTGTGGATGAAATGCATGCGCTCACCATGATTGACGAATGGTTCCTTTATAAGCTCTGCCATATTGCCGATTTTGAACACCGCCTTGTTGACAACAAAGCACCTCTCTCTGTAGACGAATATGTTCAAGGCAAGAAACTCGGCTTTACCGATAAAATCATGGAACGTTTAGGTGGTCACCCACTGCCTACGCATATGGCACCGATTTACAAAATGGTTGATACCTGCGCTGGGGAATTCTCCGCCGAAACCCCTTATTTCTACTCCGTATTCAACACCCCTGAAGAAGGCGCTGAAAACGAAGCCCTTGAATCCATCGAAAAATCCACGAAAAAGCGTGTCATCGTATTTGGCTCTGGCCCAATTCGCATCGGTCAAGGGATCGAGTTCGACTATTCCAGCGTTCACTCTGTCTGGGCTCTCAAAGAACTTGGCTACGAAGTCATTATCATTAACAACAACCCAGAAACCGTTTCCACAGACTTTGACACCGCAGACCGCCTCTACTTCGAACCAGTTACCTGGGAAGATGTAAAACCAATCATCGATCTTGAACAGCCAATCGGCGTTGTTGTTGCCTATGGTGGTCAAACAGCCATTAAACTTACTGCCGATCTCGCTGCTTATGGTGTAAAAATCATCGGCACCTCTGCCGATGGCATCGACGCTGCTGAAGACCGCGAACGTTTCGATGATCTGTTGAGCAAACTTAAAATCAAACGTCCTGCTGGTCATACCGTCTTCACTGAAGAAGAAGCTCTGCGTGTTGCCAATGAAATCGGTTATCCAGTGCTTATGCGCCCAAGCTACGTACTCGGCGGGCAAAACATGATCATCGCTTTTGGCGACGACGACATTCAGGAATACATGAAGGTCATCATTGCTGCTGGTGAGGCCGAAAACCCAATTCTTATCGACAAATACCTCAATGGCATTGAAATTGAAATCGACGCCATCACCGACGGCGAAGACGTCCTCATTCCTGGGATTCTCGAACACATCGAACGTACCGGTATTCACTCTGGTGACTCCATCGCCATCTATCCTGCGCCACACATCACCAAGCGCATGGAAGAAAAGATCATCAACCATACCAAAGCATTGTGCCGTGGTATTGGCGCCATCGGTCTCACCAACATTCAATACATCGTTCATGGCGATGACCTCTACGTCATCGAAGTCAACCCTCGTGCATCACGCACCGTCCCTTACATCAGCAAGGTAACTGGGGTTCCTATGATTGATCTTGCCACCCGTGTCAGCTTCGGAGAACAATTAGCCGATCTTGGCTACGGCACCGGCATTTATCCAGCAAGCAAATACATCGCTGTCAAAGTACCAGTATTCTCCTTTGAAAAACTGGCCAATGTTGATACCCAGCTCGGGCCTGAAATGAAATCCACCGGTGAAGTGCTTGGTATTGGTGAAACCTTCCTCGAAGCCCTTTATAAAGGCCTCGTTGCTGCCGGTTACACCATCAAGCGCGAAGGCGGCGTCTTCATCTCTGTTCGTGATCAGGATAAAGATGAAATTGCTGACATCGCTAAGAAGTTCTACTATCAAGGCTTCGAAGTCTTTGCAACCAAAGGCACTGCACACACCATTGAAGCTGCAGATCCTAACATCGATGTTGTTGAACTCAATAAAATCTATGAAAGCGAAGGCTTCAATGCTGCCGACCTCATCGAAAGCGGCAAAGTTGACTACATCATCTCGACCTCCAAAAAAGGCCGCGACCCACAGCGTGATTCTGTTATCTTCCGCCGCAAAGCCGTCACCCTTGGCATCCCAACCATGACCGCCATCGACACTGCCGGCGCTCTCATCGACAGCATCACCAGTAACTACAACCAACACAACACCACGCTTGTTGATTTCAAGAACATGTAATAATAAAAAGGAACGTTCACAGCGAACGTTCCTTTTTTATTTTTCTACATCCTCAAACGAAATGTCTTTGGCGCATAGCGATAAACCAACACGCAGGCAACGATGCTGTAGATGATGCAAAATACGATGGCGATTGCACCAAATAACAGCGTTGGCATATGCACCTGCATAAGTATGTAACAAACAATATAGGTTGCAGAAACAATGATGCGATAGGTGCCGCTTTTGATCTCTGTTCCTGCGTTATAAGGCTGCAAAAGATAATAAATCGTGAGATAGTGAATCGAGAAAAACACACTCATGCTGAGGATGGACACAATCAGCACCAAATAGTTCAACGGATTCTCGGTCCCTCCACTGGTGAAAAGAATCAGTGCCAGCCCACAGCCAATGACCAGCGCTGGTACTGCATTGATTTTCATGATTTCCCGCAAACGGATTTGAAACAACCGCAGCACATGGGCTGGCTGCTTATAGAACGAATAGGTCAAAAGGCTGTGGTCACAATTCATAAACAAAGCTTGCGTAAACCCAGTGCCACGATTGACCGCATACATAATAATGGCAAAATACGGCAGCCAATTTAAGACCCATTCGTTAAAGAATGGTTTGACCTCCGGCTGCAAGACCAATACCAACTGTACCGCTACAATCACCCCAAGGCAAACAAAAACAATTTTCTGCGTTGAATGCCAAAGGATTTTTTGATGACGCTTGATGAACAATTCATTAAGATACTCAAACCCTCTGCGCTTGCTGCTGATAGATGCGTCTGTTGAAATGCGTTGTTCAGTTGCCTGTTTAATGATTCGCGTACGTGCAGATTTGTCCATCTGATCGGTTAGGCCATGCAGCAGTTCTTTATTGATCACCTGGTAATGACGAAAGTGCAGGATTTTCGCCATGCTGACCAGTCCCAACGGGATGCAAAGCTGAAAGAGACCGATGGACAGCAGTGTCGGTAAAGCAATGCCAAGAACTGGCAAGCCATAGGCTGCAAGTAAAAGCACCCCTATGAGAATCCATGCATATTTCGAGAGATTTTTTTCGCAAAAAATATCGCCTGTTTTTTCATAAGCACGCAACTGAATGGCAACCACAAACAGCTTCATGCCAGCAATACAAAACGGTAAAATCATACAACACCAAAGCGGCACACCATTTTTCAAACCAAAAGCAATGGTAAACGGCATGAACCCAATCACCACTTTGAAAATGAAATAGAAGTAATTGGTGATGGTGTATGCTCGTGCGTCCATACGCATGAGAACCATGGCGTAATATTTATCTTTCGATGGTGAAAAAAGCTTTGTGTTTGTAAAGCTGCCAATCACTGTTAAAAAAAACAATATATGAAGAAAAGATTGATAATCGGGCAGCTTTGTATAATATTTGCCCAGCAACGATACCATCAAAAAAAGATAGAGCGCCTTACCAACAAATGTAGAAGCAATTTCCCACAATACCGACAAAATATTGGCAAAGATTTTAAATCCTCGTACGCGATATACCGTTGCGGGGATCACTTTTTTGAGCAGTGGAATTTGTTTGAGAGAATACAGTATGCTGTTCACACGATAAGTATTCTTCAAGGAAAAAGAAATGGCCAGCGTCCTATTCATGGTCTTCTCCCTTCAATGCCGCAATAATTTTGTCTTTCAGCGCACCACCGTCCAAATCTTCTTTATCAATCAAAGCCAACTCACCATGATGAAGCAGCACAATTTCATCACAAAGATTCAAAGCCAAATCCATGATATGAGTTGAAAGAATGGTAATGCGCCCCTGTTTCAGTGAACGCAGCAGCTGTTTCATCTCCTCGGCAACCACCACATCCAACGACGTTAAAGGCTCATCCAGCAGCAACACCTTCGGCTGCGCAATGATATTGATCAGCATCTGCATTTTGTTCTTCATCCCATGAGAATAATCTTTCAGGAGCTTATCACGATCTTCAGGCGCAATGCTCATCATGTCAAAATATTCATCGATGCTTTTCACAGATGGGAGTGATTGTTCATTGATATCTATGAAGAATTTCAGAAACTCACGCCCTGTTAAAAACTCTGGCACCGCTGGGGTGGATAATACATAGCCCACATCCTCCGCTGCCAACGCGCGGCGAACGCCATCTTGCTCAAGATAAAAGTCCCCACCATTCACCTTCATATCACGATTCAGGCAGTTGAACAACGTTGTTTTGCCAGCGCCATTCCGCCCCAGCAAACCATAAATTTTTCCTTCTTCAAATGTAAAGTTAATGTCTTTAAGAACAACTTTTTCTTCAAAATGCTTTGATAAATGTTCGATTGTAAATGTCATTTTCATCCCCTCCATACAATGTTGCATTCATCCTGGTTGATTTTATAATTCCTTTTCAAGTTTGATCATTTGATAAACGGCGTAAAATTCCACAAAAAGATATACCGCTATCAACATCAATACCGCAGCGGTATCAACCCCCATCAGTAAAAAACAAAGAATCAACGTCGCAAACGTATAATTCATGACATTGAACGCGCGCGAACGGGCACGTTCACTGATGAGAATACGCCGTTCGTCGTTTTGTTCAATTTCAATCTGTAATTCCAATTCTGGATCACTGCGCAGCACACGCTTACTGATAAGCTCCCCGCTGCCCCAGCCAAATGCACCACATCCTACCCCAATGCATACAAACGGCAGCACTTGCATCACACCCTGCGCAGCAGGAAATCCTCGTAACAGAAAGAAACCGGTCAACAATAAAACAATCCCCATTACAGTGAACAGATAATATCGTTTCTTGTTACGCATCTGAATCTTCCTCCTCTTCATAAATAAAAATATCCTCAATGCTCATGCCAAAGTAGCGGGCAATTTTGAAAGCCAAAATAATCGATGGATTGTAACGTCCTTTTTCTAATGAACTAATCGTCTGTCGTGACACTTTTAAAGCATGCGCCAGTTCTTCCTGGTGCAGTCCATGCGCCTTTCGAACTTCCTCCAAACGGTTCTTCATCGTTACCCTCCTTTCAAAACGTAAAGTATACTTTCCATCTTGTGTTCAGTATAAATAGGGCACCTCAGAATGTCAAGTTAACTTTCCATTTCATTGCAAGAAAAAAGCGGCATCCTTAAAAGGATACCGCGTGGTCATTACTTTTATTTAAAGATGTCTTCACTGGACAGATAGCGCATGCCTGTGTCTGGCAGAAGAACAGCGACGCGTTTGCATTCGTTTTCTTCGCGACCAGCCCATTCTAAAGCGCCAATGAGTGCAGCAGCGGAAGAAATGCCCATAAACAAACCTTCAACGCGTGCCAGTTTGCCAACCATCTTTAAGGCAGCTTCATTGGTGACAGGAATGACTTCATCATAAATACTGGTGTCGAGTGCTTCTGGTACAAAGCCTGCGCCAATTCCCTGCAGCGCATGAGGCCCTGCCTGCCCACCGCTGAGTACAGCAGACGCTGCTGGTTCAACGGCAATCACCTGAATGTTATCATTTTTTTCTTTGAGATAGCGTCCAGTACCGCTGATGCTGCCACCTGTACCAACACCGGCGACCAATGCGTCAATCTCACCATCCAATTGCTGCCACAATTCTGGACCAGTAGTGGCATAATGCGCTTGTGGGTTGGCAGGGTTTTCAAACTGCCCGGCCACAATAGCGTTATCCATATCTGCAGCCAATTCGTTGGCACGACGAATCGCTCCGCTCATGCCTTCAGCGCCCGGTGTCAGCACCAATTCCGCACCGTAAATCTGCATCAATTTGCGGCGCTCCACACTCATCGAATCTGGCATAACAATGATCACTTTATAGCCCAAGTAGGCACCAAAACCAGCTAAACCAATGCCAGTATTGCCACTGGTTGGTTCAATAATTGTACCGCCAGGAGCCAAACGGCCATCCGCTTCTGCCTGACGAATCATCGCCAGTGCTACGCGGTCCTTCATGCTGCCTGTTGGATTATATGTCTCAATCTTTGCAAAGATGCGTGCGTCCACACCCTCTGCTTCAGCCATTTTTGCCAGCTCTACCACTGGGGTATGGCCGACCAATTCTGTAATATCATGATAAACTTGCATGGTAAAATCCTCCTAGTTTTCACTCTTTTGTTCTATTATACGCGTTTCACCACCTGAACGAAACGATTTTTTGCAAGATGCGGCTTCTTATCGTTTCTATAAAAAAGGCTTGAAATTCTCTACTTGCTATGATATCCTCAATATGAAAATGAAATACACAAGACACAATGGAGAACACCACCAAAAGGGCGTTTCTTTCATTGTGTCTTTTTTTATGCAAAGGAGGATGACCATGCGCGTAAATGGAAAAGAGCAAACGCTCGATGTCCCAATGAATCTGCAGGACTTTTTGTCTCAGGCAGGTTTTAACGTGCAGCGTGTTGTGGTGGAACGCAATGGCGCCATCATTACACGTGAGCACTTTGCCGATACCATGCTTCACAATGACGATCGGCTCGAAGTGGTGCAGTTTGTCGGAGGCGGCTGATATGCAGATTCTCATTAACGGCAAACTTGTCACAACCACTGCTTGCACCTACGCTGAACTAAAACCTCACTATCAGCCAAACGCAGACACACTCCTCATTTCTGGCCGCAGCAAACCTTGGCAGACCCCTATCAACGATGGCGACGAAGCAATATTGCTTGACACCACCACCGCGCCAACGCCAGAGGTCTGGCGCGCCCTATACGATGCACGTTATGGACGCATAATCATGGATAAGCTGCAAGCCAGCTATGTGGCAATCTGCGGTTTAGGCGGACTTGGCTCGCTGGTCGCTCTGGAGCTGGCGCGACTTGGTGTAGGCCGGCTTTTGCTGATCGACGGTGATACCGTTGACCCAACCAATCTGGCACGTCAACACTACACATTGGCACAAATTGGTCAAAAAAAAGCCTATGCCTTGGCAGACACCATTCGCGGCTGCGCTCCGCTGACTCATGTTGAGACCGCACCCGTCTGGCTTACGGCATCCAATATACACTCACTGCTCGGCGATTGCCCGTTCATTTGTGAATGTTTGGACCGTCCTGAGACCAAGGCATTGCTCACCAACACCGTGCTTTCCAGCCTTCCTCGCTCCATTTTGATTGGCGCCAGCGGAATGGCCGGCTACAGTTCCGGCAACACCATCACTGCCAAACAGGTGATGACACGCTTTTACCTTGTCGGCGATGGCACCAATGAAGGTGAAGAAGGCATTGGCCTTATGGCACCGCGTGTTGGTCTCTGCGCATCGGCGCAAGCAACACTTACTATGCGACTTTTACTCGGCGAAACAACGCCATGATTATTTTTCACTACGAAAGGATGAAACAATCAATGAACGATCTTTTACATCTCGGCGGAAAAGATTTTACATCCCGCCTTATTCTCGGTTCCGGGAAATTCTCTTTGGACCTCATCAGCGCTGTTATTGAAGAAGGCGGCGGTGAAATTATCACGCTTGCACTGCGTCGTGCAAATCCAGATGGTGCCGAAGATATTCTAAATCATATTCCTGAAGGTGTAACCTTACTGCCAAACACATCCGGTGCACGCAATGCCGATGAAGCAGTGCGCATTGCTGAACTTTCACGCGCTATGGGCTGCGGCAACTGGGTCAAGGTTGAAGTCATCAATGACAGCCGCTGGCTCCTGCCTGACAACGCTGAAACCGTTCGTGCAACAAAGATGCTTGCAGAACGCGGCTTTGTCGTTTTGCCATATATGTTCCCAGATCTTGATACCGCCAAAGCACTTGTTGACGCCGGTGCTGCTGCCGTGATGCCACTTGCTGCACCAATCGGCACCAACCGCGGACTTGTTCATAAAGATAAAATTGCTGAAATCATTGCCAACATCGATCTGCCGATCATTGTAGACGCCGGTATTGGCAAGCCAAGCCAGGCTGCTGAAGCAATGGAAATGGGAGCCGATGCCATCATGTGCAACACTGCCATCGCAACAGCCGGAGACGTCCGCGCTATGGCACGCGCGTTCCGTCTCGCCATTGAAGGCGGCCGCCTCGCTTATCTCGCAAAACCAGGCCGAGTTCTCACTGACAAAGCCAGCGCATCTAGCCCACTCACAGGATTTTTGGAGGATTAATCATGATTGCAGAAACTTGGGATGTAATGACCTATCGCGATGGTATGGACCAGCTTGATCCTACCACTCTTAACACTGTACTTGACGCTGTAAAAGACTATGATCCAAGCAGCTACACCGCTGCCGATGTTGAAGCTGCTTTGGCGCATGATGAATGCACCCTCGATGACTTCAAAGCGCTTCTCTCTCCAGCCGCTGAACCCTATCTGGAACAAATGGCTGAAAAAGCACAAGCCATTACTCGTGCACGTTTCGGCAACAGCATACAGCTGTTCACTCCACTGTATATTGCCAACTACTGCGACAATGGCTGCATCTACTGCGGTTTCAACTGCTCCAACCATATTCAGCGCGGTGCGCTCAGCCACGATGAATTGATCAAAGAACTCGACACCATTGCTGCTACCGGCTTGCAGGAAATTCTTATTCTTACCGGTGAATCCCAGCGCATGAGCAGCGTACAATGGATTGGTGAAGCAATTAAACTCGCAGCTGAACGATTTACCACCGTTGGCATTGAAATCTATCCTGCTAACATCAAAGACTACGAATACCTTCATGAATGCGGCGCTGACTTCGTCACCGTTTTCCAAGAAACCTACAACCCAGAGAAATACGCTGAAGTGCATTTGCGCGGTAATAAACGCAGCCTTCCTTATCGCTTCTACGCACAAGAACGTGCACTCATGGGTGGCTTCCGTGGTGCAGGTTTTGGCGCTCTGCTCGGCTTGGCGGATGATTTCCGAAAGGATGCTTTTGCAACGGGGCTTCATATTGAACTGACCCAGCAGAAATTTCCTGAAGCTGATCTTGCCATTTCCGTGCCTCGCATTCGCCCATTTGTTAATGAAGATGAAAGCGATGCTCGCGAACACATTACCGACGCTGTTCATGAAACACAGCTTTTGCAAATTATGTGTGCACAACGTATCTATCATCCACAAATCAGCATGACCATTTCCACACGCGAACGTCAAGGTTTCCGTGATTCTGCTGTTGCCATTTGTGCTACAAAGATCTCTGCTGGTGTTCATACGGATGTTGGCGGCCATACTGGTGCTTCGGATCAGACTGAAACCGATGCTCAATTCGATATCTCCGATCCACGCAGTGTCGATCAAGTGCATCAAGCTTTGCTTGATAATGGGCTGCAGCCTGTTTACACCGACTACATCCATGTCGGTTAACGATCATGAAACTCATCTATGTCACTGAGCGCGCGCGTATTCGTGGCAATGTTACCGAATATCTGACGCGACTGCTTGAAGGCCGTCCAGATGCTCTGCTTATTCGCGAGAAGGATCTCAAAGATGATGCGCTCTACGCCTTTGCTGAGCCCTTAGTCCCTGTTGCTGACCGCTTGGGGGTTCCGCTAATTCTTCGCGGCACACCCAAGCAAGCACGTCAGTTAGGCATTCGTCATCTTCAGCTTTCCTTTTCTGAAGCAGTAAGTGGCTCTTTACCAAAGGACTTTGATAGCATCGGCGTTTCTGTCCACTCTCTGTCAGAAGCGTTGACCGTGCAGCGCCTTGGCGCTGATCGCGTAACCTACGGCCATATTTTCACATCACCGTGCAAACCAGGCCTTCCACCACGAGGCCTCGACGCACTTGATGAACTCGTTCGAGCCTGCAAAATTCCTGTCTATGCCATCGGCGGCATCACAAAGGAAACCCTGCCCTTCTTACTCCCAATCAACCCGGCAGGCGCCTGTCTTATGAGCGCCAGCATGACAGATTCCAATCCGGAGACACTCACCACACGTCTCCGAAGCATCCTCGAACAAGCATAAAAGAAATCCCCACGATCGACTCACCATGATTAGCCCCCAGTCAAGTAGAGAGGGTAAATAACAAAAATCATTTTTCATCAA
>CALJRU010000022.1 GCA_937976375.1 uncultured Peptococcaceae bacterium | reverse complement strand
AAGCCAGTGGCAGTGACTTCACCGACGTGGCCGACGGCGACTGGTACGCCGAAGCCGTCAACTGGGCCGCCAGCGTCGGCGTCGTCAATGGCTTCGACGACGGCACCTTCCAGCCAAACACCGCCATCACCCGCGAGCAAATGGCTGCCATCCTGCGGAATTATGCAGAATACAAAGGGATGGACGTCACAGCAGCCGATGATCTCGCCAACTACAGCGACGCCGCCAGCGTCAGTGCCTGGGCGAAAGACTCGGTTGCATGGGCTGTGGAACAAGGGCTGATCTCTGGAATGACTGTGGACACCTTGCAGCCACAAGGCCTCTCCACAAGAGCGCAGGTAGCTGCAGTGCTCCAGCGGTATCTCGAAAACTAACAAAGGCGACGACGACGTGAAGCTAGTCCCGAAAGGAGCACCGGAGGGACGAGTGTGTTACAGAGATACCTGGCAAACTCAACACAATAACAAACAACAAACTTCTTCCTCCGCCACTCTACGCGCTGTGCGCAGGGTGGCTTTTTTGCGGGGCGGCGTTCTGAATCTAGGATAGGGCATGGGTAGGTGACATTGTGTGCCATCTTGGCGGGGCGTTTTTCGCGGGAGAGGATTGCCAAGCGCGGGGCGGGCAGGTATTATGAAAGAAAACGCGTCCGCGCTTGGCGGCGCGGTGAACGGAACCAGGAAAGGAGCAATCATCATGAAACAGAGCAGCATCTGTCCGAAATGCCAGAGCACCGACGTCATCCGTGTGCCGGGCAAGGCCGGGTCCTATGGCGTGGGCAACAACATTCAGCTGGGCTGGACGAATTTTTCGGCGGTGCTGGTGCATCGCTATGTGTGCGGCCGCTGCGGCTATTCGGAGGAGTGGATCGACAAGGAGGATCTGCCGGCATTGAAGGAGAAATTTCGATGAGCGGCGCGCCGCTAGAGCCGAGCACGGCGACGCTGGCCTATTACGAGCGCTGCGCCGAGGAGTATGTGGCGCAGACGCGGCACGCCGATATGAGCGCGCTGCAGGAGGCGTTTCTGGCGCGGGTGGCCCCTGGGGGGCGCATTCTCGACCTGGGCTGCGGCTCGGGGCGCGACAGCAAGGCCTTTCTGGCGCGGGGCTACGAGGTGGTGGCCGTGGACGGCGCGCAGGCGCTGTGTGCGCGGGCGGCGGCCTATTTGGGGCAGGAGGTGGTCTGCGCGCGGTTTGAGAACTACCAGCCCGAGGGCATCTTCGACGGCATCTGGGCCTGCGCGTCGCTCCTGCACCTGCCGGCGCCTGAGATTGCGCGGGTGCTCGCAAGGCTTGCGCCGCACCTGAGCCGTGACGGCTGGCTCTATGCCTCGTTCAAGTACGGCAGCGCCAGCGGCGAACGCGGCGGCCGCTACTTCACCGACCTCACCGAAGCCAGCCTCCACACCCTGCTCGCCCAAGTGCCCACCCTGCACCTCGCCGCCGCCACCATCACCCAGGACACCCACCACCGCAGCCAGCCCTGGCTCAACGCGTATCTTGTGCGTTGTGACTGAGGAGGAGGGGTTTCAGCTGATCTTGATATGGTCATGCTTTTTGCATACGAGAAGACTATATAGATAATTGGATATGAGTGTAAGAACCTGCCTAAAGAGGCGGGTTTTCTTATGACAAGAATATTGATAACATTAGGAGGTGTGATAAAATAACGGTATAAGGAGATGTCAAAATTTGTATTTAAAATTTGGGGGAGAAAATACAGAGCGATGATTATACTTAAGTTCCAACAGGATGATGGCCGAAGTTTCCAAGATAGCAGATAGAACATGTTTTAGATCTGTTGATAAATCATTTATGTAGTCAGGCGTTAAGTTGATGGGGATTAGCAAGTTAACATTGATTTGAAAAATGGGAGAGAAAGATATGAAATTATTAAAGAGAAAAATTATTGCTGTAACCTTGCTTTGCGGCATGTTGGCAGCGCCAACACCATCATTTGCTTATCGAGAATATTATGAGAACGGATTATATATGACCGAATGTACTTATGAAAATGACGTACCTAGCTATACGCTTAATTATCCGATTACAATTCATGTAGATGGAAAATATATTCCTTCGGATGTTGATCCGACAATCAGAGACGGGCGTACGATGGTTCCCCTTCGAGCTGCCGGAGAGGCGCTGGGTGCGCAGGTATCATGGGACCAGGGAACGCAGACTGCTACAGCTATCAAAGGTAATCGAGCAGTACAATTTCAATTGAATAGTCAAATATATTATGTAAATGGAAAAGCGCAGTATACTGATGTAGCACCGACAATAATTAACAATAGAACTTTATTGCCATTACGTGTTTTTGCGGAAGCATTGAACGCCAATGTATTTTGGGATCAATCATTGTACGATGTTCAAATTGATACGTCAGAAACTGACGTTGCTGCACCAAACATTCCGATCGATGTTCCTCAGAAGACAGCTAATTTTATTAAGAAATATTATGTGCAAGAAGATCCAAATGATCCAGTAGTAGGAAGTTGGAGAAGTCAATATACCATCCACTACGATGATCCAAATATTACAAGTCAGACTGTTCGGTATGATTCTTATAAATTCATTACAAAAACTGGAGAAAACAAGTATCAAACGGTAGAAATGGAAATTGAAAATGATGCGAAATATAATGTTGATTGCTATCTTATTAGCCGAAATGATAATACCTTTTACCTAAATGATGATTCGTTTTTTATTAGAGGAGGTATGCGCGTTTATTCTGCTACCTTACCGAGAGAATTCCCTATGGGAACAGCATTTTATCAAGTGAATGCTGATACTATGCGTTGTACAGCATTCTATGATGCTTTTGGTACTCCGACTCCGGATAAATACAATCATCTTAAATCAAATCCATTAATAAAATTCTAAAGGGGGATGAAGATCATGAAAAAAAAACTTATTGCTGCATCTATGGCTATAGCACTATCTTTTTCCAGTGCAGTACCAGCTTTTTCAGCAACGGAGTCAAAAACAATTTTTAGCAGAGCAGAAGAAACCATTCCAATCATTGTAGATAATGTGGAAATAGCATGCGATCAGCCACCAGTTATCATTGAAGGCAGAACGTTAGTGCCTCTACGTGCTATTTTTGAAGCACTCGGCGCAGAGGTCAATTGGAACAATGATACAAGAAGCGTGACAGCGACAAAAGAAGATACAACGATTTTTTTAACCATAGGTAGTTCTGTTTTATATAAGAATGGAGAAGCTACTTATATGGATGTTCCGGGACAAATTATCAATGCTAGGACGATGGTTCCTGTTCGTGCGATTTCGGAATCTTTCGGTGCCGATGTATATTGGGACAATGCTACACGTACCGTTCACGTCTATACTGAACCAGAAGATTCATCAGAGCCAGATAATCCAAATATTGATGATCCTGATGAAAATCCACCGGAAGAAGAACAGACGCCTGAAGTGGATGATCAAGCTGCTGCATATGATTCTGCGATGGAACTTTATAAGAATGGATACTCCTATCAGGCTTACTATGCTTTTAAAACTTTGGGCGACTATAAAAACAGTTCCTATATGATGGAAAGGGCAAAGCTGCTCAACAGGATTTCATATAATTTCGATGACTATACGTCAAAGTGGTTCTTGCAAAACATTAATTCTTTTGAAGATGTTTCAGAAAATGAAATTCCTTCAATTATTACATCTGGTACTTGGGTAGGGCCAAGCTCTCAATCGGTTGGATATGGTACATCTAAGTTTAATTCGGATGGGACTATTACTGGTGGAAGCTCTCAAATCTTTGGATATTGGCTTATCGCTCAGGGAGGAATTTATATTCATAATGGAAATATGGAGGCACTTCAATTTGAGATGAATTGGATTGTTCAAAAAGATTTTCGAAAAGTAGCAGATGACGTGTATGCCAATATCATCACTCAAACGACCACTCCAATTCACTCTGGTTCAACTGCAGACCTCTATATTCGACAAGGATCCAATATTGGAAACGCATTTGAATCTGTTCAAGAGCGTTTATTGAGCTATCAAAATCTTTGCTACATGCGTCAAGATGATGGCAATGGGTTGTATTATCTTGCTGCCTGTGATCCTTATACAGGCGATATTATTGGCAGTATTCCATCTTAATACATCAGCTATGCTCACCCTCGCCGCACAGGAGCGTTCCTGCGCGGCGGGGGCTCTTTCTTTGCAAAAAAGAAGGGTGCCTGCATGTTGTTGCAGGCGCCCATGTACGAGGCTGGGAAGAAAATCCAAATATTAAAGATTGGTAGCAGTTTGAAAACCTAGGCTTGCTGTATGGTTGAAGTGTGTTATACTATCAGTGTCTTTTCATGCGCGTTGTGTGAGAAGTGGATTGAAAATATTAAAGAGTGTACTTAGTAATGACGTCTCGCCTCCATGTGGAGGTGAGAAAACGAACCGAATGCCGGTCATTGGGTTCGCACAAAAGCCTGTGAGCGATGTGTCGCTCGCGGGCTTTTTCTTTTGCACTGTTGACAAACTTTAAGTAAACTCTATAATAGAAGATAAAGGAGGTGCGTGAACATGTTCTTGGCGCATCAGCGTGTGTTGGAAGATGGCAGTGTCGCACGGCAGGCGTTGGCGGATCACTGCCGGAATACGGCGGTGTATGCGTGCGACTGTCTGGCGGCGTGCGGCCTTGGTCAGGTAGGGTATCTGGCAGGCCTGCTCCACGATATGGGCAAGTGCAAAAACGCCTTTCAGGCGTATCTGGCGGCGGGCGACACGGCAAAGCGCGGCTCGGTGAATCACACCTTTGCAGGCTGCCGTTATATGCTGCAGACGTTTCATGGCGCGCAGGCAGCGTCGCTCGAGGATTTGACGGCAGAGGTGGTGGCTTACGCCATTGGCGCGCATCATGGGCTTTTTGATGCACTTTCGCTGGACAATGCGCTGGGCTTTGACCATCGGCTGCATAAAGAAGGCATTGGCTACGCAGAGAGTGTGGAGAACTTTTTGGCAGCCTGTGCCGGCGAGGCGGAAGTGAAGGCGCTGTTCCAGCAGGCGAATGCAGAAATTGCGGCTCATCTGGCCACGTTTTCGGCGATGCAGCAGCGCAGCGAGGACCCAGAAGGCGACGAGATCAATGTGTACTTCGGCCTTTTGGCGCGGCTGGTGCTGTCGGCGGTGATCGATGGCGACCGCAGCGACACGGCGGCCTTTATGAATGGTGAGGCGTTTCAGACATACGTGCCGGTGGACGCCGATGTTTGGGCTCAGCGGCTGGTTTATATGGAGAAAAAGCTGGCGGGCTTTGCGCAGGTCACGCCGATTCAGCGGGCACGCACGGATATTTCGGCGCAGTGCCGCGCAGGGGCTGACAAGGATAGCGGCGTGTATCGCCTCAATGTGCCGACCGGCGGCGGCAAAACCCTGAGCGCGCTGCGCTATGCGCTGGCCCATGCGAAAAAATGGCAGAAAGAACGGATTATTTTTGTGACACCGCTGCTGGCGATTCTTGACCAGAACGCCGCCATTGTGCGGGACTATATCGGTGACGATGGGCTGATTTTGGAGCATCATTCCAATGTGATTGCGGCGCAGGCTACAAAGGACGCCCTGGACCCGCGCGAGCTGGCCATGGAAAACTGGCAGAAGCCGGTCATCATTACCACCATGGTGCAGCTTCTGAATACGCTGTTTAAGGGACAGACGAGCAACGTGCGCCGGTTTCACGCGCTGAGCAACGCGGTGGTTGTGATCGATGAGGTGCAGAGCGTGCCGATGAATAAGCTGTCGCTGTTTAATATGGCAGTCAATTTTCTATCGCAGGTGTGCGGGACAACGTTCCTCTTGTGTTCGGCGACGCAGCCTTGCTTTGAAAAAGCGGCGCACCCAATGCTGGACACGGTGGGTGATGTGGTTCCTTATCAGGAGGAGCTCTGGCGCGCCTTTGCACGCACTGAGATGATTGACGCTGGTGCCAAACGCCTGGATGAGCTGCCGGATTATGTGGCGGCCTTGACGGCCCAGGCGCCAAGCGTGCTGGTGGTGTGCAACAAGAAAGCGCAAGCGGCGCAGTTGTATCAAGCCCTGAAGGACAGGGGCGACGAGGTGTTTCATCTTTCGGCGGCTATGTGCAAGGCCCATCGTGCGCAGACGCTGGAGGCGCTTTATGCGGCGCTGAAAGAGGGGCGCAGGCGCGTGGTCTGTGTGTCGACACAGGTGATCGAAGCGGGCGTGGATAGTTCCTTCGCCTGTGTGGTGCGCCTTTTGGCTGGGATGGACCATGTGGTGCAGGCAGCCGGTCGCTGCAATCGCAACGGCGAGCGTGCCGCGCTGGCACCGGTCTATGTGATTGCATGCAGCGACGAACACTTAGGGAAGCTGCCGGATATTCAGCGCGAGAAGGTCGCCTGTAGAGACTTGCTGGCGGCGTTTCGCGCGGCGCCGGACGACTTTGACGGCCAGCTGAGTTCCGAGGGCGCCATTCAGTGGTACTATCAAAAGCTTTACGGCTTGGTGCAGGCCGAAGGCGGAAACGTGCAGGACGGCATCCTTCCTGATGGCAACGACACCTTATTTTCGCTCTTGGGCAGCAACCGCAAGCATCTTTCTTCGGTCAATGGGCGCTATTTTCTGAATCAGGCGTTTAAAACCGCCGGCGCCTATTTCCAGGTTTTTGCGGAAGACACGGTGGATGTGGTCGTTCCTTTTGGCGAAGGGGCGGCGCTGATCGCCGAGCTGGAGCACGAAGCCCAGCCAAGCCCGGCCTATCTCAGGGCGTGGAGCGAGCGTGCCAAGCCCTACACCGCCGCGCTCTATGCCTATCAGCGCGAGCGGCTGAGCACCCTTGTGCGCGAGGTGCATGGTGTGCTGGTGCTGTCCGAGGCGGCCTATGACGACTGCCTGGGGGTTCTGGAAAGCAATGAACAACCTTTTTTGGAGGTGTGACGATGAAAAATACCATTTATCCCAATATTGTTGAGTTTGAGGTGACGGGCGACTATGGGTTGTTTTCCGACCCGATGCTGCGCATTGGCGGTGAAAAATCAACCTATCAGGTGCCCACATACGAAGCCCTCAAAGGCATGTTGATGTCGGTGTATTGGAAGCCGACGTTGATATGGATCATTGATGCGGTGCGTATCATGAATCCGATTCAGACGGAGGTCAAGGGCATGCGTCCGATCAAATACAGCGGGGGCAACGATTTGGCCTATTACACTTATTTGAAAGATTGCCGTTATCAGGTGCGCGCCCATTTCGAGTGGAACGAGAACAGGCCGGAGCTGGACCAGGACCGCAATGAAAACAAGCACCACGAGATGGCTAAGCGCATGATTCGCAAAGGCGGGCGGCGCGATGTCTTTCTCGGCACGCGCGAGTGTCAGGGCTATGTGACACCGTGCGTGTTTGGCGAAGGCGAGGGAGCCTACGACGATTTGCCGGAGCTGGCCTTTGGCCTGATGGTGCATGGCATCACCTACCCTGATGAGGCCTATTCTGAGGACACCCAGGGCAAGATGACCATTCGCTACTGGCAGCCGGTCATGAAAAAAGGGATCATCACCTTCCCGCGGCCGGAAGACTGCCCTCTGCAGCGGGTGGTGCGCGAAATGACGATGAAGCCTTTCGGCCAGGAACACGGCAATTTCTGCGGTCTGGACGAATTTGAGGAGGTGCAGTGATGGGACTTTTGCAGCAAGCGGTCGCAACCTACGACGATTTGCAGGCTCAAGGCTATGTGGGTCAGCTGAGGGACGGCCAGACGGTGCTGGCACCGGTGTCGCACATGATCACGCGCGCCGATTTGGAGATCACCTTGGACAAGGACGGACATTTTGTTTCCGGGTGCACGGTGGACAGGGACGAGCCGAAGATCATCATTCCTGTGACGGAAAGCTCATCAGGCCGAACGAGCGGCGTCTGTGCCCATCCTTTGTGCGACCAGCTGTGCTATGTGGCGCCGTATAACGATAAAAAACATGCGGCGTATTTGGACCAGTTGGAACAATGGGCGGCGTCGCCTTACACCCATCCCACAGTGCAGGCGGTGCTGGCCTACGTGAAAGGCGGCACCATTCTGAGCGACCTGGCCAATGCCGGCGTCATCGAGCTGAAGGACAACCACCAGCCGAAAGACGAAAAGCTTCTGGTGCGCTGGCGCGTGCAAAACAGCGACACCAATGACGCCTGCTGGACCGATCCGACGTTGTTTCAGGCGTTTATCCATTTTTATGAGAGCTTGTCGGACAACGCGCCGAAAACGGTCTGCATGATCACCGGTCAACAGGCCCGCGCGGCGATGCAGCATCCGAAAGGCATCGTTTCAGTCTATGGGAACGCAAAATTGATCTCGGCCAACGATGCCACAGGGTTCACCTACCGCGGGCGATTCAGCGAGCCAGAGCAGGCAGCGTCGATCAGCTACGAGGCGTCGCAAAAGGCGCACAGCGCCCTGCGATGGCTTATTGAAAATCAAGGCGAAACCGTTGGCGGCCGCACCTTTATCTGCTGGAACCCAAAGACGAAAAAATTGCCGAACACCCTCAAGTCGCTGTTGTCTGGTGTTGATGCGGTCATCGCTACCCCGGAAGATTACAGCAAGCAACTGCGAGATACGCTGTCCGGCTGGCAGACCACCCTGGCACCGACCGATGGCGTTGTGATTGCCGCTTTTGACGCCGCCACCAGCGGGCGATTGGCGATGACCTATTACAACGAGCTGCGCAGTTCGGACTTTTTGCAGCGGCTTTACGACTGGGACAACACCTGCGCTTGGGAAAACAACCAGTTTGGCATTCAGTCGCCAGCGTTGTGGCAGATTGTGCAGTGTGCCTTTGGCACCCAGCAGGGCGAGCGTTTGAAAACCGACGACCGTGTGCTTCGCCAGCAGATGCAGCGGCTGTTGGCCTGCCGCCTGAATCGCGCAAAAATGCCAACGGACATTCTGCGCGCCCTGGTGCAGCGGGCGTCGATGCCCCAGGCCTACGACTGGCGGGTGTGGCGGCAGATTTTGTTTGTGGCCTGTGCCGTGGTGAGAAAACATCGCAGCGATATGAAGGAGGAATGGAGCATGGCTTTAGACATTGAAAAAGCAGACAGAAGCTATCAGTTCGGGCGTTTGCTGGCCGTACTGGATAAAATAGAAAAAGACAACTACACAAAGGACGACACCCGCGAGACCAACGCCATTCGGCTCTTATCGATTTATGTGCGGAGACCGTTTCAAACCTTTCAAACCATCTATGAACGTGTGCGGGTGCCGTATTTATCGAAACTGTCTTATGGCGCGAAAATCAAGTATGAAAAATTGCTCGAAGAAATTCTTGGCCACATCGATGGCCTGGGGCTGAGCGACGATGCTTTGAACCGCCCGCTGAAAGAAACTTACTTGATGGGCTATTATTTGCAGCAGCAGGCGCTTTATCAACCACAATCAGAAAAAACGGAGGAATAATCATGACACAGTTACAGCATAAAATTGATTTTGTTGCTCTTTTAAGCGTAGACCGCGCCAACGCCAACGGCGACCCGCTCAATGGCAACCGCCCGCGCACCGATTACAAC
>CALJRU010000021.1 GCA_937976375.1 uncultured Peptococcaceae bacterium | reverse complement strand
AGGCTTAAGACGAGAAAAAGGCCACCTTGCGGTGACCTTTTTCGACAAGCTGAAATGACCGTTCTCAATTATGAGAACGGTCATTTGTTTACAGTGTCATGCCGCGGCGCGAGAGCCGGCGCCAATATGTAATGCCGACGATGTCGGCGAGTGCCCATCCTATTGGAACAGCCGCCCAGATGCCGGTCACGCCAATGGCTGGAATGGCAGAAAGTGTGTAGGCAAGAAGGACACGTGTGCCAAGTGAAATGATGGTGAGAACAACGCTCATGCCTGGGCGCGCAACGGCTCGATAGAGCCCGTAGAGTAAAAAGAGAATGCCGATACCGACATAGAAAGCACCTTCAATGCGCAGGTAACATACGCCGGCAGAGATGATGGCTGTTTCGTTGCGGTTGATAAAGAGTGTCATCAAAGGTTCCGCAAAGATGAAGACAATGGCACTGACAATGATGCTGAAGATGGAGGCTGCAAGAAAAGCACTTTTAATACCCTGGCGGATGCGGTCTTCTTTTCTGGCACCGTAATTCTGGGCAATAAATGTAGAAAAAGCGTTTCCAAAGTCTTGCACTGGCATGTAGGCAAACGTGTCGATTTTGACAGCAGCAGCAAAGGCTGCCATAATGACTGGGCCAAAGCTGTTGACTAGGCCTTGCACCAAGAGAATCCCAAAATTCATGACAGATTGCTGGATGCAGGTGAGAAAAGAAAAACTGGTAATTTCACGGAATATCGTGCGATTCCAGCGCATGTGTCTGCGCTCAGGCCGTAAATCAGAAAACGCAATAAGGGTGTAGATCATGAGGCCGATGCCAGACACGTACTGGGAAATGATCGTTGCAAAAGCGGCGCCAGCTACGCCCCAATGAAACACACAGACAAACAATAAGTCCAAAATAATGTTTAAGAGCGCCGAGACGGCGAGAAAGGCCAATGGTATTTTGGAGTTTCCGAGCGCTCGCAACAGACAGGAAAAATAATTTTGGAAAAATGTGGCGAGGATTCCGGCAAAAATGACCAATAAATAGGTTTTCATCAGTCCGGCAACGTCAGTATCTGTAACACGAAGAAACCATATGATAAAGTCGATGCCGACAAACACCAGAATATTGATGGCGATGGTGACAAGAATAATAAACACAAAAGATTGAAATATGCCGGTTTTCAGCCGATCGATGTTGTTACGGCCGTAACTAATGGAAAAAGACGCGCCGCTGCCCATGCAGAGACCAAGAATAATCGATGTAAGAAAAGTCATTAGGGTGTAGGCTGAGCCAACGGCAGCCAATGCATTGGCGCCGAGAAAGCGGCCAACAATAATGGTGTCCGCAATATTGTAGCATTGCTGCAATAAATTTCCAGCGATCATTGGCAGCGCAAAAATCAGCAAACTTTTCGTAATGCTGCCCGTCAATAAGTTACTATTTTGCATAAAATCCCCCTCTAACAGTCAACGATAGAACATATTGGACTGTCTGTTTCTATTATAGGTATGGTATTGAAAAACTGTCAATTGGCTGTTGCGTTGACAAAAACAGCACTGGGCATAATAATAAAAGAAGAATTGAACATAAAACGTAAGGAGATGGAGAGCATGGCGGATTTTGATCAAAAAGCGCCTGAATATGATGCGTGGTATCAAACGCAAAAAGGTGCCTTGGTGGACGCGCTGGAAACCGAGTGCGCATTTGAATTGTTTCAGCCAAAGAATGGGATGCATGTGCTGGATGCTGGTTGTGGAACAGGAAACTTTTCGATGAAAATGGCAGCTTTGGGGGCAACGGTAGACGGCATTGATTTATCGGAGCCAATGATTGCCTATGCAAAGGAAAAGGCGGCCGCATCGCCTTATGCGGAGCAATTGCGGTTTCATGTGGGTGATTTGTATACGCTGCCATTTCCTGACAACACTTTTGATGCGGTGCTTTCAATGGCGGCGTTTGAATTCATTCATGATGACTTGCGTGCTTTGAAGGAAATGATGCGCGTGGTTAAGCCGGGAGGCCGTGTGTTGATTGGCACGATCACCGGCAATTCTGACTGGGGGCTGGAATATCAAACCCATATGCCGCGCGAGGATTCGGTTTTTCACCATGCGTCTTTTAAGACTGCAGATGACATGCGTGCGCTGTTACCAGAAAAACTGCTTGCAAGTGCTGAAAGTGTTTTTCTGCCATTTGCAACGTCTGACGAAGAGGCCACCCGCGACTTGGATGAAGAGTATCGCAAACGTGGTGCCATTGGCGCATTTGTATGTTTACTGTGGGAAAAATAGACAATATAAAACGGCAAGAGAACCATTGGCTGTTCTCTTGCCGTTTTATATTGTGTGTTTTGCGATCATTGATTAGCTTTTATCAATGTTACTGCTGGAGAATGCTGCACAGACATGGGCTGCTGTTCCGACAGCAAGAGCTGTTTCGTCGAAAAGTACATCGGCGTTATGAATGTTGGCGGAGCATCCGTCGACATGCGCACCGAGTGTCATCATGCTGATTGGCAGAATGTTGCCGTAAAGCGCAAAATCTTCACTCCAAGCAAACGGTTCGGTTTGTTTTTGTAATAAGAGCTCTGGTGCTCGCTTGGTTACAGTGTCTAGAATACGCTGGTTAATCACTGAGTCATTGGTGACAGGCGGTACTGAAGTGGTGAAGGTCAGATCTACTTGGCAACGCAGGGTTTTTGCCATCCCATCACAAATTTCTTGGAGCCGCGTTTTGATCGTTTCAGCAAGATTGGTGTTATAGACACGCAGTGTGCCAAGCAGCTGTGCTTGATCTGGAATGACATTGAAGGTGCTGCCGCCGTTGAACGCGCAGATGGAAAGCACTGCTGGTTCAAGTGTCGGCCGCTCACGACTAATTAAGCCTTGCAGAGTGTTATAGATTTGAACAGCGGCAAAGATTGGATCGCGTCCATTGGATGGTGCGGCGCCGTGGGTGCTGGCACCGGTGACCGTAATGATAAATTCGTTGGACGCGGCATACATTGGCCCATCTTTGTAGTAAAGGGTGCCGCTGTCCAGGGTCGGAGACATGTGCAGGGCAAACCCGCCTTTGAAGTCTGGGGTGACCACATTGTGAGCAATCAGCTGGCGAGCGCCGGTGATGTTTTCTTCGTCTGGCTGAAAAATAAGGCGTGTGCGTGCAGGCAGTTCATCGGCGTGTGCTTGCAAGAGGCAGGCTGCACCGAGCAGCATCGCAGTATGGAAATCGTGACCGCATGTGTGTGCAAAGTCGGTTTCACTGGCAAAAGGCAGACCGCTTTTTTCTTCCATTAATAAAGCATCCATATCAGCGCGCAGGATCATTCCTGCCGGCCCTTTTCCGATATCGGCAACGAGGGTGCTTGGACAAGGCTCAAAAAAGGAAACGTGATGTGCATTCAGCACATCACGGATTAACGTTAAGGTATGTGGTAAATCGTACCCGCCTTCGGCGTGTTGGTGAAAGGCGCGGCGCCACTGGACGAGTGTTGGCTGTAAAGCCAGCGCTTCTTCATAGAAAGACATGTGATTCGCCTCCTAGCTTAAGAAGAAATAAAGAAGGACGATGATCCCGAGCACAATGCGATAGTAACCGAATGGTTTGAAATCGTTTTTGGCAACATAAGAAATCAAGAATTTGATGGCCAAAATAGAAACCACGAAAGCAACGATCATGCCGAACAGCAGGATCATCAGTTCATTGCCCGTGAAATTGAAACCGAACTTTACCAGTTTCAAAAGGCTGGCGCCAAACATAATAGGAATGCTCATGAAAAAGGAGAATTCAGTGGCCAAGGTACGAGAAGTGCCCACGAGCATCCCACCGATGATTGTAGACCCGGAACGGGATGTCCCAGGAATTAACGAAAGCACTTGGAAGCAGCCGATCTTAAAAGCGGTGAGATAACTCATATCATCAAAAGAGTTGATGGTGGGTTTGTAGTTGTATTTGGTTTCAATCCAGATAAAAATGACCCCATAAACAATCAAGGCAATGGCAACCACAATGTAATTATAGAAATGTTCATCCAGCCAGTCGTTCAGTGGCAGCCCGATGATGGCGGCAGGAAGACAACCGATGATGACTTTGTACCAGATTTTCCAAGTATCCGATTTTTCTTTTGCGGATTTTCGTGGAGAAAATGGATTGAGTTTATGGAAATAAATGACGACAACGGCCAGAATGGCACCGAGCTGAATAACAACCAAAAACATCTCCCAAAATTCGCGGGAAACATTGAGACGCAGAAAATTCTCAACAAGAATCATATGCCCTGTACTGGAGATTGGGAGCCATTCTGTGATCCCTTCAACAATACCAAGTATCAATACCTTTAAATATTCAATTAACATGGTTTTCCTCCAAAAAATAACATTGTTTACATTCTACTGGATTCGTTGGGGTGTCGCAAGAGAGGGGCGGCAGATTTTATGGATCGTTTAAAATTTTTATAGATATTTTAATGCTAAAAGGCAGTTGGCGAATGCTGCTGCTTCCCGTATAATGAGGCGTGGATGAAAGCGTTTTCTTCTGCTGAATGTTTTATGACAGGAGGACACGGTATTTTGAGCAATAGGAAGAAACATGTAACTTTTTGGGCGATGGGTGATTTGCATCTGTCTATTGGGCTTGAAAAAAGTAAACAAAAACCGATGGAATGCTTTGGCGAACAATGGACGCAGCACACGGCAAAAATTGCTCGGCGTTGGTGTGAGCGTGTACAAAAAGACGATGTGGTGCTGCTTTTGGGAGATATCTTCTGGGGCAATCGTGTCGAAGAGGCGCAGTTTGCACTGAACTGGCTGGGCTGTTTGCCTGGACGTAAAGTCATGATTCGTGGTAATCATGACAATTGGTGGCAAAGCATTTCTAAAGTGCGTGAGGCGCTGCCTGCAGGCATGTACGCCATCCAAAACGATTGTGTGGTTTTAGATGGCGTGGCCATTGCCGGCGCTCGCGGCTGGACCTTTGCTGACCCGGAAGGGGAAGCTCATCAGGAAAAAATGCTTCGGCGTGAATATGCACGTTTAGAAGCATCGCTGTCGCAGATGCCGACGGATGCTCATTATCGCATTGCGATGATGCATTATCCACCGTTCATTGGCAAAAATCTGTCGCCGGTTGTTTCCGAGCTCTTAGCATCCTATGGCGTGAATTATTGTGTGTTTGGTCATCTGCACGGTGAGGAAGCGGCGCAATTTCAATCAATAGAAAAAAACAATATTAAATATGCCCTGGCAAGTGCGGATAATATTGATTTTTCTCCGCTGGAGATTTATAATTACCAATATAATCATGACTTAACAGGGAATGATTGTGAATGGAGGTGAATGAAGATGACAAAACGTATTCTTGCAACTGAAAATGCACCAGCGGCTTTGGGACCATATTCTCAGGGCGTTGCTGCAAGCGGTGAAATGATTTTTGTTTCCGGACAGATTCCGATCAATCCGGCAACAGGCGCAGTCGTTGAGGGTGATATTTCGGTTCAGACCAAACAGTGCATGGACAACATTGCTGCTATTTTGGCAGAAGCTGGTGCAACTGTTGAGGACATCGTAAAGACAACGATCTATCTGAAAGATATGAACGATTTTGCGACAGTTAATGAAGCTTATGGAAAATACTTTGAAAAGGACGCACCGGCACGTGGTTGTGTGGAGGTGGCTCGCCTGCCAAAAGACATGCAGGTTGAGATCGAAGCAATCGCTGTGCGCTAATACATGGAGATAATGAAAAAGGAGGATGGTTATGCTTGATGCATTACTGTTGGCACGTTGGCAATTCGCCATCACAACGGTTTATCATTTTTTGTTTGTACCGTTGACGCTTGGTTTGTCCATCATGACAGCAATGATTCAAACAAAATATTTTAAGACTGGCGATCCAAAATACAAAGCCATGACAAAATTCTGGGGAAAACTTTTCCTGATTAACTTTGCGATGGGGGTTGCAACCGGTCTCGTTCAAGAATTTCAGTTTGGTATGAACTGGTCAGAATACGCACGTTTTATGGGTGACATCTTTGGTGCACCATTGGCAATCGAAGCATTGCTTGCGTTCTTCATCGAATCAACATTTTTGGGAGTGTGGGTATTCGGATGGGATCGTCTGCCAAAAGGCGTGCATCTTGCCAGCATTTGGTTGGTGGCTATCGCGTCCAACCTGTCTGCGATGTGGATCTTGGTTGCAAACTCATTCATGCAGCATCCACAAGGTTATGTGCTCAACAATGGCCGTGTGGAAATGGATAATTTTGCAGAGATTGTTGGCAACTCGTATTTCTTCCATCAATTTGCCCATGTATTTACCGCTGGGCTGACGACGGCAGCATTCTTTATGTTAGGAATTAGTGCTTATCATTTGGTACGTAAGAAAAATGTACCTGTTATGAAATCATCTTTTAAATTCGCTGCTATTATGGGCCTGATCGCATCTATTGCAGTTGCAGGTGTTGGGCATATGCAAGGTCAATATCTTACTGAAGAAGTACCAATGAAAATGGCTGCTATGGAAGCTTTGTGGAATACCGAAGAAAGTGCACCATTGGCTTTGGTTGCCAATATTGACACCGAAAATCATGAGAACACCTTTGAAATCTCTGTACCAGGGTTATTGAGCTTTATGGCTCACAATAACTTCACAGAAGAGGTACAGGGGATCAATGATCTTCAGGCACAATACGAACAGGAATATGGTGCAGGAAACTATATCCCTGATGTACCGCTGATGTTCTGGAGCTTCCGTATCATGGTCGGTGCAGGGATGCTTCTTGTATTGGCTTCGCTGATCGCCTGCTTTATGGTTAAAACCAAACGTGAAGTAAAGGGATCTAAGCTGATGCTGCTGTTCCTGCCTGCGATGCTGCTGCCATATTTGGCGAACTCTTTTGGCTGGATTCTTACGGAAGTGGGGCGTCAGCCATGGATTGTGTACGGCTTGCAGAAAACAGCAGATGCTGTATCGCAGGTTGTCTCTGGTAATGAAGTATTGATTACGCTGGTCGGCTTTACGTTGGTATATCTGATTCTGGCTATCATCGATGTTGGACTGCTTGCGCGTGCAGCCAAGAAAGTGGATGATGAAGACAAGAAGCCTAAAGCGGCTGAGGAGGGCTCGTTATGGATTTAAATGTACTTTGGTTTATTCTCATTACGGTGCTGTTCGTCGGCTTCTTCTTCCTGGAAGGCTTTGATTATGGTGTGGGCGCGTTGATTCCGATCATTGGGAAAGATGACGAAGAACGCCGCGTTGTTTTGAATACGATTGGGCCATTCTGGGATGGCAATGAAGTATGGTTGATCACTGCAGGCGGTGCTATGTTTGCGGCTTTCCCACATGTGTATGCAACCATGTTCAGTGGCTGGTATCTGGCTTTGTTCCTGATCTTGTTGGCACTGATTTTCCGTGCCACCGGTATTGAGTTCCGCAGTCAGAAGCCTAGTCTGACTTGGCGCAGAAATTGGGACACCGTTATTGCAGTGACGTCGATCCTGTCGGCAATCCTTTGGGGTGTTGCTGTATCGAATTTGGTGATCGGTGTACCGATTGATGAAAACATGCAGTATGCAGGCAGCTTCTTTACATTGCTGCGTCCGTTCTGCTTACTTGGCGGTGTGATGCTGGCACTGATCTTCTTGTATCATGGCGCTTGCTATCTGATGCTGAAAGCCGGTGAACAGACTGTGCTGGATCGTGCTCAAAGCATTGCCAATAAGCTTGGCCCTGTGATGATCGTTGTCACGGTGGTTTGGGTTGTATGGGCGTTTTTTGCCAGCACCATGTTTGAAAATGTGCTTGCTATCATTGCCATTGCTTTGGCAGCAGTATTTATGATTCTGTCGGTGCTTTGCAGCCGTAAACAGGCATCCGGTTTGGCGTTTGTGTTTATTGCGCTGGCCATTGCTTGCTGTGTAGCTGGTGTCTTTGCAGGCATGTTCCCGAACATTATGATTTCAACCTTGGACCCAGCATATAGCCTGGATATTTACAATGCAGCATCTTCTCCAAAGACGCTGAGCTTTATGACCAAGGTGGCATTGACCATGGTACCGATTGTTCTGCTTTATCAGATCTGGTCGTTCTATGTGTTCCGTGCACGTGTTACGAAAAAAACAATAAAATATTGATAGGCATTGTAACGCCTCTCGAAAGGGAGGCGTTTTTTTGATACAGCCAGAAAGGAGGGGCTCCCATGGTGGATAAAAAACTGATGCAGGAGATGGGCGCTCAACGGATATTATTTATTTTATCGGTGCTGTTTAGTTTGGGATCGGCTGCTGCAGTGCTTTGGCAGACCTGGATGGTGGCAAGAATTGTTGATGGCATATTTCTTGGTGGAGCGACAAGAGAAACGCTTGGGAGCACTTTTGTGCTGGCGGTAAGCGCGTTGGTGCTGCGTATTGCCTTGGATTGCGCTGAAGAATACTGCAGCTTGAAATTGGCCACAGCTGTTAAGTTGGATTTGCGTGAGAAGATCATTGAGAAATTGGGAACGCTTTCGCCTGTGCAGGCCTCAGAGCTGCAAAGCGGGGGGCTGCTCAATTTGCTTTATGATGGGATCGACACCTTAGAAAGTTATTTTAGCGGCTATCTGCCACAATTGTTCAAGGCGGTCTTTATTCCTGTGCTGTTTTTGATTGTGATTTTCCCAAAAGATCCGTTGAGTGCGGTGATTATGCTGGTGACATTGCCGTTGATTCCTGTGTTCATGGTGCTGATCGGTAAATGGACCAAACGTGAAAGTGTGCGTCAATGGGTATTGTTGACGCGCTTTGCAGCCTTTTTGCAGGATGTGTTGCAGGGGCTTATGACATTAAAAAGCCTTGGCCGCAGTAAGCAGCAGGGTGAAAAAATCGGTGAGATCAGTGAAGCCTATCGACGAGCCACATTTCAGGTGCAGAAGTGGGCGTTCATTTCTTCGCTTGCCTTGGAATTGGTGGCAACGATTGCGATTGCCATGGTTGCAGTTGGTTTGGGGCTGCGCCTCTGCAATGGAACGCTGACTTTTCTGATTGGTTTCTATATCCTTCTTTTGGCACCGGAATATTATCAGCCAATGCGGACACTGGGGCAGTATTTCCATTCAGGGATCAATGCTCAGGAAGCCAGCAGCAGTATTTATGCTTTCTTAGAAACGGAACCTTGGGCGATGCCAAACGGCAATTTTGCTGCAACACACGTAGAAAGCATTCGCTTGGAGCATGTTTC
Organism: uncultured Peptococcaceae bacterium; assembly: GCA_937976375.1. Taxonomy (GTDB): domain Bacteria; phylum Bacillota; class Peptococcia; order Peptococcales; family Peptococcaceae; genus UMGS1590. Next base: position 34,169 of record CALJRU010000021.1, on the reverse strand, counting down.
TTATCGTTATCCAGGTGCCGCTCAGGATGCGGTGCGGGATGTGTCGTTAGAACTGAAGGCGGGGCGGTCGATTGCTTTTGCTGGGGACAGCGGCAGTGGTAAGACCACCTTAATGATGCTTGCGATGGGCTTTCTCCAGCCGACAAGCGGGACGATTTATGTCAACGAGGTGCCGCTGTCAGAGTGGCAGCGCACAGCTTATCGTGAACGTGTAGCGGCAGTGTTGCAAACGCCGTATATTTTTCAAGGCAGTGTCCTGGAAAATATCGTTTTTACTGATGATGTGTCGCAGGAAATGCGTCAGCAGGCAACTGCCATCGCTGATCAGATTGGTTTGACGCATTTATTGCGTACTGTGCCGACCGGATTGGATACCATGATTGGTCAAGGAGGACAACAGCTTTCAGGCGGTCAAACGGCGCTGCTTTTGGTGGCGCGTGCCCTCTATCGTGAAAGCGATGTGTTGTTTCTTGATGAAATGACCGATAACCTGGATATGGAAAGTGAGCACGCGCTGGTGGAGGCTTTGGATTCTCTGCTGAATGGACGTGCCACCTGGATCATTGCGCATCGTTTGCAAACGTTGCGCAAAGTAGACTGTATTTATGTTATGCGTCACGGTCAGGTGGTTGACAGTGGACGTTATGAGGATGTTGTGGATCATGGCGGTCATTTCATCGCAAAGGGGGCGAGTGCACATGCGTAAAACGATTGTTTGGCTGATGCAGCTGTTGAAGCCCTATCGCTGGCGCGTGCTCTTAGGCAGTCTTTTGGTGGCGCTGACAGTATTGGGCAATGTGGGATTGTTGGCGACGTCTGGCTTGCTGTTATCTAAAGCGGCATTGATGCCGGAGGTGCTGCTTTTAATGCCTTTGATTACAGGCGTGCGCTTTTTTGGCATTAGCCGTGCATTGCTGCGCTATGCGGAGCGATTGTTGAATCACAGCATTGCATTCCGTATCTTGGGGCATTTGCGCAAAGATTTTTATGATCACTTGGAACCATTGGTGCCGGATGCGTTTCCGAATTATGCGCAGGGAAAACTGTACAATCAATTTGTCACAGATATTAACGTGCTGCAGTTTTTTTATCTGAAAGCAGTGTCGGTGCCCTTGGGCAGTTTATTCATTTATACGGTTTGTGCGTTGTTTCTAGCGTTTTTTGAACCAGCGCTTATTCCTATGTTGCTGATTGGCCAATTGGTGGCTGGAATTTTGGTACCAGTAGCAGCAGTTTCTGGTGGACGTGCCAAAAAATATCAGGCGTCGGAGTGGCAGGCAGCGCTGTCTGAACAATTTCTGGATTATAAGAAGGGGCTTGTCGATCTTCATCTCTTTGGCAAGCTTGCCGATGTACAGTGCTCGATGCGAGAAATGGTACAAAAGTTTACTTTGCTGCACATGCGCATGAGTTTAAAGAAGAAACTGATCAGCCGTTTGACTTTTGCGCTCAGTCATCTCAGCATGCTGCTTGCCTTATGGATGATGATTCCTTCTGTGCGCGAGGGCTGCTTGCCAGGAGTCGATGTGGCCATGCTGGCACTTTTGGTGCTGGCAAGTTATGAAGCGGTATTGCAGATGCCGGAGGCAGTACTGCAAATGGATGAGTCTTTAGCGGCTGCCGAGGAAATGAGGACCGTGTACGAAACATCGGCGCCTTTGACACCATTGAAAACGGTTCTTCCGCAATCGTTAGAAATCGTGGCTGAAAATGTGGATTTTCACTATCATCAGGAAGGTCGTCGATTTATTGAAGACTTAACACTCACAATTCCTCAGGGGCAGCATGTGGCGATTGTCGGCGAAAGCGGCAGCGGGAAATCGTCGTTGGCGCGCATTTTTTCTGGATTGTGGAAAATTGATGGTGGCCGGCTGACGCTCGGCGGCTGCGATTATTCAGAGATTGATCGCGAAACGCTCCATCATACGGTAGCGAGTGTCGATCAGGAAAGTTATTTCTTCTATACAACGATTCGTGAGAATATGCAGCTTGCCAATCCGTCGGTCAGTGATGAAGCGATTTGGCAGGCGCTGGCCATGGTGGAATTGGATGAGATTGTGCAGGCGTTGCCGGAAGGGCTGGATGCTGTGCTGGCAGAAAATGCAGCCATGTTTTCGGGCGGTCAGCGCCAGCGTCTGGCTATTGCGCGCATGGTGGTGTGTGAACCGAAAATTGTTATTCTTGATGAAGCCTTGCAGAAGCTTGATAAACGTCTGTCAGAACGCATCTTTATGCGCCTTTTGGCATGGGGTGAAGGCCGAACCATGATTGTCATTAGCCATAGTTTAGAAATGTTAGATAAGCTTGACTTTTCATACGTTCTTTCGTATGGTAGAATCATTGAGCAGGGATCGCATGAGCGGCTCCTTGCCAATTCTAACGGCCATTATCGGGCCTTGTATGACATTGAACAATCACAATTTTGAGGAGGAGAATCATGTATCAATTGCAAACAAATAATGGTTTTGTCTGGGTCGAAGCGGACGCATTGGCCAACGCACCGGATATTATCCACGCTTTTTCTACACGTCATGGTGGACGCAGTGATTTTCCTTATCAATCACTGAACCTGGGGCTGCATACGGGTGATGATATCATGACCGTGCGCAGCAACCGTGACCGTTTTGTGACAAATTTTGGCATTAGTCCAAAGGAAGTGGTCAGTCTGCATTTTATTCACTCCAATAAAGTGCTCGAAGTGGGTGCCAAGGATGGCGGCAAAGGTTTTCATTCGCCAACAGATGCCTTGGGAGATGCAGATGGCATGATTACAAACGTGCCGCGTCGTGCGTTGTTTGTCACTTATGCAGACTGCGTGCCAGTTTTGTTTTACGATCCAACGCATCGTGCCATTGGTGCCTGCCATGCTGGCTGGCGCGGGACAGTGGCAGGCATTGTTATGGAAACAGTGAAGGCCATGCAGCATGCATACGGAACGGAGCCAGGAGAATTGTTGGCAGCTGTTGGTCCAGCCATTGATCCGGATCATTTTGAAGTTGGTCAGGAAGTGGCGGATGCTGTTGCTGCACATGCAGTGGTGCCGAAAAGGTTGTTAAAGCCGCGTAAAAATGGAAAGTATCTATTTGACATCTGGCAAGCCAATATCGATCAATTGACAACGATTGGGGTATTGCGTGACAATATCACGCTGGTGGATCTTTCGACATTTGCTCGGGATGATCTGTTTTTCTCCCATCGCCGTCGCTTTGGTGGAGAAGTTGGCCGCCAGGCTGCGTTTATAATGTTGAAATAGGAGAAACGTGATGTTGTCAAAACGATTGGAAGCCGTTGCGTCGTTTGTGCCTGACGAGGTGCGAATGGCAGACATCGGATGCGACCATGCTTACCTGCCGATTGCTTTGCTTGAACGCAAGCGCGTGACACATGCCATAGGCTGTGACATCAATGAGGGGCCTTTGGAAGCAGCAAGAAAAAATGCTGCTCGTGCCGATGTGGATTTGTCTTTATTGGATTTGCGTTTGGGTGATGGGCTTTCAGCGCTGTCGCCTGGCGAAGTGGACGTTGTTACCTTGGCGGGAATGGGTGCTGGTTTGATGGTGGATATTTTATCCGCTCAGCCTGATGTTGTGGCGCAGCTTCAACGCATTGTGGTGTCACCAAATGTGGCGCCGTGGCTGTTACGGCGTTGGGGCATGGAAAATGGTTTTGCAGTGGGAAAAGAAATGGTGGTCTATGACAATGGGCATTTCTACGAAGTGTTTACATTGGAGCATCAACCAATGGCTTTTGCTTATAGTGAAATCGATTTGTATTTTGGCATCGCGTTGCGAACGCAGTGTGATGATGTGACGAGGGCGTATTTTGAAGAACGCTGGAAGAATGATGAACGCTTATTGGATGCGTGGGCACCGTTGGTGAAAAGCCATCGTGATCTCTCTGTAAGGTATGAGCGTTTGCTGAAATTGTGGGATGGGTTAAGGAGTGAACGATCATGCGAGTGAAGGATATTATGAATCAGTTGGAACGCTTGGCGCCGCCAATGCTTAAAGAAGACTGGGATAATATTGGTTTGCAAATCGGTGACCCCGATGCGGAGGTAAAGCGTGTGCTGTTAGCACTGACACCGTCATTGACCGTGGTCGAGGAAGCTGTCAAAATGCATGCAGATTTGATCGTCACGCATCATCCCTTTATCTTTAAAGGCGTCAAGTCATTGCGTACAGATACTGCTATAGGGCGTATGAGCCAGCTTTGCTTAAAGCATGATATTGCGCTTTACGCGGCGCACACCAATCTTGACATTGCGCGCGGCGGCGTGAATGATGTTCTTGCTGAGCGCTTGGGATTGGTAGACGTTGAAGGCTTGGAAGAAACATTGGTACAGCCTCGCTACAAGGTGGTGGTTTTTGTGCCATTGAGTCATCTTGAGACCGTGAAAGAAACGTTGTTTGCAGCTGGAGCGGGCCGACAGGGTGATTATGGCGCTTGTGCCTGGACGGTAACTGGTCAGGGTCAGTTCTGTCCGTTAGAAGGTGCGGAGCCATATATTGGTCATGTTGGCACCGTGGAGCATGTACAAGAGGCGCGGCTTGAAGTTTTGGTTGATCATGATGCACTGAACGCGGTGCTGTCAGCCCTGCATCAGGCACATCCTTATGAAGAACCAGCGTATGATGTACTTGTTAATAAGGCAAGTGCTGTGCGTGAAAGCTTGGGACGTGTGGGACGATTGCCGCAGCCAAAAGTTTTTTCGGAATGGCTGGAAGACGTAAAAAAAGCCCTCGAACTGCCTGTTGTATCATTTGCCGGTCCGGCTGATGGTTTGGTAGAACGTGTGGCGCTCTGTGGCGGCAGCGCCACGGAATTCCTTCATCGCGCAAAACAGCTTGGCGCAGATGTTTATGTAACAGGGGACATGAAATATCACGATGCTCAGCAGGCAGTGGAACTTGGTTTGCCAATGGTTGATGTTTCACATTACGCTGGTGAACGGCCGGTTTTATCGCGTTTGTCATCGTTTTTGACAGATGCGTACGGTGCTGAGTTGGATGTGACGATTTCAAAGAAAGAAGAAAATTTTATTCAATATCGTTAATTTTGGGGGATGATTGAAATATGAGAAAGTGGATGAAAAAAGCAACTGCACTGCTCCTTTGTGGAGCCATGGCCGCCGGTTTGATTGCCTGCGGCAATAATGACGCGCCAGCAGGAAGTGCACCATCAAGTGCGCCGCCTGCATCGGAAGAACAATCAAGCAATGTCGTTCGAGTTGGCGTGCTCAGTATTGCAGATAGTTTGCCAATTTTTGCTGCAGAACAAGAAAACATGTTTGCTGATGCTGGCTTGAATGTTGAAATCTATCCTTTTGCCAGCAGCTCCGATCAATCGAAAGCTGTGGAAGCTGGAGAATTGGATGTTGTGATGAACGACATGATTGTGCAGAGCTTGATGAAAAAAGCTGATACCAACACCAAAGTGGTAAGTTTGGCCTTTGGTGCTACGCAGCAGGAAGGCCGTTTCGTTGTAGTGGCAGCACCAAATAGTGGGATCACGAAGCCTGAAGATCTTGAAGGAAAACGTGTGGCGATTTCGACCAATACGATGATGGAATATCTGATGGATCAGTATGAAAAATACTATAACCTTGATGCGGACAGCATTGAATTGGTCAACATGCCAGATTTGATGCTGCGTGTGGAAACATTGCTTCAGGGTAATGATATTGACGCAGCCATTTTACCGGATCCACTTGCAGCATTTGCACTTGCCAATGGTGGTATTAGTGTCATTGATGACACCACTTTGGATGAAAATTACTCTCAGTCGGTCTACCTTGCAACTGACGATTTTATCGATAATAATAAGGGCACGCTGGATAAATTTATGAATGTGCTTTTCCAAGCCATGACCGATATCAATGAAAATCCAGATAAATATCGTGAACTCTTAATGGAAAAGGCAAAGGTGCCTGAACAATTACAAGAAGATTATCCAATGCCAACCTTTACGCCAGGCGCGGTGCCAAGCGAGCAGGAAGTGGCCCGTCTGGAAGCATGGATGGTGGAAAACCAGCTGCTCGATAAGGTGTATAGTTACCATGACCTTGTCGACACATCTTATGTGAAAGAGGAATCAAAGTGATTTATTGTTTAACCGATGTCGGTTTTACTTATCCTGAAAGCGCCAACACATTGTTGGCGCATTTTGATTGGCAAATAAATGATCATGAAAGATGGGCGTTAATTGGTCCTTCGGGATGTGGAAAAACGACTCTTTTATATCTTCTGGCAGGTTTGAAGAAACCATCTTCAGGGACTGTCGTTTGTCAAGGAAAAGTCGCTGAAGCGCCGATGGCAGGCGTTAGTTTTATTCAGCAGCACTATGGACTGTTTCGCTGGAAAACAGTGCGCAGTAATCTTGCGCTGCCGCTGATATTGAAAAAAACGCCGCGCAGAGTCGTTGCGGACAAAGTGGCACGAGAAGTGCAACGCCTTGGGCTTGAAGGTTTAGAAAACAAGTATCCTTCACAACTTTCGGGTGGTCAGTGCCAGCGCGTAGCAATCGGTCGCGCTTTGATTGATGAGCCGAAGGTTTTGCTCATGGATGAACCTTTTTCAGCGTTGGATGCGCTGACACGTGAAAAATTGCAGGAAGAAGTATTGCAGCTGTCAGAAGAAAGCGGTGTCACATTGGTGCTTGTAACGCACAGTATTGAAGAAGCTGTGTATGTATGTGATCATCTATTGGTCTATGGAAAAGATGGTACAGCACCGATGGTTATTGATAACACGTCGACGCCAAAGGAACGCTATGCGGCAGCTTTTGTAGCGCAATGCGCGCGCGTAAAACGATTGTTAGAAGGAGACGCAGCAAAATGAAGAAAGCTTTATCAATTGTGATTGCATCTGTGTTTTTGCTTTTGTGCTGGCAGCTTGCCAGTATGGCACTGGATAAAGCGTTTTTGCCTGGCCCGGTGACTTCATTTCGAGCATTTGTTGACCTTTGCATTGAAGGAAAAATGTGGCCGCAATTTTGCATTAGTGCACTGCGCGTGTTGGGCAGTACGGCGCTAGGTGTATTATTAGCAGTGCCGCTTGGCATGGCATGTGGACGCTCTGAACGTCTATATCAAATAAGCACACCATTGGTGGCAATTTTATACCCATTGCCAAAAGTGGTATTCTTGCCAATTCTTGTGGTGCTTTTTGGCTTGGGCAATCTGCCGAAAGTGGTATTGATTACATTGATCATTTTCTTTCAGATTTTTGTGGTGGTGTGCGATGCGGCGCATCAACTGCCACAGGAGAGTGTTGACTCTATGCACACCATGAGTCGTCGATTGTCAGACGTTTTTCAGCATTTATTGCTGCCGGCCTGTCTGCCTTCAGTCTTGACCTCTTTAAGAATCTCCGTAGGCAGTTCAATAGCAGTATTGTTTTTTGCCGAAACATTTGCTTCTTTTGATGGCTTGGGGTATTTGATTTTAGATGGCATGGAACGTCGAGAATACCCAGATATGTTTGCTGGCATAATTGGCATGGCACTTCTTGGTGTGCTGCTGTACGAGTGTATTTATTTTATTGAAAAATATTGCTGCCGCTGGCTGTGATGTTTGTGACCTAAGCATGTCATTAAACGGCTTTTTTATTTTTGTCAAAATTTGAAGACAATGTAGATATTTGGTGTTAATTTTGTCGAGGACCTTTTCGAAACGCGCGTTGTGAGATATGATATAATAGATTGGTAATGAAAAGGAGGCCGTATGAAAAAATTATCCTTAATATTTGCAATGCTGCTTTGTATGGTATCTCTGAGTGGCTGTTCGGTCTTTTTTGAAGAACCTTCGGCGTTGATTTTGCCGCCAGCGAGTGATCAGGATGAATACGTTGAACGCACACTGATCAATTCGTTTTTGAGTGATGGCGAGCATTTGGTCGTGCCACAAGACATGGACAATCCAGCAGCATTCGTTGATCTTGACGTTGATGGTGATAAACAACAGGAAAAAATGGTTTTTTGGTCCAACAACAATGGCCACGAAGTAGGGGTCTTGCTGATGAAACAAAGCAATGACGGCGCATGGACAATTTTGGATCAAATACGACAGTATGGCAACGCCATTGATTATTTTAAACTGATTGATCTTAACAATGATGGTGCACAAGAAGCTTGTGTTGGTGTTGATATCGGAGGAAATAATGTTCTCTCTGTATACAAATTAAATGGGGATGGCTTTGCTGATGTAGGTCAGCTGAACTACACTTTCCTTGACATTGTCGATATGAACAACGACGGCACCAATGCGATACTCTGTGCCTACAATGACTATGATGACACCGCTTCGACAACCACCCTTACTGTTTACGAAGGCGGAGAAAATATCGACCCTGTTTATCAAAAAAGCTTTGATGGCAATTGCCTTGAAATGACTTATGGCAATGTCAGTGCGGATCAGAAAGGGCTGTATTTTATCCGTACCAGCAACTACAGCGATTTGAATGTGGAACTTTTGCTGCCAACTGAAAAAGATGGCTTCGATGAGCAGATGACAGGGCTGGTGCATTATATGAATACAGCGTCATCGCGCAATGCCATCGTTGCTGACGTTACAGGCGATGGTGTTCTTGATGTGCAGTCAATCATCGAACCGATTGAAGCTTCAGGCAGAGACGAGGGGGATTACCTGCGTATCTGGAAAACCTGGGATGGTGATAATGCATTAAAAAATGTGTACGGTGTGTTGGAAAACAACACCGATGGGTATACGTTTGTCCTGCCGCAATACTGTTTGGATTCGGTGCGTTATCAATTTGTAACGGATAAAGGCAGCAGTCAGGTACGGCTTTATGATGGCAACAATACGGAGCCAGCGATTATCCTCTATGCACAAACTGCATCAGAGGTTGAAAAAATAGAAAATATGAAGGGGATTATTCCGCTTGGGACATCTCCAAGTTCTCAGCGCGCTTATTACGCGTTGTGCAATACGGATAGATTTGCGGGTCAGCTCATTGATATAGAAGGCTTAAAGCAACTCTTCCAAATTGAAGGAGGACAACAACATGACCAATAAGATTTTAGTTGTAGAAGACGAAGAAGCCATTCGTGGCTTTATCAAAGTGAATTTAAAACGCAATAATTTTGATGTTATAGAAGCAGGGAGTGGCGAAGAAGCGCTTGAAAAATTAGATGACAGTGTAGACATTGTGCTTCTTGACGTGATGCTTCCCGGCATCAACGGTTTTGAAGTTTGCGCAAAGGCACGTGAAGCCTATCCGCAATTAGGTGTGATCATTCTGACAGCGAAAGGCCAAGAAGAAAACAAGATTGAAGGCCTGGAAGCTGGTGCGGATGATTATATTGTTAAACCCTTCAGCCCAAAAGAACTTCTGGCGCGAATCAACGCCTTGCTGCGGCGTTTGTCCATCCAGGTGGATGAAGCTGGTGAAGATGCCAAAGAATTGGTGACGGGCATTTTCACGATGAATATTGATGAACGTCGATTCCTGAAAAATGGCAAAGAAATTGAATTAACACCTATTGAGTTTTCCCTTGTAAAATACTTCATGGAAAATGCCAACAAAGCTGTGCACCGCGATGAAATCTTGAACAACGTTTGGGGCTATAACTATGTGGGTGATTTTAAAATAGTGGATGTTAACATTCGCCGCATCCGTCAAAAGATCGAAGAAGATCCATCAAAACCAAAATATATTGAAAAGGTTTGGGGGTACGGTTATCGTTGGTGGGGTGGTGATTGATCGTGGCGTCAGGTCTTGGCACAAAGCTATCTCTGAGTTATGTGCTGATTAGTCTGATCACGCTCATCATCATGGAAAGCCTGTTCTTTTTTGCGATCTATCAGTACTATATTACTGGTATGGAACAGACATTGACAAATAATGCAGAAGCCAGTGCGTCGATGTACAGTCGATATGCACCGAGCGGTGACATTAAAGACAAACAGGATTTCATTTTCGAAAACATGGACAGCCAAGAAAAGGCACTTGTAGAAGTTTACGATGCAAACGGCAATTATATCATTAATAATCTTGGTGATACAGAAAATCCGACAGAACTGACGGATGATTATAACACTGCTGTACAGGGGGATATTGCATCTTGGCGTGGAAAACTCGACACGCGTGAAGCGGTGATGTCTGTATCGGTACCGATCTACGATGGGAAAATTGTAGTGGGTGTGCTGCGTTATGTATCGAGCATGTCAATGGTGAACGCGCTGTTGAAAGAAAACTTTTTGGCTGTTTTTGTGATTGGTCTGGTGATATTGGTTGCGGCGGCCATTATAGGCCGAGTGATGAGTTCGCTCATCCTTCGTCCGATTCGCAACCTTATTCGGGTTACTCGGGAGATAACAAAAGGAAATTTAGAAGCAAAAGCGACGGTATATAACAATGATGAAATTGGGCAGCTTTCTAAAGCCATTAACCGAATGACAGATGAAATTGCTCAATCGTACAAAACAAAAAATGACTTTATCTCAAGCATTTCTCATGAGCTGCGCACGCCGTTGACTTCAATCAATGGCTGGGCGGAAACCATTGAAGATTCTCCGGAAGATGTTGAAACCACGCAAATGGGCATGGAGATCATTTCTCGCGAAACGAAGCGAATGATTCGACTGGTTAACGATTTGCTGGATTTTTCAAAATTACAGTCCCATCGAATTGAATTGGAACTTGAGCCTATTTGGATGAATGATTTTCTTGAAAATCTGTATAACCAATTTTTGCCGCGTGCAGCACAAGATGAGGTGGCACTGCGCCTGCATCTTGGCAATACTGATGTGATGATCATGGCTGACGACAATCGCTTGAGCCAGGTGTTTGTCAATATTTTGGATAATGCCTTTAAATTTGTGAAAGGACGTGCATATCCAGAGGTCGTCATTCAGGCACATATGCTGGATGATCAGGTGGTCATGACCATTGAAGACAATGGTCCGGGTATGTCCAGTGAAGAACTTTTGCGAGTGAAAGAAAAATTCTACAAAGGATCTAGCAAACAGAGCGGGACAGGGCTGGGCTTGTCAATCGCGAATGAGATTGTAGCGCTTCATAATGGAACGTTTTATATAGACAGCATCCGTGGCGTTGGGACGAAAGTATCAGTTGTACTGCCATTTGAAGATTCTACGACAGATGAAGATTCTTATGATCTTGAAAGTGAACCATCAAATGACGAACACGAAGAAAAGGCCTACTAGAAGCATGATTGCCTCTAGTAGGCCTTTTCAATTGCTGTGTTGGCAGAATAATGTAAAAATAAAAAGCGCTTATTGATACAGATGAAGAAGGTGTGGCGGTGTTATTTTACAGATTAAAGCAGATGTTTACGATATTTAATCGTTAATGCAATAAAGCAATGAAAACATAGAGAGCAATTTTTTGATAATAATATATCTATAGAGATGATTATAATGAAAAAAAATGGTTCCTTAATTAAGAGAATTCTAAAAAAATAATAGACCATTAGAGAAGGTGATGGAACCATTAGAAAATGTGTAGTATAACAGAAGAAAAAAACTGGAACTGTTATACTACAAAAATGCATTTTGGGGTTGAATTCTTTTGGAATATGGCTATAATATAGATAACGGTTGAAGAACTGAAAAGTTACTAAGAAAGAGATAAAAGAAAAGAAGGTGTGAATAGGCGTGATAGGAGCAGATATCTTACTAAAATGCCTTGAAAAACAGGGCGTTGATTTGGTTTTTGGGCTGCCAGGGGGGGCAGTTATCCCGTTATATGATCGTCTTAAACATTTTAGTGTGAAACATATTTTGATGCGCCATGAACAAGGTGCAGTGCATGCCGCAGATGGATATGCACGTGCTACAGGAAAAGTTGGTGTTTGCTTCGCAACAAGTGGTCCTGGTGCAGCAAACATGATGACAGGACTTGGAACAGCATCAATGGATTCGATTCCGCTGGTAATGATCAGCGGTCAGGTTGCAAGTTCGCTGCTTGGCAAAGACAGCTTCCAAGAAGCATACGTGACCGGTATGGCGGATGCTGTGACAAAGGCAAGTGTGATGGTCACAGACGCCAGTCAGATTCCACAGGTGATTGCGGATGCGTTTCTGATTGCATCTCATGGCCGTCCAGGACCGGTTTTGGTGGATATTCCAAAAGACATCTTTACACAAGATGTTAAGAATCCGGAGCTGGATGTTGAACCAACTGAACGTTATAAGAGAAAATTGAAAAGTAGCGTAATCACTCGCGAGCAAATTAGAAAAGTTGCTCGAATGCTTGCCGAAGCAGAAAAACCATTGATTATCATCGGCGGCGGGGTGAATACGACTGAAGATGTTCGTAGAGATGTTCTAACTGTTGTTGATCAACTGGATATTCCGATTAGTCAAACCTTAATGGCAAATGGGGTTATTCCAGGTGACCATAAAAATTTTGTGGGCATGGTTGGGATGCATGGTACGACTGATGGCAACTATGCTATTCAAAATTGCGATTTGCTATTGGCCGTGGGCATGCGTTTCGATGATCGTGTCACAAGTGATACATCGCGTTTCTCACAGCATTCCAAGAAAATTCATGTTGACATTGATTCATCGGAAATCGGCAAAAATGTTCAAGTGGATATTCCTATTGTTGGCGATGCAACAGAGTTCTTTGAACTTCTTGCCGGTGAATGCATGGATGAACAAGCGGATCACAGTGCGTGGCGTCAAGAAATTGCAGAGCATTATCGTCCGCTTCGCCAGGGAGATCCAAATACTCTGCCACCGATGGAGCTGTGTGATATTATCAACAAAGAACTGGATGAAAATACAGTTGTTGTTACCGATGTTGGACAGCATCAAATGTGGGCGGCATTGTTCCTGCATCCAAAAGGACCTCGTCGTTTCCTTACCTCTGGTGGCTTGGGAACAATGGGCTATGGCTTGCCTGCAGCGATCGGGGCGCAGTTTGGGAAAAAAGATTCCCGTGTGATCTTGATCACGGGCGATGGCAGTTTCCAGATGAACGAGCAGGAACTTTGCATCGTAAAAGAATTTTCCGTACCACTGAAAATTGTTATGTTTAACAATGGGTATCTTGGTATGGTGCGTCAATGGCAGGAAATGTTCAATGACGCAAACTATGCTGCGACACCTTTGGATGTCGGTCCAAACTGGGAAAAATTGATGGAAGCGTATGATATCCCATATCATTGCATTACCACTTTGGATGAGGCGAAAGCACAGTTGCCAGCGTTGCTCGAGCAAGAAGGCCCTCTGTTTATCGAATGTAAGATCAACAGATTGTCAAATGTTTATCCAATGATACCAGCGGGTTGCTCGTTAGATGAAATAGTGGGGGAATTTGAAGATGAAGCATAAATTAGCAGTAACAGTAGAAAACAACCCAGGTGTTTTGTCACGTGTTTCCGGTCTGTTCTCCAGACGAGGTTATAACATTGACAGTCTTGTCGTTAGTGATACTGAAGATCCAACAGTCTCCCGCATGACAATTGTGGTTCATGGCGACGAAGTAACGATTGAACAGGTGACGAAGCAGCTGCACAAGCTCATTGATGTTATCAAAGTAAATGATATTACACATGAAGACATTGTTGAAAGACAGCTTTTGATGGTTCGTGTATCTTGCGATCGTGAAACGCGTGGGGAAATAAAAACCTTGATGGATATTTTCCATGCACGCATCATTGACGTAGGACGTCGTTCTATGATCATTGAAGCTACTGGTGACGATGATAAGATTGATGCAATTATTAAGACTTTACGTCCATTTGGCGTACAGGAAATTGTAAAAACAGGGGTTAGCGCAATGGTTCGCAGCCCAAAAGAAAAGTAAAATCTACCGCTTGTGCGGGTGATTTATATAATCCAAATTTTTTAGGAGGCATTTTTTAAAATGGCAGCAAAAATTTATTACAAGACAGATGTTCCTCAAAATGTATTGACTGGCAAACAGCTTTGCGTTGTTGGTTATGGTTCTCAGGGCCATGCTCATGCAAAGAACCTGCGTGACAGTGGTTATAACGTTATCATCGGTATTCGCGAAGGTAAGTCTGCACAGGCTGCTCGTGAAGACGGTTTCGATGTATATCCAGTTGCAGAAGCTGTTAAAAAGAGCGATGTTATCATGGTTCTGACTCCAGATGAAACTCAGCCAGACATCTATAAGAATGAAATTGAACCAAATCTGGAAGCTGGCAACGCACTTGGCTTTGGTCATGGCTTTAACATTCATTTCGGTTACATCAAAGCTCCAGAAGGCGTAGATGTATTCATGTGCGCACCAAAGGGCCCAGGTCACATCGTACGTCGTGAATTCACAAAGGGTTCCGCTGTTCCAGATCTTGTTGCAGTTGCACAAGATGCAACCGGAAACGCTTTGCAGATCGCACTTTCTTGGGCTGATGGTATCGGCGGCACCCGTGTTGGTGTTATTGAAACTACCTTCAAAGAAGAAACTGAAACCGACCTCTTTGGTGAACAGGCTGTTCTCTGCGGTGGCTTGACCTCTTTGATTGAAGCTGGTTTTGAAACCCTCGTTGAAGCTGGTTATCAGCCTGAAATGGCATACTTTGAATGCTGCCATGAAATGCGTATGATCATCGACTTGATCTATGAAGGCGGCATGGATAAGATGCGCAAATCCATTTCCAACACTGCTGAATATGGTGACTATGTAACTGGCCCACGTGTTGTTACTGCTGAAACCAAGAAGGCAATGAAGGAAGTATTGGCAGACATTCAGAGCGGTAAGTTTGCAAAAGAATTCCGTGATGACTATGCAAATGGCTTCAAAGAATTCTATGCAATGCGTGAAAAAGAAGCAGGCCATCAGATTGAAGAAGTTGGCGGCCGTCTCCGCAGCATGATGCCATTCCTCAACGCAAACGATAAAAACGACTGATTCTTTAAGCATTGACGAGTGCATGTAGCACTCTGGTATAAACAAGTAAGGAAGGTGTTGCTATTGAACGGCGCAGAAATTTTAGTTCAGGCATTGCGAGATGAAGGCGTAACGGATATCTTTGGCTATCCGGGTGGTGCCTTATTGGAAATATTTGATGCTCTTGCCAAGAGTCCGATCAATAATGTTCTTGTTCGTCAGGAACAGGGGGCAGTGCATGAAGCAAGTGGCTACGCACGTGCAAAGCACACCGTAGGCGTTTGCATTGCAACAAGTGGTCCTGGGGCTACCAATTTGGTAACGGGTATTGCAACGGCTTATATGGATTCTATTCCGTTGGTTGCAATTACGGGTCAGGTTTCCAAACATCTGATTGGAACAGATGCGTTCCAGGAAACCGACATTACTGGGATCACAACACCAATCACAAAGCATAATATCCTCGTGCAAAATGCAGAAGACCTTCCTCGTATCGTTGCGGAAGCGTTCTATATTGCACGCACAGGTCGTCCAGGTCCGGTGTTGATTGACGTTCCACGCGATGTTTCTCAGCAGCAAGTGGCTGTTTATGAACAGTGGAAGCACGTAGATATTCGAAGCTATAAACCTACCATTTATGGACATGCTGGCATGATTAAACGTGCGGCGAAAGCGATTGCTGAGTCGGAACGTCTTGTTATTATTGCTGGCGGTGGTGTAAACACAGCTGAAGCAACAAAAGAAGTACTGGATCTTGCAGAAAAGAAAAATTGCCCGATTGTTTGTACCATGATGGGTTTGGGCAGTGTGCCGCAAAGCAATCCTCATGTTGTTGGCATGTTGGGAACGTATGGCAATCAGGAGGCGAATGATTTGATCCGCCAATCCGATGTCATTCTGGCCATTGGTACCCGTTTCGATGATCGTATCATCAATGCCCCAAACCTTTTTGCACCAGATAGTTTCATCATCCATGTTGATGTAGACCCGGCAGAAATTGGAAAGAATATTACACCAGACATTCCTATTGTTGGTGATGCGAAGCAGGTAATGCTTCAATTAGAAGAAGCGCTGCAACGTAAAGATCCTAATTTAGTGGATTGCAATTATTTGGACCGTGCAAAAGGTGCGCCAACGCCTGATCGTATTGTGCCAAAAGTTTTGGATAAACTCAGCGATCTGGTTGACTTGAAGAATACCTTTTTTACGACCGATGTTGGGCAGCATCAGGTATGGGCGGCTAATTACTTGAAATGCGAAACGCCGCATCAGTTTATTTCATCCTGTGGGCTTGGTACCATGGGGTATGGTATCCCGGCGGCGGTTGGTGCTCAAGTTGCTTGCCCAGACAGCACAGTTGTTGCCATTACAGGTGACGGCAGTTTTCAAATGGGGATGTATGAACTGGGGACCATCATGGAGCAGAAGCTCCCTGTAAAGGTCTTGCTGTTCAATAACTTGGCGCTTGGTATGGTGCGTCAGCTTCAATATCATTATGTTGGACAACGCTATACCAATGTATTGTTCCAATGTGATATTGATTTCTCGAAGATATTTGAAGCATATGGTTTCAAAACCTATCGCATCCATTCTGAAGATGAAATTGAATCTGTTTTGAAAGAAGCGTTAGCAGATCCAAACTGCGCGCTGATTGAATGTGCTGTCCCTATGGAAGATAATTGTTCACCAATTACTCTCGGTGGGGCGAACATCAACGACATGGTTAATTGCTAAAGAACATTGAACTGCAGCACATTTGTGCTGCAGTTTTTATATTTAAGGGAAATTTTACAGAGAATTTCTAATAATTCGTGAAATGCAAATGCGAAAAAGTTTTTTCAAGGTCCTCTTGACAAGGACGCGATCTTCCGTTAATATCCTTATGTAGCGGATAATTATCCGCTGAGAATAGACGAAAGGGCGTGGCGTTATGAAAGAAAATGCTGTGAATAAACGTTATATCGTCGATGAACGCATTTTACCGGAAGCGATTTTAAAGACGGCACAAACAAAAGAGCTGCTTGCAAAAAATCCGGGATTAACGATTAATGAAGCGGTCAAGCAAGTGGGGCTTAGTCGCAGTGCATTTTATAAATATCGTGATGGCATTTTTCCGTTTTATGAAGCGGTTAAAGAAAAGATCGTTACCATTCAGATCAATATGGAAAATGAGGCAGGAGTCCTCTCGCGCTGTTTGAATGTGGTGGCAGACTCTGGTGCAAATATCCTGACCATCAACCAGGGTATTCCGATAGAAGGCATTGCCCGGGCGACAATTTCCTTTGAATCACGTTCTGATGAACGATACAATTTAGAATTGATGTTAGAATCATTGTATGATATTTCAGGTGTGCTCAAGGTTGAGCCTATTGGACAGAACTGATGCAAGTTGGAGGTGACTTATGAAAAAAGAAGTGATTAAAGTTGCGCTGCTTGGCATGGGAACAGTTGGTTCTGGTGTATATGAGGTGATCGAAAAACTTCAGAAGGACAACTTTATTGATAAAGTTGGCGCAGATGTACAAGTCAAGCGTGTACTGGTGCGTTCGCCGGAAAAATATGCCGATCAAGTTGCGCCACATACTATCCTCACCACAAATTGGCAGGATATTTTGGAAGATGATGAGATTTCTGTTGTCATTGAGGTTATGGGCGGCATTGAACCAGCACGTACTTATTTAACAGAGGCGCTGCGCGCTGGGAAAAACATTGTCAGTGCCAATAAGGATTTGATTGCTGTTCATGGGCAGGAACTCCAGTCTCTTGCAGCCGAAATGAAGAGAGATTTTAGATATGAAGCCTCTTGCCTTGGCGCAATTCCGATTGTTCAACCGCTAAAGGAAAATATGGCAGCCAACCATTTCTCTGAACTTGTGGGAATTATGAATGGTACGACCAATTTTATCCTCACAAGTATGGCGGAAAATGGCCTCGGTTTTGAGGAGGCATTGGCACAGGCAACAGCATTGGGTTACGCGGAAGCCGATCCGACGGCAGACATTGAAGGCCTTGATGCAGGGCGTAAAGTGGCTATTCTTGCAAATATTGCATTCCATACACCGGCTGTATTTGACGATGTGCATGTTGAAGGCATTACAAAAATCTCAAAATTGGACATGGAATATGCAGAGTCCATTCACTGCGTGATTAAACTTTTGGGCATTGCTAGTAAACAGGATGATGGCTTATGCTTGCGTGTTCATCCGGCAATTATTGCAAAAACACATCCGCTTGCAACGGTGGGTGGTTCGTTTAATGCGGTATTTGTTAAAGGTGATGCCATTGATGAAGCCATGTTCTATGGCAGAGGCGCAGGTAAGCTGCCGACTGCGAGCGCAGTGGTTGGTGATGTGATCGATATTTGCCGTGATATTGTGTACGGCTGTGAGGGTCGCATCGGTGATTATACCTATGAAAACATTCCTATTAAGCCGATGAGCAAACTGCGCAGTCGTTTCTATGTGCGTTTGTGTATTCCTGACCGTCCAGGCGTTCTTGGAGAAGTGGGCATGCTTTTTGGCGATAGTGGCGTGAGCATTGCACAAGCCATGCAAAAGGATTCGACGAATTCTCAGGATGCTGAGTTCGTAATTATAACGCATGAAGTGCTTGAAGAAAAGTTCCTCGAAGCTCTTGATCGTTTGAAAAATGCGGATTCTGTACGTCAGGTGGAAAATGTCATTCGTATTTATGGGGGACTGCCACAATGAATATGAAAGAATGGTTTGGCGATGCGCCGCAAATCGTTATTAAAACGCCGGCAACCTCTGCGAATATGGGGCCGGGCTTTGACTGCTTAGGGATGGCAGTAAATCTTCATAATGAACTGTGGCTGAAAAAACTTCCGAGCGGAGAATCCTCTCGTATTAGTGTGGAAGGCTACGGTGCGGGCGAATCGGAAACGTTAGATAACTTGATTTATCGTACCTATGCTGAAGCGATGGCTAAGATTGGTCGGGAGGTTCAGCCGATTGCACTGCATTGTATCAATCGCGTGCCTTTTGCGCGCGGATTGGGCTCGAGTTCAGCGGCTGCAGTGAGTGGCTTGGTTGTCGCCCAGTTGATGTCTGATGGGGCTTTTTCGAAAGAAGAACTGATGCAGATGGCAACCGATATTGACGGGCATCCGGACAACGTATTGCCGGCACTTTTGGGTGGTATTGTTATTGGATGCATGACGGATGATAAGCGCGTTGTTGCAAGAAAAATGCAGCCGGTAGAGGGGCTGTATGCCTATGCTCTGATTCCAGATTATCCGCTGCCTACCTCGAAAGCGCGTGCGGCGATGCCAGATGGATATAGTCGGGAAGATGTGGTTTACAATCTTGGACACCTTGGCCTTTTGGTGGCATCACTTGCAACGGGAAACCTTGAGGGCCTCGCGGATGCGTTTTCGGACCGCATTCATGAGCCGTATCGCCTGCCGCTCATGCCGGGCATACAGGAAGCAAAAGAAATTGCGTTGGAAAAGGGTGCTTTAGCAGCGCTGGTCAGCGGAGCTGGCTCGACCATGCTGATTCTTTCTGATGCAAAACGTGATTTTAGTGAAACATTGAAAGCACTTGAACAAAAGCGAGTCAGCGGGCAACTGATTGAGGTTGCGCCAATTGCAACTGGTGTTCAGTGCTTTGAAAATGAAATGGAGTTGAAAATATGGCCTTAATTGTACAAAAATATGGCGGCACTTCTGTTGCCAATCCGGATCGTGTAAAATTTGTTGCTGAACATGTGGCAAAAACAAAACGTGCCGGTAATGATGTCGTTGTTGTTGTTTCTGCGCCAGCAGGAATGACAGACGATTTAACAAGTCGTGCTTTTAAAATCAGTGAAATGCCAAATCCACGTGAAATGGATATGCTTTTATCTACGGGAGAACAGATCTCTATTGCATTAACTGCAATGGCGCTGCAAGAGCTTGGTTTAAAGGCAATTTCCTTTACTGGTCCACAAGTTTGCATTCGTACCGATGATTCCCATCAGAAGGCACGTATTGTAGACATCAATGCCAACAAAATTGGCCGTGAATTAAGTGAAGATAAAGTGGTGGTCATTGCTGGTTTTCAGGGCATTGGGCCAGATGATGATATTACTACATTGGGACGTGGTGGCTCCGACACAACTGCTGTCGCAATCGCTGCTGCTATTGGTGCTGATGTTTGCGAGATTTACACAGATGTGGATGGTATTTACACAGCAGATCCTCGCATGGTGCCAAATGCGACAAAGCTGAATAAAATTTCTTATGATGAAATGCTTGAATTGGCAAGTCTTGGTGCAAAAGTGCTTCACCCAAGATCTGTTGAAGTGGCTAAGCTTCATGATGTAAAACTTTGTGTCCGCTCGAGTTTTAATACACATATAGGAGGAACTTTCGTGGTTAAGTCTGAAGAACTTGAAAAAGAATATGCTGTTACTGGTATCGCATGTGATAAGAACGTTGCAAAAGTCAGCATCTTTGGCGTTGAAGACCGTCCAGGCATTGCTGCCGAGATTTTTGGGGCACTTGCTGCTGAGAAGATCAGCGTTGACATGATCATTCAAAGTGCAATGGTTGATAACCTTAATGATATTGCTTTCACCATCGCTAAAAGCGATGCAAAGCGCACAAAGATGATCATTGAAAACCTTGGACATTCATTGCATCATCGTGAAGTTGTCGTTGATGACAGCGTTGTAAAAATTTCTGCCGTTGGTGCAGGCATGGTTGGTGCACATGGTGTCGCAGCGCGTATGTTTGCAGCGTTGCGTGATGCTGGTATTAACATTGATTTGATTGGTACTTCTGAAGTGAAGATCTCTGTCATTATTAAATATGATGAAGACACTTTGAAGAAGGGCATGCAGGCGCTGCATGATGCTTTTGAACTTGATCAGATCCAATAATGATTGTTGTTACCCCTGGGTGAAAACCCGGGGGCTTTTCTTTTTGTGATGCGATGTGGTGAAAAATGGGGGTGAAAGATAACGGGAATGCTGATATAATGTCATAAGTCGTACACCGACAGAGAAGGAAGGGTCAGAATGAAAAAGAATTTACGTAAGCTGGATCTTTGGCGGTTGAGACCGGCGCATATACGCGAGACATTTGGCGTGACAAAGCTGCTGTTTCTTGCGCAAATGCGTCCGTTGAGGGGAAATGTGGCCGCGGCGCTGGTGTGTTTAGGCTTGCTTTTGCTCCCGCCGCTTTACGCTTGGTTTAATATTGGTGCCAACTGGTCGCCTTATGATCTCACGTCTAATCTAAAAGTTGCGGTTACGAGCTTGGATCAAGGCGCAGAGGTGGAAGGCGTCAAGATCAATGTTGGTGATGAAATTGTCAAGGCGCTGAAAGCCAATGATGCGATAGGATGGCAGTTTGTCTCTTATGACGAAGGGCAAGAAGGCGTAAATTCAGGTGACTACTACGCTGCGCTGGTCATCCCGAAAGATTTTACAGAAACAATGACGGGATTCCTTTATGGCAATACAAAGCAGGCGACAATTGATTATTATATCAACGAAAAAGAAAATGCCATTTCGACAAAAATCATGGGTACGGGGATGGATACTGTCAGCAGTGAAATCAATGAGACGTTCGTTGAAACAGTAACAACCATTGTGTTGGATACGCTGAAAGTCGCGGATAACAAATATGCGGATTATAAGCCGAGTTTTATGCGCATGCTGGATACCATGGATTTGGCGTCGAAAAATATGTCGTTGTTTGTAAAAAATATGGATGAATTTGAAGCAACCTTAGAACAAATGAAGAAGCTTTCGGATAATGCAGAAAGTATTCTGCCGCAGGCCAGTCAAGCGTTAAAAGATGCTTCGAATTTGACATTAAGCGCACAGAATACGCTGCAGTCAACAAAATCGACGGTTGGTGATATTCGTCGCTTGCTCGATCAAAATGTATTGTCGTTGAATACACTGGCTGATCAGCTGCAGAACGATGCGGAGCGTCTTTCGGCACTTAATAATGAGAATAGCGCTGCAGCGCAGGATCGTCTGCAAGATATGATTGATACAATCACGCAATTGCGCGATCATGTAAGCAATTTGGCAGACAATTTTCAGCGCTTCAATCAAATGCTGCCAATACCAAGTGATGTTATTTCGTCTTTTGTCAGTCGTCTAGACACGCTTGAATCGACGTTGGATGGCAATATTAGTCGATTGCAAAACATAAAAGACGATCTGGCAAATGGCAGTGTGGCAGTCAATGATGCAGCGTCGCAAGCGGCTGATGTGGTTTCTGGATTGGTGAATACAGTTAATGAAACTTGGAACGCATACAATAATGGTGTGAGTGCATCGTTGGCAGATTCTGCAGATCAGCTCAGCAAAACATTGGATGATTCCTATTCGCTGCTGCAAAATCTTTCGAGTCTTGTTCCGCAAGTAGATGGCGTATTGGGGACGGTCCGAAGCATGGGGCCTGTTGGCTCAGAAACAATCAGTCGATATAAGGAGATCATTCAAGACACTCAGTCGCTGTTGGAAAAAGAAACCGGGGATCTTAGAAGTTTGTCTGAGGATGAACAATTAAACGAGGTGCTGAAGTTTATTCAGCAAGATGTAGAAAAGCAAAGTGCTTTTCTAAGTCACCCTGTTGAAATGGAGACCAACCGGCTCTACCCTGTGGCAAATTATGGCAGCGGAATGTCGCCGTTTTACACCACGCTGGCCATTTGGGTAGGATGCTTGTTGATGATGGCAATGATTAGCCCGATCAATGAGAAAGGGTTGGAAGCTTATCCGGAAGCGCGATTGACACCGATGTATCTGTCGAGACTTTGGCTGTATCAGATTGTATCGGCCTTTCAATGTTTGATTATTGGGTTGGGAGATTTGCTGATTTTGCATGTAGACTGTAGGCATCCGGTGCTTTTTGTGTTATTATGTATACTTATTGGACAGATCTTCTCGATTTTCATTTTCTCACTTGTGTTTACTTTTTCGGCAATTGGGAAAGCGCTGGCCATTGTGGTTCTTGTACTGCAGATTGCGGCCAGCGGGGGAACGTTCCCTATAGAGATGACACCAGCGTTTTTTCAGTTGATTCATCCGTTGCTGCCGTTTACGTATTGCATTGGTGCTATGCGAGAAATCTGTTTTGGCGTGTATTGGCCGTCTCTGGTGCATGACTTGGTTATGATGGCGCTGTTGCCGATTTTATCGTTGGCAGTGGTTGTGATATTTGGTCCGGCATTGCGGCGGTTTGTCGAATTCTTCGAGCACTCGATGAAAAAGAGTGGATTGATGTAACATATGTTAGTGAAGAAAGGAATGTGTAATTATGGCGGTAAAAAAATCACGTACTGGTAAGAAAAAAAGACCACAATATGGTCCTCAAGGAACAAAGGAGCATGAGGCGCCAAAACCAACACAGCAAGAAGTGAAGCAGTATAAAAATGCGCGTCGTGCCAATTATGGCTCTATCGGCTTGCTGCTTGTTGCCATGGTTCTGCTGTTCGTTTCTCCAAACTCTCTCAATGGTGATGTTTCGAACGCGATTATGGTTATTATCGCGTATGCTTTGACCATTATTTCTGGCTGCTTGATTCTCTACACTGTGAAATATGTGCTGCCGGAACGCGTGAAGATGACGCGCATTACAGCTGGGGTGCTCATTGTCATTGGGGCAGCTGGTATTTTCCTGACAGCATCCAGCTTGATCAATGCTTGATAAACTTTAATGAAAAAAATAAGACCTGGAATCATCCGGGTCTTATTTTTGTGTGCGATTATTTGTTAAATGGTGGCCGTGTCATGATCTGCGTATCTGGTGTCCAGATTTCTGGCAGGCGAAAGTCTGTTGTTTCACATGGCAGTTTCTCACCGACAAGCTGATTGTTGAACCCTGCAGCAAGAATGGTGCAGGAAGCTGGAAGCTTGGGTAAAAATCGATCGTAATAACCAGCGCCGTATCCGAGGCGTGTGCCATAAGGGTCGAAAAGCAAACCCGGTACAAGACAGAAGTCGATGGCATCCATCGAAATCGGTTCAACGGCTTCCGGAGCAATTTCTTTGAGACTGCCAAGTGTGGTGATGAGTGTGGTGTCCGGCGTATAGCGGCACACCTGCATTTGATGATCGGCGAGACAGCGTGTGAGCGCTACGGTTTTGCCGCTGTGCCAAGCTTCTTGGATCAGTGCTGAGGTATCCCACTCGCTGCCGAAACTTAAAAATAAAAGCGTGGTGTTGGCGCGCTGCCAACGGGGATCTTTGAGGATGGCGCGGGTGAGGGCGGTTATTTGATAGCTGCGCTCTTCGGGGCTGAGTGTGCGCCGCTTTTCTTTGCCGATGGCGCGCCATTGATCTTTGGTCATGGTTATCCCTCCTTGTTTTCAGTATAACGTGAGGAATAACGGGCTGCAAGAAAATGTCACTTAATAATGGAGAAATGATGAAAAATCTTAAATCCCCTCTTGAAATTTTCGGTGATTGTGTTATTATATTATCAGTGATTAGCACTCGAGCATATAGAGTGCTAACAAGAGGTTGAGAATCATTAAGGAGGCTCTTATTTATGAATATTAAACCATTGGGCGACAAGGTTGTCGTAAAACCAGCAAAAGTAGAAGAAAAGACCGAAAGTGGCATTATTTTGCCAGGTTCTGCTCAAGAAAAACCACATCAGGGAACTGTTGTTGCAGTTGGTCCTGGTGCTAGAGATGATAAGGGCAACCACATTCCACTGGATGTCAAAGAAGGGGATCGCGTTATCTATGGAAAATTTGGTGGCGTGGATCTGAAGTATGACAACGAAGAATACGTTGTTCTTTCTGAAAAAGACATTCTTGTCGTTTTAGGCTAATTATTAGGAGGCAATTCTTATTATGGCAAAAGAAATTCGTTTTGACGCAGAAGCGCGTGCAGCTCTTGAAACCGGTGTCAATGCAGTTGCTGACGCTGTTCGTGTGACCCTTGGGCCAAAAGGGCGCAATGTTGTATTGTCCCGTCCTTACGGCGCACCAATTATTACCAATGATGGTGTGACCATCGCACGTGAAATTGATTTGGAAGATCCATTCGAAAATATGGGCGCTCAGCTGTTGAAGGAAGTTTCCATCAAGACCAATGATGTTGCTGGTGATGGTACCACAACCGCTACCGTTCTTGCTCAGGCAATGGTTCGCGAAGGCTTGAAGAACATTGCAGCTGGTGCTAATCCAATGATCCTGCGCAAAGGGATGCATGCTGCTTGCGATCGTGCTGTTGAAGAAATTCATAAGATTAGCCAGCCAATCAAGAGCAAAGATGCTATTGCCCAGGTAGCAGCTATTTCTTCCGCTGATGAAGAAATTGGTAAACTGATTGCTGATGCTATGGAAGTTGTTGGCAATGATGGTGTCATCACTGTTGAAGATTCCAAGACTTTCGGCACTTCTATGGAAGTCGTTGAAGGGATGCAGTTTGACCGCGGATATATTTCTCCATACATGGTGAACAACACCGAAAAAATGGTTGCAACCCTCGATGAACCATATATCCTTGTAACCGATAAGAAGATCAGCAACATTCAAGATATCCTGCCTGTTCTTGAACAGATCGTTAAGACTGGCAAAGCTTTGCTGATCATTGCAGAAGATGTTGAAGGTGAAGCGCTCACCACCATGATCCTTAACCGCCTCCGTGGCACCTTTACTTGTGTTGCTGTTAAGGCTCCTGGTTTTGGCGATCGCCGCAAAGAAATGTTGAAAGATATCGCTGCTTTGACCGGTGCAACGGTTGTTACCGATGAATTGGGTTACAAACTCGAAGATACTACCCTGGATATGCTTGGCAGCGCACGTCAGGTTACTGTTGATAAAGACAATACCACCATCGTTGATGGCCGAGGCGATAAAGCAAACATCGAAGCACGTGTTGAACAGATTCGTCGCTTGATTGAAGAAACCACTTCCGATTTCGATCGTGAAAAATATCAGGAACGTCTCGCTAAACTCGCTGGTGGCGTTGCAGTGCTCCAGGTTGGTGCTGCTACCGAAACCGAATTGACTGAAAAGAAACATCGCATTGAAGATGCACTTTCTGCAACCAAAGCTGCTGTTGAAGAAGGCATTGTTGCCGGCGGTGGTACGGCTCTCTTGAACATCCTTTCTACTTTGGATGACATTAAGTTTGAAGAAGCCGATGCAATGACTGGTGTAAACATTGTTAAGAAAGCGTTGGAAGCACCTGTTCGTCAGATCGCGGAAAATGCTGGCGTGGAAGGCAGCGTTGTTTGCGAACATGTTAAATCCTTGGGCGTTGGCGAAGGCTATAATGCATTGAAGGATACCTATGAAAACATGATTGATGCCGGTGTCATCGATCCTGCAAAGGTTACAAGAAGTGCACTGCAGAACGCTGTTTCCATTGCAAGCATGATCTTGACCACTGAAACATTGGTTGCTGATGTCAGTAAGGAAGATCCTGCTGCAGCAGCCGGTGCAGCAGGCGGCATGGGTATGATGTAATTTTATAGGTGTGATGGGATGGTGAAATCCCTATAACCTATGGTATAATTAAATAAACCAACAAGCGGATCCCTTGTGGGCCATCCGCTTGTTGTGTTATATCGACTTTTTTCATATGAAAGGGGTATGAGTTTTATGAGTCAATGTGAAGGCTGCGCATCCGCTGGTTCTTGCGGTGGTTCTTGCCCTAGCGGTCAGGAACAACAGCTGACGGAAGCCCAAAAACATACCAATATCAAAAATATCATTGTTGTCATGAGTGGGAAGGGCGGCGTTGGTAAATCCAGCTTTTCGTCTGTTCTTGCAATGGCATTGCGCAAACGTGGCTTTGAAGTTGGCTTGATGGATGCCGACATCACGGGCCCAAGCATTCCAAAACTTTTCGGGGTTAGCCATCAGCCTGCAATGGGTGAATATGGCATTGAACCTGTTAAGAGCAAATCTGGCATTTCGTTGATGAGCATGAATTTCTTGCTGCCTCATGATGATGACCCTGTTGTATGGCGTGGTGCTCTGATCACAGGCGTGGTTCAGCAGTTTATCACGGATGTCTGCTGGGGCGATTTGGATTATCTCGTTGTTGATATGCCACCAGGAACCGGCGATGTGCCATTGACCATTATGCAGAGCATGAAGGTTGGCGGTGTTCTTATGGTTACTACGCCACAGGGACTGTCCAACATGGTTGTTCGCAAGGGCCTTAAAATGATCGAATTGATGAACGTACCAGCTCTTGGCATCGCTGAAAACATGAGCTATGTGCGCTGCCCAAATTGCGATGAACGTATCAACATCTTTGGTGAAAGCCATGTTCAAGAAACTTGCGACAAGTTCCAGGTTCCGCTGATTGGCCAGTTCCCTCTTGACCCTCATCTTGCAGAGATGGGCGATGCTGGTGACATCGAAAGTTATGATGGTGAAGTCCTTGCCTTGTTGACGGAGAGCCTTGATTCAATGCTCAAAGGTCTTGGCGAAGGCATCATGGAATAAATTTTTAACATAATCCTCTGTGCGTTGCACAGGGGATTTTTTGCGTTATTGATGAAAAAATACTTTGGGATGAGGATGTAACTGGAAAAGGTTACAGTCTTAAAATTAGCTGAAATATGAGCTTGTGTGATTGTTAATCTTTTGTTACTATAGATTGGTGAATAGCACAGCGGCGTTGTGGTGCCGCGTGCGGAAGTTTGTAGTAAAATGGATTCTGATCTTATTTTTTAGAGGGGAATTTACATATGTGTGGATTTGTAGGATACTTGCCGGGGCGTGACAGCCAGGCGCTTGATCATAGCGAAATCATTCAGACGATGATGGACGTCATCCGTCATCGCGGACCGAATAGTGGTGGCTATCACATTGCGAATGGTGCTGTGTTAGGTTTTCGCAGATTGACCATCATTGATTTGAGTGATGCAGGCAATCAGCCGTTGTTTGACGAAAGCGGCCGCTACACGTTGGTTTTTAATGGTGAAATTTATAATTATAAGGATATTCGCGCAGAATTAGAGGCAAAGGGATATCATTTCAAATCTCATACTGACAGTGAAGTGTTGGTACATGGTTATGCCGAATGGCGTGAAGGTATCCTTGATAAAGTGCGAGGCATGTTTGCATTTGCTATTTGGGATGATGAAGAGAAGAGTTTGTTCTTGGCGCGCGATATGTTTGGCATTAAGCCATTGTATTATGGGAAGGCTTCAACAGATGGCACCTTTTTCTTTGGCTCTGAGATCAAAAGCTTCTTGCCGCATCCGGCTTTTGCTAAAGAGTTGAATAAAAATGCTGTGCTGCCGTATTTAACTTTTCAATATCCTGTCACCAGAGAAACGTTTTTTAAGGATATTTACAAATTGGAGCCAGGCACATGGATGCGTGTGGAAGCTGACGGTCATATGACACGTAAGCGTTACTGGGATTTTTCGTTTGATGCCACCGATGATTCTTTGGAAAGCTATGTTGAACAGATTTCAGAAGTGCTCAAGGATTCCGTAAAAGTACATAAAATTGCCGATGTACCAGTTGGTGCTTTTCTGTCAGGAGGCATTGACTCCAGCTATATTACGGCGCTGTTTAAGCCTGAAAATACATTTTCTGTGGGGTTCGCTGATTATGAAGGCCGTTTTAATGAGACGGATTTGGCGCGTCGCTTATCAGAAATCCTTGGCTTCCAGCACCATGTGCGTCTTATTGATGCAGATGATTTCTTTGGGGCTTTGCCGGACATTCAATACCATCTTGATGAACCTCAGTCTAATTTGTCGACGGTGCCGCTGTATTTCCTGACCAAGTTGGCCAGTGAGCACGTGACGGTGGTATTATCTGGCGAAGGTGCCGATGAACTTTTCGGCGGTTATGAAAGTTACATGCGGACACCGCATTTGAAGCTGTATGAACGCGTTGTCCCTCATAAGCTGCGTCGTGGCTTGTATCAGGTGGCAAAAAATCTGCCGGATAATCGCTTGACCAGTCTCATGGTGCGTGGCGGTCAGACGCCAGAAGAATATTTCATTGGCCAGGCGAAGGTATTTCCTGAAAAAGAAGCGCGTGCCGTGCTGAAGCCGGAATTTCGCAATGGCATTGCAGTGAAGGAATTGACTGCGCCGGTATATCGTTCTGTAAAAGATAAAGACGATGTTACAAAAATGATGACCATTGATATGCGCTTATGGCTGCCGGGCGATATTTTGCTTAAAGCCGATAAAATGAGCTCTGCGCATTCTTTGGAATTGCGTGTGCCTTTTCTTGATAAAGATGTCATGAAAGTGGCTGAAAAAGTGCCTACGAAATATCGCATCAAAGATGGTCTGAGCAAGTATGCGCTGCGCAAGGCTGCTTTGGCCGAATTGCCGGAAGAATGGGCACGTCGTCCAAAGAATGGCTTCCCTGTTCCAATTCGTGACTGGCTGCGCCAGGAAAAATATTATCGTTATGTCAAGGAAATTTTTGAATCGCCAGAAGCAGGCATTTTCTTTGATCAGGAACGTTTGCTGGGTTATCTTGATGAGCATTATCAAGGAAAAGCCATGCGCCAGCGTTACATCTATACAGCTATGTCGTTGATTCTTTGGTATCGCGAATATTTCATCAAACGCTAATCATCAACCTCCTCGTACTCGAGGAGGTTTTTTCTATGCTTGGCCCAATGATGGTGTTTGCTATCAGCGAATGAATCTGTCATAATAGAACGATGGAGGGGTGACGATGAACGAACACTACACATATTTAGTGCGCTGTGCAGATGGCAGTTATTACTGCGGCTATTCTACGGATCCGATAGCGCGCACAGCGACACACAACAGCGGGCGTGGTGCCAAGTATACACGTGCACGACGACCGGTCGCCCTTGTTTACATGGAAGCGTTTGACACAAAAGAGGCAGCGATGTCGCGAGAATGGCATATCAAACGCATGAGTCACAGTGAAAAAGAAGCACTTGTGACAGCATATAAGAAGCAAAGAGAGGAACTAAAATGAGCACCTTATTGATGATAGATGGCAATAGTATGGCCAATCGCGCTTATTATGGCGTGCCACGCTTGACCAATGCAAAAGGGGTACCAACCAATGCAGTATTTGGTTTTTTGAACACCTTGCAGGCGGTTGTAGAGCGCTTCAAACCAGATGAACTTTTTGTAGCCTTTGACGTTAGCAAAAAAGTTTTTCGTCATGAACGTTTTGCTGATTATAAAGGCACTCGCACGGGAATGCCGGAAGATTTGTTGACGCAGATGCCTTTGATCAAAGAGGCGTTGAAATACATGAATATTGAAACCTTTGGCCTGGAAGGGTATGAGGCGGATGACATCATTGGCACCATGAGTGCACACAACAGTGCCCTGGGCAATGAGAGCATTATTTTAAGCGGTGATCGCGATCTTTTCCAGTTGGTGGGCGATCATGTTACGGTGTGCTTCCCGAAGGGCAAAGGGTCAGATATGGAATTGGTCACACCGGATTCTTTGCAGGAACTATATGGCTTGACGCCTGAATTGGTGATTGAAATGAAAGGGCTGATGGGTGACAAGAGCGATAACATTCCGGGTATCAGTGGTGTCGGTGAGAAAAC
Source organism: uncultured Peptococcaceae bacterium (assembly GCA_937976375.1). Lineage (GTDB taxonomy): Bacteria > Bacillota > Peptococcia > Peptococcales > Peptococcaceae > UMGS1590. The sequence continues at coordinate 3,810 of CALJRU010000021.1, read as the reverse complement.
GGCGAAAAAGCTTCTTGGAGAGTATGGCTCTGTTGAAAACCTTTATGCCCATGTTGAGGACTTCAAAGGAAAAAAGCTTTATGACAAGTTGGTTGATGGCAAAGATGATGCTTTTTTAAGCAAAGAATTGGCGACCATCAAATGCGATGTACCAATTGATTTTGAAAGCCTTGATTTCGCTTTTGATCAGCCAGATGTTGCTGCGCTGACATCGTTCTATAAAGAATTGGGCTTGACGAAGCTTTTGAGAAAGCTGGAAGCGGACTTTGGCACAACCACGCTTGACGATCCTGCAGAAGATCAGCCGGAACTGCCACAGGGCGCTGTATGTGAGAACGTTGAAGCAGCGCGTCCGCTGATTTCTGAAATAAGCGGAGAACGCTGTGTGATGATTTGTGAGGTAGGGGAGGATAAGATACCAACCCGTTTCTCGTGGCGGGCGTCGGAAAAAAATTACACAGTGGTGCTGAAAGACAGACAAGAATGGGATCGCTTGGTAGATGCGTTGGATCCGCTGTTTGATCAGAAAAAGGTGACCGTGCTCACAGATGACGCAAAGAAATTGGCACACGCTTTGCTGTTGGCTGGTTGTCTGACGGAACAAGTGAAATTTGATGTAGTGTTGAGTGCTTATCTGCTTCAGCCGGAAGGCGGGGATCACGACTTGGCAAGAGTGGCCGAGTCCTGCCTGGGGATGACAATTCCGGAAGGTGAACCGGAACAGCACTTTGCAAAATTGGAACTGGTTGAGCAGCTTTATCCGCAGATGCGCGCTAAAATGGCTGAAAGTGGCTGCCTGAATCTGTACCTGGATGTTGAATTGCCATTGGCGTGGATTTTGGCACAAATGGAAATTATCGGTGTCCGCGTGGATACCCAATATCTTGAAAAACTGCAGGAAGAGTTTGATGAACGTATTAAGACCATTGAAAAGGATATTGAAATCATGGCTGGAGAACCAGTCAATCCAAACTCGCCAAAACAGCTGGGACATATTTTGTTTGAAGTTTTGGAACTGCCGGTTGTCAAAAAGACGAAAACAGGTTACTCGACAAGCGCAGAAGTATTGGAGACTTTGCGTGACAACCATCCGATCGTGGGGCGCGTTTTGGATTACCGCCAGCTTGCAAAACTGAAAAGCACCTATGTTGATGGACTGCTTAAATTGGTTGATCAATACGATCGTGTTCATACTTCGTTCAATCAAACCGTCACGGCGACAGGTCGCCTGTCAAGTACGGCGCCAAACCTGCAGAATATTCCTGTGCGCACGGAAGAAGGCAAGCGTATTCGGAGAGCGTTTATTCCGATTGAAAAGAAGAATTTGCTGATCAGTGCCGATTACTCACAGATTGAATTGCGTGTCTTGGCTCATCTCAGTGGTGATGATATGCTTATGCAAGCGTTCACGAATGGAGAGGATATTCATCGCCGCACAGCGTCAGAAGTTTTTCATGTGCCAATGGAAGAAGTGACGGCAGATCAGCGCCGTACCGCGAAAGCAGTAAATTTTGGCATCATCTATGGACAGAGTGATTTCGGACTTTCCAAGGAATTAGGGATTAGCCGAAGAGAAGCTCAGGCTTATATTGATCTTTACTTTTCTCGTTATCCGTTGGTGCAGACCTTTATCAATGACACCATTGCCAATGCGCGTGAAACGGGCTATGTAACAACGATGCTGGGACGTCGTCGTTATATCAAAGACATCAATAGCCGCAATCGTAATCTGCGGCAATTTGCCGAACGCACTGCGGTGAACTCGCCAATTCAAGGAACAGCAGCGGATATTATCAAATTAGCGATGCTGAGATGCGATCAAGCCATTGAGGATCATCATATTGATGCAAAAATGCTCTTGCAGGTACATGATGAACTGATTTTTGAAGTATCCCGCGAAGATGCGTTGACGCTGAGTCAAGTGGTACGCCAATGTATGGAAGAAGCGGTGAAGTTGACCGTGCCTTTGAAAGTGGATCTTAAAGCGGGCTTTAATTGGCAAGAAATGGAGAAAATCTGATGCCGGAATTGCCGGAAGTTGAAACGATTTGCCGTGGGTTGCGAAAGCATTTGTCCGCGCGTCGCATAGAACATGCTGAAATACGCTCTGTAGATGTGATTCATCAATCAGCGCTTTCGCCGGACGTGTTTGCGGCGCAGCTCGTTGGTCAAACCATTCTTGATATTGAACGTCGTGGAAAATATATTATCTTTGTGCTGGATCGTGGGTGGCTGCTTTGTCATTTGAGAATGACAGGAAAGCTGCTTGTTTGTGATCCTGATGAGAAGATAGATAAACACACGCATCTCGTTATAACGCTGGATAATGGTAAAATGCTGCATTATCATGACGTGCGGCGCTTTGGAGGGTTTGCCTTTTATCGAGAAAATCCTCTGCAGCAGAAGCCCTTGGTGCAGCTGGGTCCGGAACCGCTGAGTGCGGCGTTTGATGCTGATGGCTTTTTTCAAAGCTGTCGGCATCGACGACGTCCAATTAAGTCACAGCTGCTGGACCAATCGGTGGTGGCGGGGATCGGCAACATTTACGCGGATGAGATATTATTTCGCGCAGGCGTGCGGCCGCGCAAAAGTGCAGCACGCTTGTCCAGAAAAGAAGCAGAAGCGATCGTTGCGGCGACACAGATTGTTCTGACAGAAGCCATTGAGGCAGGCGGAAGCACCATTCGCGACTATGTAAACAGTGAGGCGCAAAAAGGCGGCTATCAGCTGGCGCATCAAGTGTACGGCAGAGCTGGAGAACCGTGTTTGCGCTGTGGAACAGTATTGAAACAAGTGACAGTGGGCGGGCGCAGCAGTGTGTATTGTCCGCACTGCCAGAAAAGCTAGGAGAAAAAGATGATTATTGGCATTACAGGTGGCATTGCCTCCGGCAAGACCGCAGTAAGTGATTATGTAAAAAAACTGGGTTATCCAGTCATCGATGCGGATGAGCTGTCGCGGGAAATCATGGAACCAGGCAGTCCCGTGCTTAATGAAGTGCGCAAGACGTTTGGAAAGGCTGTGTTTCATGCTGATGGTTCGCTGGACCGTCAGGCCCTAGGGCGTCTTGTGTTTTCTGATCATGTGGCGCGGCAGCAGCTGGACGCCATCACACACCCGGCCATTGGCCGCCTAGCGCAACAACGTTTTAGTGAACATCGTGATGATGCGCTGATCTTTTTTGTTGTTCCGCTTTTGTATGAAAGTGGGATGGATCAATACTGTGATAGTGTTTGGCTGGTGCATGTTGACGATGCACTGCGGGAAAAACGCTTAATGGCACGTGACAATATTGACGCGGCCTATGCGCGTCAAAAAATGGCGTCGCAAATGACGGAAATAGAACGGCTGTCGCATCGGCCGGAAGTGATCCGAAACGACGGCGATTTGGAACAGCTGCACAAACAAGTCCAGGCGTTGATAAAAAAACTCCAAAAATCGTAAAAAAGGTGTTGACGAAACGTAAAATGTTTCGTATAATAAATCTCGTCGCTGAGGGATGAACGAAGCGGCGAGAAAAAACGCGGTGGTGGCGGAATTGGCATACGCGCACGTTTGAGGGGCGTGTGAGGCAACTCGTACGGGTTCAAGTCCCGTCCACCGCATCAAGCAACAGTCCGAGCGACTGTTGCTTTTTTGTTACATACAAATGTTGACAACATAGGGCAAAAAAGATACAATCAAACTATTGGAAAAATGTAAACCTTAGTCAAACAATTTTCATCTTTAGATGAAATCCAAGGAGGAATTTTTGTAATGGCAAAAGAACAATATCAGCGTACAAAACCACACGTAAACATTGGTACCATT